>JBIPLF010000018.1:0-33695 GCA_044368015.1 Rickettsiales bacterium
AACCCTGAATCCTGAATCCTGCTCCGCTGTCAACCCCACCAGCACCTGCTTCACACCGGCAACGCTGCGGAGTGCTTCCTCGCACGCCTTGCGAGCGGTTTCATACTGAGTGGGTTGCGCGGTACCGATCTCCAGCATCAGGGTGATTTTGCCGGGTGCGATGACCAGATGCGCCACCGCACCACTTGCCACAATACTCTCGCCGGATACCGGATCGGGGATGCGCTGCAACAGTGCAAGCACCGATTCGCGGCTGGGAAGCCGATCTGCCTTGAGTTTGAACATGGTTTGAGGTACCTCTGTGCGCCACGATTACATTTGGGAGGCTCTTACCATGGCATGGGACCCACAACAACAGGATCCGCACAAAGGCCCGTGGGGCAGTCGTCCGGTGCGCCCCATCCGTCCGGTTGGCGGCGGTGGCGGCGGCCCGCAGGGCGGCGGTAGTGGACGCCCTCCCGGCGGTGGCGATTTCGACGAATGGCTGCGCAGAGGGCAGGAACAATTTCGCCGCCGCATGGGTGGCAGCGGTAGCGGGGATGGACGCTCGCGTGCGGTGCTGATCCTCGGCGTACTGGCGGTGTGGCTGGTGTTTGGCGGCATGTACCATGTCGATCCCGACGAATTAGGGGTAGAAACCCGCTTTGGTGCTTTTCAGCGCATCACCGAGCCGGGGCTGAATTACCACCTGCCATGGCCGATCGAAGCCGTACAGAAAAGCAAGGTGACGCGGGTGAATTCACTGGAAATTGGCTACCGTTCCAACGGTTCCGGTGCGCAGAACTTCCCCGTTCCCGAAGAAAGCCTGATGCTGACCGGCGACGAAAACATCGTCAATATCCAGTTTGAGGTGCAGTGGAAAATCCGCGATATCCGCGAATATCTGTTCAATGTGCGGGATTCAGAGGAAACGGTCAAAATCGCGGCGGAAAGCGCCATGCGTGAGGTGATTGGCAAAAATCCCATCGCGCGCGTGCTGTCCGATGGCCGTTCCAACATCGAGTTTAATGCCCGCAATCTGTTGCAGGATACTCTCACCGCCTATAAATCCGGGGTGGAGATTGTCCGCTTGCAGATGCTCCCCGCCGATCCGCCGGAGGAGGTTATCGAAGCCTTCCGCGATGTGCAGAATGCGCGTGCGGATAAAGAACGCCTCATCAACGAAGCGCAGGCCTATCGCAACGATGTGTTGCCGAAAGCACGTGGTCACGCCGAACGCATCCTTCAGGAAGCCGAAGGGTATCAGCGGCAAGTTGTGGCACAGGCAGAAGGGGAAGCGGCGCGTTTTACCTCTGTCTATAATGAGTATGTGATGGCGAAGGATGTCACCCGTAAACGCATCTATCTGGAAACGATGGAATCCATTTTCAACGGCATGCCAAAAATGATTCTAAGCGACGGAGTTTCGGATAAGGTACTGCCTTATCTACCGCTTCCGGAGATGAAATCCGCACCCAAACCAGCTGAAGGAGGGCAGTAACATGGCGACGCAAACACGGCATGTAGGACTGGCGATCATCGGATTTATCGCGCTGATTTTGAGTCTCAACACCTTCTATACCCTGTCGCAATACCAGCAGGGGTTGGTGCTCGCCTTCGGTAAGCCGGTAAAGGTGGTGAAGGAACCCGGACTGCACGCCAAAATCCCCTTTTATCACAATGTAGAGTATTTCGATAAGCGGCTGCTTGGCATCAATGCCGAGCCGAAAGAGGTGATTGCCCTCGACCAGAAGCGCCTGATTGTGGATGCTTTTTTGCGCTATCGCATTACCGATCCACTCAAATTCCGGCAGACGGTGCGTGACGAACGTGGCATCGCCAGCCGCATGAGTTCGATCATGGAATCCAGCCTGCGTCAGGTGTTGGGTAACTATCCGTTGAGCGAAATCATTTCCGGCAAACGCGCCAAAATCATGCAAGAAGTACGGAAACTGGTGGACGAGCAGGCGAATCAGGCCACCGGCGGCGGCAAAACCACCGGCGGGTTCGGCATTCAGATTGTGGATGTACGGGTGATGCGCGCCGACCTTCCGAAGGAGAACAGCCAGGATATCTATCGCCGGATGCGGGCCGAACGCGAACGCGAAGCCAAAGAGCACCGCGCATTGGGTGAGGAAGAAGCACAGAAAATCCGCTCCCGCGCCGATAAGGAACGCTCGCTGCTGATGGCGGAAGCGCAGAAAAAAAGCGATATCATGCGCGGGGAAGGCGATGCCAAAGCCTCACGCATTTTTGCCGAAGCCGCCAACAAGGACCCGGATTTCTTTGCCTTCTACCGCAGCATGCAGGCCTATCGTAAAACCATCAACAAAGATGACACCACGGTATTGATGAGCCCCAGCAATGAGTTTATGCGGTATCTGCGGTGATGCCCACCAGTAAATGAAAAAAAGAAGGGATGTAACCGCTGCCACCCCTCCTTGAATCCTTTCTGGAAATGCTGATGGCTGAGCGGGGAGCCGCGCCGCATACAGTGGAAGCCTACAAGCGCGATATGCTGGATGTCATGGCCGCGCTGACGGCTTTGCATAGCGGGGTTGCCACCTGCACCACCGTCGACCTCCGGCAGGTGATTGCGGGTTGGAGCGATGCCGGGTTGTCGGCGCGGACCGTCGCGCGGAAGCTCTCCGCCATGCGGCAATTTTTTGCGTTTTTATGCGAGGAACAGGAGCGGCAGGACGACCCCACCACCGCGCTTGATAGCCCGCGTCAGGGGCGGCCCCTCCCCTCGCTGCTCAGCATTGCGGAGGTGGACCGGCTGCTCGCCACCGCCCATGCGGATGACACCCCGGCGGGCTTGCGCCTCGCCACGCTGCTGGAGATGCTCTATGCGTCGGGGATGCGCGTTTCCGAACTGGTGGGGCTTCCCATGAACGCCCTTCAACGCGAGGGGGGCAGGCTGATCCCCCTGCTGCTGATTCGCGGCAAGGGCGGACGGGAACGGATGGTGCCGCTGCACCCACAGGCACTCGCTTGTCTGGAGCGCTACCTCGCTGAGCGACCCGCCGCCTCGCCATGGGTGTTTGCATCGGGCAAAACGCACCTCACTCGCCAACGGCTGGGGCAATTACTCAAAGCGCTGGCGATGCGGGCACATCTGCCGCCGGAAGCGGTGTTTCCCCACGCGCTGCGCCATTCCTTCGCCAGTCACCTGCTGGAACGCGGAGCGGATTTACGTTCCGTGCAACTGCTGCTGGGCCATGCGAGCATCTCCACCACGCAAATCTATACGCATATCGCCTCCGAGCGACTCAAAACCCTGCTGGAGGAGCATCATCCGTTGATGAAGCGTTAATCATATACCTCCAAAATCATCGGCAGTATGCCCCTTATGTTTAGTTGCAGCCCGTTTTAAGTTTCCTTCCCACTGACCTTCCTGATACTCTTCCTCGTCAATTACTGCGTTATCCCTTTGATAACCTCTACCATTTCCATTCCCATTATACCCCCCCCGCTCTTCATTTTTGCATTATTGCGTTCATCTGCGTCTGCGTGTGTTTTCGTTCCCATGATATCCTCCTTCGGTTGCGCTGAGTGAAAGCATACATTGGAAATGTTGCATTTTTTTTAAGGCATCTTCTGCGCCCCCCTTTCCACCCCATCCTCCACTTGATTCCCGCTCCGTCCGCGCTATGGTGTGCGCTGCACAAACGGGAATGACACGATGACTCTTACCCAACTCACACTCGCCGAAGCCCGCGACGGGCTGCGCCGCAAGGACTTCTCCGCCACGGAACTGACCGAGGCCCATCTAACGGCGATGGACGCGCAGAAAGCGCTCAACGCCTTCATCACCGATACACCGGAAAAAGCACGCGCGCAGGCGCTAGCATCGGACGCCAAGCTCGCCCGCAACGAAGGCGGCATGCTGGAGGGGATTCCGCTGGCCATTAAGGATTTATTCTGCACGGAAGATACCCGCACCACGGCAGCTTCCAAGATTTTGGGGAATTTTGTCCCCGCCTACGAATCCAGCGTCACCACGCGGCTGTGGAATGCCGGTGCGGTGATGCTCGGCAAAACGAATCTGGATGAATTCGCCATGGGTTCGGCCAACATCACCAGCGCCTTTGGCAATGTGTTAAACCCGTGGAAAGCCGCGAACGATACTGAGCTTTGCCGCGTCCCCGGTGGCTCGTCGGGTGGATCGGCAGCGGCGGTAGCCGCGAACCTGTGCCTCGGCGCAACCGGCACCGACACCGGCGGTTCCATCCGTCAACCGGCGGCATTCTGCGGTATTACGGGCATCAAACCCACCTACGGACGCTGCTCCCGCTATGGGATTATCGCCTTCGCCTCCTCGCTCGATCAGGCAGGACCGATGGCCAAGACCGTGCGCGATTGCGCGATTCTGCTGGAAGCGATGTCCGGTCACGACCCCAAGGATTCCACCTCCTCCGCACTCCCCGTTCCCTCGTTTGAGGCCGCACTCACCGGCGATGTCCGCGGCCTGAAGGTCGGTATCCCCAAAGAATACCGCGTGGAAGGCATGGACCCGGAAATTCTGGCCCTGTGGGAAAAAGGCACGCAATGGCTGAAGGATGCGGGGGCGGAAATCCGCGAAGTCTCCCTCCCCCACACCCATTACGCTCTGCCGACCTATTACATTCTGGCACCGGCGGAGGCGTCTTCCAACCTTGCCCGGTATGACGGCGTGCGCTATGGGTTGCGCGTGATGCCGGAAGGCGGCAGCATCGACGAGATGTATCGCCACACCCGCGCCGCCGGGTTTGGGCATGAGGTCAAGCGTCGGATTATGATTGGCACCTATGTACTTTCCGCCGGCTATTACGATGCCTATTACCGCAAGGCGCAACAGGTGCGGGCGCTGATTGCCCGCGATTTCGCGCAAGCCTTCGAGCAGGTGGATGTGCTCCTCACCCCCACTGCGCCGACTCCCGCCTTCAAATTTGGTGAGAATCAGGACGACCCGGTGACGATGTACCTCAACGATGTCTTCACCGTCCCCACCAGTCTGGCGGGCCTTCCGGGGCTGGCACTGCCCGGCGGACTTTCGGCGAACGGCCTGCCGCTGGGGCTGCAACTGATCGGCAAAGCCTTCGACGAAACCACCCTGTTCCGCGCCGGTGGTGTGCTGGAAACAGCGGCCGGATTTAAGAGGCTGGGTACTGTATGACACATGATACCGTCTGGAGCGTCATCCTGAGGGGTTTACCCCGAAGGATCTCCCCACAAGCGAGACACGGATAGGTTGACGCAAACGGAGTGATCCTTCGCCTGCGGCTCAGGATGACGCCCTTCCATTCGGGGAGGAGTGAATAAAAATAGTTTGAACACACCATAGGATCCCTCAATGCCCCCCTCCCGCCAATTTTTCGGTACCGACGGTCTGCGCGGCACTGTGAACACCTACCCCATGACGCCGGACATTGCACTCAAGCTCGGCATGGCCGCCGGTGTGCATTTCAACCGCGGCGACCATCGCCACCGGGTAGTGATCGCCAAGGATACACGCCTTTCCGGATATCTGATCGAACCCGCCCTCACTGCTGGATTCATCGCCGTGGGGATGGATGTGGTGCTGGTCGGCCCTATGCCCACTCCAGCAGTCGCGATGCTCACCCGCTCCTTACGCGCCGATTTAGGGGTGATGATTTCCGCCTCCCACAACCCGTATGAAGATAACGGTATTAAACTCTTCGACCCCGACGGCTACAAGCTCTCGGACGAGATCGAACTGGTAATTGAGCAGAAAATGCTTGCCCCCTATGAATCACTCCTCACCGCGCCGGACAAGCTGGGCCGCGCCAAACGGCTGGAAGACGCCGCCGGACGCTACATCGAATACGCCAAACGCACCATTCCCAAAGGCCTCAGCCTCGACGGCATGAAAATCGTCATCGATTGTGCACACGGAGCCGCCTATAAAATCGCCCCCACCGTGTTGTGGGAACTGGGTGCGGAAGTGATACCGATTGGCGTATCCCCCAACGGGTTTAACATCAATGACGGCTGCGGATCGACCAACCCCAACGTCATGCGGATGGAAGTGCTGCGCCACGGTGCCGATGTCGGTATTGCGCTGGATGGCGATGCCGACCGTCTGGCGATGTGCGACGAACGCAGTATGCTCATCGACGGCGACCAACTGATGGCAATGGTGGCCACCTTCATGCACCATCAGGGGAAACTCAAAGGCAATGGAATTGTCGCCACGCATATGTCCAATATGGGGCTGGAACGCTATCTGGAAAGCCTCAACCTCACCCTGCACCGCACCAAGGTGGGCGACCGCTACGTCACCGAAGGGATGCGCCAGCATGGCTGCAATGTCGGCGGCGAGCAATCGGGGCATATTGTGCTTTCCGACCACGCCACCACGGGCGACGGGTTGATTGCCGCGCTGCAAGTGCTGGCCCTGGTGCGGCAAGCGGGCAAGCCGTTCAGTCAGGCGGCGCGGCTCTTTGAACCCATGCCGCAGGTGCTACGCAATGTGCGCTTCAAGGGCGATTCCCCGCTCGACCAACCGGAAGTACAACAGGCCATTCAACAGGCCGAAGCGCGCCTTGCCGGTCGCGGCCGGGTGTTCATCCGCAAATCCGGTACCGAACCCCTCATCCGCGTGATGGTGGAAGGCGAAGAAACAGCGGAAGTCCACGCCATCGCCGACCAGATCGCAGGATTAATGGAACAGAGTGCAGCACGGAAGGCGGGATAATTAGAAGCGACGCGTTCCAGTACGAGCAGCAACAAGGATACCCCCCTGAGCCGCAGAAGCTGTCGGACCTCCCGGAAGCAGCAATCCAGAAGCATCCTGAGTAGCCCCTTCTGGAAGTGCAGGGGTAGCAACAGCAGCAGATGACTGACCGGGAACAAGGAGGGTTTGCGCCGGTACGGCAACACCCGATGCACCAACCTGAGCACCAGCAGCAGAACCAGGCACAAACAAACCGCTTGGAAGCTTTTCAGGTGGCTGGTTAGGATCGAAATTCATCACATCATCTCCGTTTTGGGTTATAAGCGGAGTCCATGGTAGGTGAAGCAGTGTAAAAAAAAAAGTGAAAATTTATTAACATTTTATGACACATCCTCATAGAGGCCAACCATGCTCTCACTCCAACCCCTGCTGCTGGTCAATGGCTTGCTGCTCTGTATTCTAGGCGGATCGATGATGCTGCCTGCCCTGCTTGATCTCTATTACCACAATCCGGATTGGCAGGTGTTTGCCATTTCCTCCTTCCTCACCCTGTTCGTAGGCGGAATTTTATACCTCAGTAACCGTGGACATCAGGGTACCTTCACCCGGCGGCATGTGTTTCTGGTCACGGTGAGCACCTGGTTGTTTATCCCCTTTTTTGCTGCGATTCCTTTATGGCTTTCCTCGCTGCAACCCCGCTATGTGGACGCGTTTTTTGAGGTCACTTCAGCGCTGAGCACTACCGGCAGCACCACACTCACCGGCATGGATGCCTTCCCGGAAGGGGTGATTTTATGGCGCGGGTTGGTACAGGCATTCGGGGGTTTGGGCATTATCGTGATGGCACTTGGCATCCTCCCCGCCATGCAAACGGGCGGCGGTGGCATGCAGTTCTTCCGTGCCGAAGGGGTGGATATGCATGAAAAAATCCTCCCACGCGCTAAGGAGATTGTGCGCGGCATTGGGCTTGCCTACTGGCTGATTCTGGGGCTTTGCGCCCTGTTGCTATGGATCGCCGGTATGTCGGAGCTGGACGCCGTTACCTATGCCATGGCCATTCTCTCCACAGGCGGCCTCTCCAACCACGATGCGGGCATCGCGTTCTTTGGAGACAACCGCCAGATTGAAGCCACCATGAGTGCCTTCATGCTGCTCAGTGGCCTGCCCATGATTTGCCTGTACAAGCTTATGACCCTCAATCTGCGCAGCGTGTGGCGGGTGAGTCAGGTGCGATGGTACAGCTACAACCTGCTACTGGCCTGTAGCATTGTCACATTGTGGCTATGGGGAACACAGGGTTTCACGCCGTTGCTGGCGCTGCATTACGCCGTGTTCAATGTCTCTTCTCTGGTTAGCACCAGCGGTTACGGACTGGGTGACTACACCCAATGGGGGCATTTCGGGATTATCATCATGTTTGGGCTTTCCTTTGGGTTTAGTTGCACCGGCTCCTCCACCGGAGGGTTCAAGATCCACCGCGTGCAACTGGTGCTGGAGTATCTGCGCAATCAGCTCAACACCGTGATCGAACCGCGTGGCGTGCATGTGATGCGGTATGGCGGCAAACCCCTCCCCCGCGAAGAACTGGACGATGCGCTGGTGTTTCTGATCCTCTATTTCATCAGCTTTATTGTGCTGGCGCTGGCGCTTTCGGCCACGGGCCTGCATTATCTGGCGAGCCTTTCAGCAGCAGCGGCAGCACTCATCAATGTCGGGCCGGGACTTTCCACCCTCGCCATTCCGGGTGGAAACTACGCCAGTTTTCCCGATGCCGCGAAATGGCTGATCGCCATCGGCATGATCATCGGACGCTTGGAATTGCTCTCGGTGATGGTGCTGTTGACCCCACGCTTCTGGAAGTTATAGCATTGTGTTTTCTAAACAGGCCTGTAGCTCTACCTCCCCCTTGATGGGGGAGGTCGGCGAACGGCGTGAGCGTAGCGAGTCGCCAGCGAGTCCGGGAGGGGGTGGAAGCGTTCGACAACAGCGAGGGAATACCCTACAACGCCCGCCGCAGCACTTTGCCGATCATGGTTTTGGGCAGGGAATCCCGAAATTCCACCGATTTCGGAATTTTATATTTGGCGAGACTGAGGCGGCAATGGGCAATCACCTCCTCCGGTGTCAGCGTGGAATCGGCCCGCACCACCAGCACCGCATGCACCGCCTGCCCTAAATAGGCATCCGGTTTACCGATAACGGCAGCCTCCAGCACGGCGGGATGACGGTAGAGCGCTTCCTCCACATCACGGGGATACACATTAAATCCACCACAGATGATCATATCCTTGCAGCGATCGACAATAAACAGGAAGCCATCCGCATCCACATAGCCCACATCGCCGGTGCGTAGCCAGCCTTCCGCGTCCAGCACTTCCGAGGTCTCATGCGGATGCTGCCAGTAGCCGCGCATCACCTGCGGGCCACGGATGCATATTTCACCCACTTTGCGGTCTTCCGCATCGGGCAGAGGATCAATCCGGCATTCCGTCCCCACCAGCAATTGCCCCGCCGCCCCTTCGGGTGCGTCCCCCACCAGCGGGCAGGCCGCCACCACCGGCGCGCATTCGGTGAGTCCATACCCCTCCACCAGCCGACAACCGCTGAGCGACTCAAACCGCTTTTTGATCTCCAACGGCAGCGGCGCCCCACCGGAGATACAGGCTTTGAGGGAGGAGAATGCCCCCCTCACCCTGCCCTCTCCCACAGGGAGAGGGTTCTCCGGAGGGCACGCATTCAGAAACGCCGCAAACATGGTCGGCACACCGGGTAACAGCGTCGGGCGGTCCCGTGCAATCGCCCGCAGTGCATCCTTGAGCACAAACCGCGGATGCAGCAAAATTCGCGCACCGATAGAAAGCCCCAGATTCATAACCGTCGTCATGGCAAAAATATGGAAGAAGGGCAGCACCGCCAGCACCACCTCTTTGCCATCTTCCAGCGTGCTGCCCCATGCCCGGCATTGCTGGAGATTCGCCGTTAAATTGCCGTGGGTGAGCATCGCCCCCTTAGGACGCCCGGTAGTGCCGCCGGTATATTGCAGCACGGCGAGATCGTCGGGGGTGAGGGGAACGTCATTGCGAGGAGGCAATGCCGACGAAGCAATCCACTCCTCCAATATACGATCGCCGGTCGATAGTTTTGCAATACGATCCCGCTTCAACACCCGATACGCCAGTGATTTTGCCAGAGGAAGCCATGCCGCCAATCGGCTGACCAGCACCCGCTCCACCGGATGTTCCGCCACTGCCTGACGCAAGGTAGCCACGAGTTCCGCCACATCCAGCAACACCATGGCCCGCACGTCGGCGTCTTTCATCTGATGCGCCAGTTCGGAGGCGCTGTAGAGCGGGCTGCACGGCACCACCACCCCACCGATTTTCAGTACGGCAAAATAGGCAATCACAAAGGCCGGGCAGTTGGGCAGAAAGAGCCCCACCCGATCCCCTTTGCAAATCCCCTCGGCTTGCAACCGGGCGGCCATGGCGTCCACGAAACCACCCAACTGCTGGTAGGTGATGCGCCGCCCCATAAAATCCAGCGCCACATGGGAAGGAAACCGCGCCACCGACGCTTCCAGCATTGCGGGCAGGGTGGAGGCGGAGATCATGGCTTGAGCAGAGGATAAAATGCCCCCTCCCTTGGAGGCACTGCCTCCAACCTCCCCCGCAAGCGGGAGAGGGGATCGGAGGGAAAGCCTCTCCCCCTACCGGCGCTCATCGTAATGCGCGATGCTGCATCCGGTCCCCTCTCCCCGAAGGGGGGAGGGATAGGGAGGGGGTGACTTGAACTCTGAACTCTGAACTCCGGATGCATCACCCCTCCCCCTTTGTCTCCGGCACATGCATGGGTGAGACCTTCAACCGGGTGATTTGATGCTTCTGCCGTTGCAACACCTTGAAACGGAACCCTAAAAACTCGTAAGCCTGTTTAGCTTCCGGCACTTCGCGGGCCTCGTAAATCACCAGTCCCGCCACGGTGTTGGCATTGGCGTCCGGCAGGTGCCAGTCCATTTCGCGGTTGAGATCGCGGATGGTGATGGTGCCATCCACAATCACCGATCCGTCCTTCTGCACCCGGATGCCGGGTAGCGTGCGATCATGTTCGTCGTCGATCTGCCCGACGATTTCCTCTAGAATATCCTCCAGCGTCACCAACCCTTCCAGCGTGCCATATTCATCGACCACCAGCGCAAAATGCTGGCGACGCTCACGGAAGGCGTGAAGTTGGTCGTAAAGGCTGGTCGATTCCGGGATAAACCAAGGTTCGGAGGCAATCGCCCGCATGTCCAGTGCCGCCACCGTGGGGTGCGAGCGCAGGGCATTCACCAGATTTTTGGCGTGCAATACCCCCACGATATTATCCGGATTTTCCTGCCACAGGGGGATGCGCGTATAGGGCGCGTCCAGCACTTTCTGGATGATGGTTTCAGCCGGAAGCCCAATATCCAGCGTGAGCATCTGCTTGCGGTGGGTCATGATCTCCCCCACCTCCAGATCGCCAAGGTCGAGAATGCTGCCCAGCATATCCCGCTCCTGCTTCACCACCCCGCCTTCCATATGTTGCAGGTCGATCGCCCCACGAATCGCGTCGGCCGCCGAAACCAACGCCTTGCCCGCATCCTCGCGGATGCCTACCAGACGAAACAACCCGGAAACCGTCCATTCCATCAAGCGCGTGATGGGCCAAAAGATACGAATTAACCACTGAAAAATCGGCGCCAGAGCCAGCGATACCTTCTCCGGATTCCGAATCGCGTAGGTTTTGGGCGTCAGTTCCGAGACAATCACAATCAGCACCGTCATGAGGATGGTGACGTAAACAATCCCCTCCTGCCCGGCGATCGCAATCGCGGCGGACGTTGCCACCGCAGAGGCGGCCACATTCACCAGATTATTACCGAGCAAAATGGTGCCGATCATCGCCTCTTTCTGCTCTTCGCGGATACGTTCGGCGATTTTAGCGCGCCGGTTCCCATCGCGTGCCAGACTATGCAGCCGCGCCCGCGAGACCGACGTCAACCCCGTTTCCGCAATCGAGAAGAACGCGGAAATCAGGGTAAACAGGATGACTAACCCAATCGACCAGAAGAGCGAATCGCTCATCCTACCACCTCAGCTTGTTGCAACAATGCCTCCACCGTATCACCCGCCACCGAATGTGCCACGAAACTCTGCCCGATGCCACGCGCAAGGATAAAAGTAAGCTGACCATCCATCGCTTTTTTGTCGCCACGCATCCACTGTACCAGCGTTGCCGCATCGGTGGTCACTCCCGCTTCGCGCAACGTCACAGGAAGTCCCGCCCGGCGCAGATGCTCCCGCACGCGGGCGACATCCTCCGCAGCGCACAGCCCCAACCGCTCGGAAAGCGCAAACGCCATCACCATGCCCGCCGCCACCGCCTCGCCATGCAATAATCGCTCGCTAAAACCGGTGGCGCGCTCCAGCGCATGGGCGAAGGTATGCCCCAGATTCAGCAGTGCCCGTGCGCCCTGCTCGGTTTCGTCCTCGGCAACAATCGCCGCCTTGGCACGGCAACTCACCGTCACCGCGTGGGTAAGCGCCGCGGCGTCGCGTGCCAGCACTTGCGCCCCGTGTGTTTCCAGCCATACAAAAAACGCCGGATCGTTGATAAGTCCGTATTTCACGACCTCGGCGTAACCGGCTCGCAATTGCCGGTCTGGCAGGGTCATGAGCGTGTCTGTGTCGGCAATCACCGCCACCGGCTGGTGAAAACTCCCCACCAGATTCTTACCCTGCGGCAGATTGATGCCGGTTTTACCACCTACCGAGCTATCCACCTGCGCCAGCAAGGTAGTGGGAATTTGCACAAACCGCACCCCACGCAGCAGAATACTCGCCGCGAACCCAACCAGATCGCCCATCACCCCGCCACCAAGCGCCACGAGCACCGTGCGACGATCCGGCTGCAAATCGAGCAACCGTGAGAGGAGATGCCCCAGCACGTCCAGACTTTTGCTCCCCTCCCCAGCGGGAAGGGTGATGGTTTCCACCCGCAACCCGGCCTGGATAAGCGAGGTACCTAAGGGGGACAGGTAATACGGCGCGACCGTTTCATCGGTCACCACCACAAGCCTCGCGCCGGGCAGCATCGCCGAGAGCCACTCCCCGGCCCGCGCCATGCCCCCTGCCCCGATATGGATCGGATAGCTGCGTGCGCCAAGGCCAACGGTCAGTATGTCAGACATGGGGAGCAGTATAGAGAAGGAACGGAGCCATAGCCAGTATCGTATTTCCCATTTTATCTTACGCGTCGTTATCCATCGGACTCCTAAAATTCACGTAGAAAGCCTACGCTGGAATGCTACTCGCCTCGGATGCCTAGCGTAACATAAAAGCGAAAACACTATAAAACTCGCCTCACCGCTGGGGTACACCGCGCATACTCTCCAGATTCACCGAGGGATCGAGCAGCTTGAGCTGCTCTTTCAGGAAGTAATCCATAAAATTCATCTCCTGCTGCGAGATATGGCTCTGATTCTGCAAAATCCCCTGAATGATATGGAAAGCCTCTTCTTTTTTACCCACATCATTGAGAATAAAAGCCGGATATTGCCGCGCCCACATGGGCAGGTTACCCGGTGCTTTCGCCAGTTTATAGGCAATCTGTAACGCCCATTGCTTGTCTTCCAGCTCGTGATTGGCCAGATACATCGCCTGCCCCAGCCACCACCATTTCAGCCCCGGATCACGCGAGGAATGCTCCTCCAGATATTTGGCAATCAGCCGGATATTCTCTTTCTTTTGCGACTGGCCAAAAATATAGGCACCAAGGGTCGGCATATGGTTGGACCGAAAATCCAGCAGATCCATCAGGTAAAACCAGCGGGTGAGCTTGGTGTAATCGTATTTGTCGATGTTGGTGGAACGCCCCCCCGTATCCCCCATATTCTGTACATTCACCGCCATCACCCGGAAAAAGAAGGTTGGGTCACCAAAGGCGAGCGCTTGCAGGGTTAACTCACTCGGTGGGGTGGGGACAATCTCCAGCACCGGCTTGCGTTTATGCACCCATTCACTAAACGCAACCTGCGTGGCAAACACTGCCAAGGTGAGTGCAAGATAGCGATTACACCAGGTGAGACGCATCACGCCCCCTAAAATTGACGACGGCTAAAATCATACATGCTCGCTACCAGTAGCAACGGCAGATACAACGCCGCCTGAAAGGCAGAATATTGCAACCCCTCGGCAATGTCTTTGCCATAGACAAGCCATTCACTCTTGGTAAAGAAATCCATGCGCGGCATAAACACTCCTACTCCGTGCAGGATGCGCCGTAGGGTTGGGAATTCAAACCGGGTCAATACCGATTCTGCCGTCATCACGAAAAACGCCATCATCCGCGCCAGCACATAAAAGGCGGTGGTAAACAGTACCGAACTCACCGCGCTGGAAAGAATGAGCGACCCAAACAGGGCAATCGCCACGACGATCAAGTTTTCCAGCAGCAAACTACCCGACCAAAACAGCACCCGGTTGAGCAACACCGCTCCACCGATAGGCGATGCCGGAGTGGAGGCGCCCAGAACAATCCCTCCCACCAGAAACACCACACCGCAGGTAATCACTGCAAGCCCTGTCCAATAAGCGAGAATGAACCTGGATCGCGAAATCGGACGCGCCAGCATACTCTCTACCTCTCGCAAATCGAAGGTACGCCGGACATGGAAGCAGGTAAAAATCACCATGCCAAGTACGGTGATGAGCCGCAAACTGCCAGAGAGGAACGCCAATCGCATCGCATGTTCCTCCACCAGAGCCGTCGCCGACATGGAGTAGGAAATCAATGCCGCCAGTAGCATCGCGGCCAGCAAGCCAACAAACAAGCGATCCCTCACCGCCGTGAGAATCACATACCGAACGATCGCATAAAACATGATAGCATCACCTTTTATAATTTCTAAAAGACGAGCGGACGGCGATCCGTGGTGTACTTTTGGTACAACTCTACATCCTCACGCTCGACACTCGATTTATCGATAATCGTCGCCTTAAGAAAAATCACCGTCTCCACCAACTTGCTCTCCTTGGTAACACTCTTAAAAGCACTGCCGAGCCATGGAATTTCGCCAAGTCCCGGGACACCGACATCATCATTCTTGGCCCGCTGATCCATCAAGCCACCAATGACCATCACATCACCGCTTTTCATATTCATCACGGAATCCATTTCGCGCACCTTCACCACAGGAACACCGTTTTTGAGGTCTTTTAATCCCGTAGTCTGACTAATCAAATAAGCTGTGGCTGGGTCCTGAACACTCCTGGAAAGGGTAGAAAGTGTGGGACGAACGGTCAGCGTCACCTCATTTCTTGCGCGGTTGATCACCGGTTGCAAAGCCAAAATAAGCCCAATGGGAACGGTTTTGACCTCGCTATTGACGGTATAGGTTGTGCTTGGACCACTGACCGTATCACTTTCCTCCTTTTCGATATCAATATCAAAATACACCTCATTCTCGGCGAATGTCAGCACGGCAAGCTGATTATTCATGGCCAACACGCGCGGATTCGACAAGGTGCGTAATGTTCCAAACTTCTCCGTCAGGCGTACCGCAGCCTCAAGAAGATTGGCGCTGGTACTACTATTCGTAGCAGCAATAACCAAACTACTGTTGCTTGCACTACTCGAAATATCAAAATCCAAATCCAGATCGCCATTAAAAGCAACCTGCCCCCAATCAATCCCGCTGGCAAAATCTTCCGTCAACGAGACTTCGACAATCTTTGCCTCTATCAACACTTGAGCAGAAGTCATCTCCTGAATTTGCTTCAAGTAACCTTCAATGCGTTTGTGTTTGGCATCCGTAGCAGAAACCATCAACACGCCTGCCTGTTTATTCAGGACAAAATAGGTTTTTTTGTCATCCTCCTCACCCGCCCCGGTGGTCGAGGCGGCACTACTGTCGCTTGAGACTTCATCTGCCATGGGTGCCGCAATGGCACTTAACGCTGCGGCTGCCTGCTCTGCCTTCTGCATGTTAGCGGCATCGACATCCGCAGGAGTGGTTCCCGCTGCGGCGGCCGCGCCAGCAGAGGTAGCATCGGCCTTGGCAGAGGATGAAACAGCGGAAACAGCCTGTATCTTCGGCTCGGACTCCTCCAGAATTTTCTCGATCCCATCCTCCAGAGACGCCCAGAAATCGCTATCGGCCTTGGAAGTAATGGATGCGCTGGAGCCGGTGTTCAGACCGCTACTCCCTGTCCCGCTAGCAGAAAGCACGTTCGTATTAACGGTAACACTAGCTTCTCCTGACCTCACAATATTCAGAAAATCCAGAGGGTAACTCTTCAGGTAAGGGGTATCGCGCTCCACGCGCAACACGCGACCATCCGTAGTACAGCGCAAGGCAGCAAGCGAGCAGACACGGTCGACGACATCGTGAAAAGGACGTTCTTTAGCGCGAAAAATAATGCCGCCGGTGACGTCTGACATTAACTCCAGATCCACATCGGCCAGACGCGCCAGTTCTATCAATACATCCCGGATCGGCACATCGTCGGTTACCGAGAGCGAAACCAAACGCTCATCCACATCCTTCGGAGGCTTCGGAGCAACCAGAATAGAGGCCAAATCAGGAATTTCCGCGTCCTTTGCGTTGAAATCTGCACCCACAGCATCCCGTTTAACCGCTTCAGAGGGCTTATTCAGATCGCGGTAATCGTCTCGCGTCAACCCGCCATGGGGGTCGACCCCCCCCTTACCCCAATCATTGAGAGGCTGAGACCCACCGCACCCTGATAGGGCCAATACAAAGCACAAGGCAAGACGCAAGGAAGAACATCCAAATGACGCCACCCGCGATGCACACCATGTAATCACAATATGTCGTACCCTAAGAGAAAAACAAACCAACATGATGTGGGATAGTAGGAACGAATCACGGGACGAGCAAGCACAAAGTTTTCCAGACAACTTTTATCTCCATTTGACAAACCCCTGTTGTAGGTTTTATACAGAACGCCTCTTTTGCAAAGGAATGAGAGATGAAACGCACCTTCCAACCTAGCCGTATTGTCCGCAAGCGCCGTCACGGGTTCCGTTCCCGTATGGAAACCACCGGAGGCCGTGCGGTGATCCGTCGCCGTCGCGCGCAAGGCCGCAAGCGCCTCTCCGCCTAAACAGATGGCCTCGTTGAAGCGACTGAAGCGCCGTGCAGAATTTCTCGCGGCGCAACGGTCGCCTCATCATGTCGCCACTTGCGGTGTGGTAGTGCAACTCGCGGATAGTCACGCAGACTTCCCCACCAGAGTAGGCTTCACCGTATCGAAAAAAGTAGGGAATGCGGTGATTCGTAACCGTGTGCGGCGGCGCCTGCGTGCAGCGGCGCAAGAAGCATTGGCCACTCTGGGACGGCCCGCCACTGACTATGTGCTGATCGGACGCAAAGCCGCGATTGACCGGGATTTCAGGTCCCTCATCAAGGACATACGCTATGCCACCCATCAGTTGCATGCGGCTCAGGATCGGCGTCATCCTGCACCGGATGCGTAAATCGGAACGCATGGCATCGATGATCGCAGTTGCCTTTCTGCGCCTCTATCGCTATCTCCTCTCCCCGTGGATCGGATGGCATTGCCGTTTCCAGCCCACCTGTTCCTGCTATAGCGAAGACGCCTTGCAGATGCATGGTTTCTGGCGGGGAGGCTGGCTCACCTTCAAACGTCTTGTGCGTTGCCATCCCTTCGCCCGTGCGGGATACGACCCCGTTCCGCCGTCAACAGAGCCTAAAGGACCTTCCTGATGCAACAGCCTCATCCCGGTGAATCGCGCAACCTGATCGTCGCCTTTGTGGCGTCCCTGTTAATTCTGGCACTGTGGCAATATTTCTTTCCGGTACGCCCGCCCGTTCCGCCCGTCACGCAGGCAGCCCCCATTGCCCTGAACGCACCTGCGGTTGCGAGCAACACCCCCCTGCCGCGCACCGAAGCCTTGTCGCTTTCGCCCCGCGTGCGTATCAAATCCGCCACAGTGTCGGGAAGCATTGCGCTGAAAGGCGCCAGACTCGACGACCTTTCCTTCACCAGATACCGCGCCACCACTGCTCCCAACAGCCCGGCGGTGACGCTGTTCTCACCCAGCCGTGCAGAAACCGGCTATTTTGCCGATATCGGCTGGTCGGCCGCATCGGGCAAGGTGACGCTGCCCGGTCCGGATACCATCTGGACCGCCGACCGGCCGGAACTCACCCCCCAAACCCCCGTGACGCTGAGCTGGATCAGCCCGGAAGGCGTGCGCTTCAGCCTGAATCTGGCGCTGGACCCGCACTACCTGCTCACCATCACCCGCGGAGTGGAGAATCGTTCGCCCGCGCCCATCACGCTGGCCGGATACGGCCTGCTGCAACGGGTGCGTCCCGACCTGAAACACATACAGGCGATTGTGCATGAAGGCCCAATGGGTGTTTTTAATCAGGAACTTACCGAAGTTACTTACAGCGATCTGGAAGATCAGCATCAACACCGCTTCACCTCGCAGGGAGGGTGGTTGGGGCTGGCGGATCATTATTGGTTCACGGCCTTCATTCCGGGCAGGGATGACCGCTTCACCGCGCAGTTTTCGGAGTATCAACGCGACAACACAGCGCGGATTCAGGCCGATTTCCTTAGCGATTCTCGTACCTTACAAGCCGGAAGCTCCGATTACAGCGTGGTACATCTCTATGCAGGCCCGAAGGAAGTAGCGCTCATTGACCGCTACGCAAGCGAAATGCAAATCCCTCTATTCGATCGCACGGTCGATTTTGGACGTTTATACTTTCTGACCAAGCCGATATTCCTCACGCTTAATTATTTCTATCATCTGTTGGGGAATGTGGGGTTGGCAATTCTACTCCTCACTGTTTGCATTAAGTTATTGCTGTTTCCGCTTGCAAACAAATCTTTTTTGGCCATGGCAAAGCTCAAAAAACTACAGCCGCAGATGCTGGAACTGAAAGAGCGCTATAAAGACGATAAACTGGCGATGCAGCAGGCTTACATTGCGCTCTATAAAAAGGAGAAGGTCAACCCTGCCTCTGGTTGCTTGCCGATTCTGCTGCAAATTCCGGTGTTTTTCGCGCTCTATAAGGTGCTGATGGTGACGATCGAAATGCGCCATGCCCCCTTCTATGGCTGGATTCATGACCTCTCCGCGCCAGACCCCACCAACCTCTTCACCGCCTTCGGCATGCTGGCTTGGAACCCGCCTGCCCTACTGCATATTGGTGCCTGGCCACTCATCATGTGCGCCACGATGGTGATTCAACAACGCTTGAACCCCGCCCCCACCGACCCGACCCAGGCCATGATGATGCGCTGGATGCCCTTCATGTTCCTGTTCATGTTTGCCAGCTTCCCAGCGGGGCTGGTGATCTACTGGTCATGGAGCAACGCGCTTTCCATTCTGCAACAGATGGGGATTACGCGGTTGCATAAGGATAAATAGACGCAAAAAAGGCGCCCCCCCAAGAGGCGAGGCATTCCCTCTCCCTCTGGGAGAGGGTGGCGCGCAGCGCCGGGTGAGGGAAGGAAACACGCCCCCTCAACCCCGGCCCTCTCCCAAAGGGAGAGGGGGCAGAACGGCATTTACCCCACCGCCACCACTGGCCGAGCGGCCTCTGCGACAGAAGTAGAAGGCGCAGCCGCCTCCTCTTCCTCCACATAGCCCATCACGTTCAGCACCAGCTCGGCGGCGCGTTCGCTAGCGGTACGCTTACCGGTGGGTTTCATCATCGCCAGCGCCTCTTTGGCTTTGGCGGTCTGCCATGTGCGTTCCTCTGGTTTTTCCAGCAGGAGGGAGAGGCTATCGGCGATCATTGCCGGTTGGCAGAAATCCTGAATGCATTCCGGTACCACCTCACGCCGTTGCAAGATGTTCACCAGATTCACATGGCGCACGCGGATCATCCGCCGCATCATCCAGGCCGAGATTTCCCCCACCTTATAGGCCACCACCGACGGTACGCCATAAGCCGCCAGTTCCAGCGTCACCGTGCCGGATTTGGCAAGCGCCAGATCGGAACTCGCAAAGGCATGCGTTTTTTCCTCGCGGTTAGTGATAAAAATCACCGATTCTTGCCACCCATTGGTGAGGTGTAAGGCAAGCCCCGCATGTTCCGGCGGCACAATCAGCATCAACGCAAGGTTCGGGTGACGCGCCTTCACCTGCGAGATCGCCTCGCGGAAAATCGGCATATGCCGCTCAATTTCTCCACGACGGGATCCAGGCAGAATGGCCAGCAGGGGCGTTTCCTCAGCGAGGCCATGTTTCAGGCGGAATTCCTTGCGATCGCTCGGCTTGACTGCCGTTTCCGTCACCGGATGCCCCACAAAGGTGCAGGGAACGCCGCTATCGCGGAAATAGTCCGGTTCAAAAGGCAACAGTGCCATCACATGCTGGAACAGCCCCGCCATTTCCTGTGCACGCTCCGGACGGTAGGCCCACACGCTCGGCGCCACATAATGCACTACCGGGATGCCACTGCCTTTGAGTTTTTTGGCGACCCGCTTGTTGAAACCGGGGGAGTCGATCGTCACCACACAATCGGGACGCGCCTCCCGAATCGCCGCCACCGTCTGGCGAATGCGCTTAAAAATGCGCGGCAGATGGGGAATCACCTCGGTAAAGCCGATCAGCGAAATCTCGCTCATGGGGAAAAGACTCGCCACCCCCTGCGCGGCCATCTGGTCGCCCCCCACGCCGATACAACGCACCTCCCCACCCATCAGACGGTTCAGCCCCATAATCAGCTTCGCACCCAGCGCGTCGCCCGATGCTTCGCCCGCAATGATGAAAACCGTAGGGAGAGAGGAATGGGTCATAGAGCAGCCTCCTGATAAGTGATGCCGATTACAAACACGCCAAGCTGGTCTGCCCTTGCAGCGACCGCTTCCCGATATAGCATAAGAGTGGCACCGGTTTCCACTGCAATCCCTGCGAGTCCCGCAGCGGCGATTTTTTCCACCGTCCGAACCCCGATAGTGGGCAAGTCCACGCGGCTCTCCTGCTGGGGTTTGCGCGCCTTCACCAGCACGCCGCCACCGCCCGGTTGACGCAGGCCTGCGCAGCGCTGAATCAGCGCGTCGGTGCCTTCCATCGCTTCCACCCCCAACACCAATCCGCGCTGTACAATCACCGACTGGCCGATGTCATACTGCCCCAGCGTTTTAGCCACCGCAAACCCCATGCGCATATCCTGCCCGGCGGTGGCGTCCGGCGCGATGGAACCAATCAGCCCTTCCGGGGTGAGGATGTCCTCTACAATCTGCTCCACCCCCACAATGCGGAAACCCTGCGATTCCAGATGCGCGACAATGATGGAAAACACCGCGTCATCGCCGGTGAGTGACGAAGCCGCCAGCTTGGCGATCAGCCGGATGGTGCCAAAATCAGGACGCAGATCGGTGAGTTTCGGCCGTGCAATCCGCCCGGCGAGCACCAGTGTGTGCACGTCGTGGCTGCGCAGCAACCGGATAGAATGGCCAATCGCACCCAGTTCCACCCAGGCATGGGGAGTCCCCTCCACCGTTTCGGGATCGGTCTCCCCGCGAAAACCGAGCACGAAAAAGGGCTGCCCGCGACGCTTGCAGGCCTCCACCGCCATACGCGGCAAGTCCCCGCTCCCGGCGATAATCCCAAGCCTAGTCTGGATAGAGGTAGGAGAAACATCACTCATGGGAACGCAGACTACCCACCCCCACGGTAAGGCGCAAGGGTGATAGTATCCGGGTAATGTTATAATCCCGTTTTAAACACGAGATGACATGCGATCGCGGAAGAAGTGGTAAGATAGGTGGAGGTCGCTCCCGTCGCAGCGGCACCAGTATTGCAAGCCGTGGCACTATGGTAGGTACGAACGTTACCTGTACCTGGTACCCCATCGTCGATTTTTAAGTCTATACCGTAGGCCTCGCCGGGTGTTAGCGCAGCTGCCGTGGGAACGCTGGTGGTGGTGGTAGTTCCAAACCACAAACTATTCCCATAATAACCATCGTAATAATTGCCATGGGCAGAAGACGTGCCTACATATCCCCAGCTATAGGAAGTAGCAGATAGAGGACCCTTTGGTGCATTGGTTCCCGGAATCGTGTGTCCTGACCCTCCACTTCCAGCCAATCCGTTAAACGCCCCCTTGATCATATCGGCCAAGGCCATTTGTTCCCAAGCGCCGAACACTTCACCAGCCACACTTGCCGCAGTGGCATTATCCATCTGACCGTCCCCATCTCCATTTGCAACTATGGTACTAGGCCAGAAAGTGGTGGCATTTGTAATATCCCCGGGTAACCCTTGGTATTTATCTACAAAAGTGTGCGTGGCAGCTGCATAAGCTTCCAACTGCGAAGAAACCGCGTTGACACCAGCGGAACGTATCATACTACGCCCAACCATCACTCCACCGAGAATCAGCCCAATGATGACCAGTACGATGGAAAGTTCAACAAGCGTAAAACCCTCGCTTTCTCTTTTCTTTATGGTGTGCATCCCCTCACCTCCAAGTCATCTCTTAACTGCACCAGACTGGCAGTGAAAACTTAAGAAAGGTTGAACCCACAAGAAGATATTACCCCCTCCGCTCCTGAAAAAAATCCCGCAGCAACCGGGCGCACGGCGCCTCCTCCATGCCCCCATAGACATCCGGCCGGTGATGGCAGCTTGGCTGGTGGAACAGGCGTGGCCCGTGATCCACACCACCGCCCTTGGGGTCGTACGCTCCGTAATAGACCCGGCGGATCCGCGCAAAACTGATCGCCTGCGCGCACATGGGGCAGGGTTCCAGCGTCACATACAAATCGCATGCGTGGAGGCGCGGGCTTTGCTGGCGTTTGGCCGCCTCCTGAATCGCCAGTAATTCTGCATGGGCGGTGGGATCGTGACGCGCCTCCACCTCGTTTCCGGCACTGGCGAGCAGTTCGCCGCTTGCAGAGACGATCACCGCGCCCACCGGCACTTCGCCGCGTGCCGCAGCCTTTCGCGCCTGCTCAATGGCCAAAGCCATGGGAGAGGGAGAAGTCAGTTGAGGTCCTCATCCAGCGAGCGAATCACCACATAGCCCAGCACCACGGGAATCGCAACGGCCAGCAGGCTGACCACGACATTTCCGGGGCGCTGCCACCATTCACCGCCTTGTAATTCAGGCTCGGAAAGCGCCTCTTCATCCACAGGCGCAAGACCAGCGGGACGCTCCCCCACCGGAGCCGCCTGACTGATTTCCACCTCGTCACACTCATCCCGGTAGGCTTCGCTATTTGCGCCGCGCATCTGCGCCAGGGTACGGCAATAATCGGCCAATCGCGTTTCCTCATCCCGATTGGGATCGGTGACGACCGTGGTTCCCAGACGTTGCGCATTGGGTACCGCAGACGCACAAGCCTGTAGCAACAGGCTGCTGACCAAAAGCGTCACGAGAAGAGGGTTTCGCTGCATAGGCTTCTGAAACTAGCAAGGAAATAGTAAAAAGTCTAGTAAGTGTCGCCAACATCACACACAAACGCATTATTTATCTTCGCTTAGCTTGGACTGCACAGACCATAACGCCATCAGGCCTATCATGCCGCTGATGACCCACAATGCCAGCCACACATATTCGGGCATGCCGGTGATTTCCTCCAGCACCAGACCATCCCGCAAATAGCGTTGATCCAGAATATGCAATGGGGCACGGCAGGCATCCATCAACACATACAGGCCGGTGATGCGTAACAAAAGACGCACAACATAACGATGCTGGAAGTAATAGACACTGGCTCCCTGTGCAAATAACCCGGCAAGCACGGCCCAGCTCATCGCATCGCGCACCCAGAAGAGCGCTGGCACCACCACCCAGAACATCGCCAGCACCACCATGACCTTAGTGGCCTGCTCCCCCAGACGATCGGCCATGCAATAAATCGCCATCCCGACCAGCAGCGAGCCAAAATAGCCACTGATATGGATCCATGTAGGATCGCCTCCATCGGTGACCGCTCGCCCATACCCAAAGGGATGCAGTACAAAGGATTCCACCCGGCCGCCAGAGAACATCGCCACCAGCGCTTGGGTCATTTCATGAGAAAAGGTGGCGATCCAGTTGAACGGCCATTGCACCACGGGGATATACCCCACGGCGACCGCAAGCACGAGCAGGGTCGAAAACCCAATCGCCACACGCTGTGGCTTGGTACTACGCGCACCCTTTGATAACTGAACGGCAGAAGGCATGCTCACAGACTACCGCAAATCGTCCGGACACGCATGCGATCCGCAAAGAGTCCACAAAAATGGCATCCCGTTTAGGAAAACGCGATGCGAGAGAGCAACAGTGCCTACGCCTGCTCCAACGACATGCTTTTGATCAGATCCAGCAATTTACGACGGGTGGAAGGGTCCTTGATGCGGAAATAGGCACGCAACACCTCCGATGCTTCACGGCTGGAGAGCTGCTCGATCTCGAATCCCTCTCCCTCCGATTCCGAAGCTGCTCCCACAACGGCAGAAGCCTCTGGATACTCGTTATCGTTCGAGGTCGCGCCAACCTGCTCTTCGTGGATGCCTTCAAAAAAATAAGAAACTGGCACGCGCAACGCTTTGGAAAACTGATACAAGCGGCTGGAACCAACGCGATTCACCCCGCGTTCGTATTTCTGGATCTGCTGGAAGGTAACACCAATAGAATTACCAAGCAACTCCTGACTCATGCCCAGAATGGTCCTGCGCATGCGTAATCGTTTCCCTACATAAATATCAACTGGATGTGCCATTACTCTCAACGTGTGTTTTCGACTGCTCCACACATAGAACAGCCCCCTCTTTCTATCGGCATAGAAACGCGATATTGGAGATAATTTCAAGTTAAAGTTTTGTGAATGCGCCATTAATCATAATAATGGCTAAGAAAAAAATGATAGCCACCACCATAGATAGACCGCTCATTACTATTTACTCTACTATTGGTTGTGCCCGCTAAAAAAAACCACGTTCGTATCCAGCACACCCATTTGCCCGATTGGCAGATGCTGCGTCACACGACCAGAAGGCTCTACCACCGCGCTGATGCCGGTATTGGCGGCGCGCAGCAGCGGAATTCCCTGCTCTACTGCCCGCAATCGCGCATGGGCGAGATGCTGATACGGCCCGGCACTATCGCCAAACCAGGCATCGTTGGTGAGTGCCAGCAGCCAACTTCCGCGTGTCTGATTGGCCAGTTCGGGGAAAATGGCCTCGTAACAAATGAGGGGGCGCGCTACCGGAATGCCCGGCACCTCCAGCACCCCACCGGCATGCCCAACGGAGAAATCGCCCATGCCCGGCGCAATACGCTCAATAGGCAACAACCAGCGGAAAGGAATATATTCACCAAAAGGCACCAGATGCCGCTTGTCGTAATGCGCCACCACCCTGCCCTGCGCATTCACCGCGATGATGCTGTTCCACACCTCCGCACCCTCCCGACGCACCACGCCGGTGATGAGTACCCCACCCGGCGGCACCGCCTGTGCGAGGAGATCAAACAACCACTGCGCCTGTGGCTCGGCGACAAACGGCACCGCCGTTTCCGGCCACAGGATGATACGTTGTTGCTCCCATCCCGGCCCTTTGGAGAGACGGATATACCGTTGCAGAAATTCCCAACTGCGTTGCTCATCCCACTTCATGCTTTGCGGCACATTCCCCTGCACCATGCGGACGGGAATCGCCTCTCCCGCGAGGATCGGCTGCGACACGCGCATATTCCCCCATGCCCAGACCGAAAGCCCCGCGCCCACCCACAGGCTCAGCAGTGGCACTATTCTGCGACGCGAGGTGATGAGTAGCGGCATGGATGCCCACAGCAGCAGCAGCGCCGAAAGCCCCCATACACGGAGATACGCTGCCGGTTGCAGCAACGCGTCCGACCAGGCGAGCGTCACCGCTACCGGATTCCAGGGGAAGCCGGAAAAGAGCTGGCCACGCAACCATTCCGAGCCGCTCCACAACAGAGCAAAACACAGCAGCGCCGCCAATCCTTGCCGCCGGGAGAGGTGCAGCAACAGCGCCACCAGCCCGCTATACACGGCGCAGGCGGCGGGAATCAGCGTCAGGCTGAAAGGGATCATCCAGGCGAATTGTTTGGCATCCACCAGCAGGCTGTAGCTGATCCAGTACAGCCCCAGCACAAAATACCCAAATCCGAACCACCAGCCGCGTGCAAAGGCCTGCTTGCGGGTCGGGGCGCGCAGCATCAACCACACCGCGCCGCACAGTCCCGGAACCAACAAGGGAAACAGGTGCCAGGGCGGCAAGGCGGTCGCCACCGCCAATCCGCACAAGAAAGCCGCCGTGAGAGGGTAGCGTGTCGGGATAGATATCATGCAGTCCGTGTAGCGCATCGCAACGCTTCGATAAACGATGATTCAATACCAAGGCCACTCCCTCCGTGACAAATCGTCACGCAGACGCTATCTTCCCCGCCATGGCAGAACACCATTACCTCACCGACGTCATGATTCTGCTTTCGGCGGCCGTGCTGATTGTGGCGAGCTTCCGCCATTTACGGATCAGCCCAGTGCTCGGATATCTGGTTGCCGGGGCGCTGATCGGCCCGTATGGCTTCCACATCATCACCCATGTAGAGCGCGCCAGCGCCATTGGCGAAATCGGCGTGGTGTTGTTGCTGTTCCTCACCGGGCTGGAACTCTCGCTCTCACGATTACGGGAAATCCGCTCCTATGTGTTGGGGTTTGGCTCCGCGCAGGTGCTCATCACCGGCACCTGCTTTGGGATGATCGCCAAGGCCATGGGGCTTTCCAGCGAGGCCTCCTTTATCATCGGTGCAGGGCTGGCCTTCTCCTCCACGGCGATTGTGCTGCAAATCTGCGCCGAGCGGAGCGAGCATTGCTCGCAAGTGGGGCGGGTGGGGCTTGCCGTGCTGCTGTTGCAGGATTTCGCCGTGGTGCCGTTGCTGGTGTTGATCCCGCTGCTGGCGGAAGGCAACACCGAGTCCCTGATGGGCGCAATCGGCTATGCGAGTGTGAAGGCCATTCTGACCATGCTGGGGATTTTCATCCTTGCACGTCTGTTGCTGCGCCCGTTTTTTCGCATGGTGGCCGCAACCCGCAGCCATGAGCTGTTTGTCGCCACCACGCTGATGATTGTGCTTGGTGCCTCGATGATGACCGAAATGGCCGGGCTTTCTATGGCGCTTGGGGCCTTTATCGCCGGGCTGATGGTAGCAGAAACCGAGTTTCAGCATCAGGTAGAGGCCGATGTCGTTCCCTTCAAAGGGTTGCTGCTCAGCCTGTTTTTTATGACGATTGGCATGTCGATTGATCTGGACATGGTACTGGCGCGCTGGCCCATCCTTTTAGGGTTGGCCGCAGGGCTGATCTGCCTGAAGGGATGCGTGCTGTTTCTGATGGCACGCGCTGCGGGGTTACGCAATGGCAGCGCCATGCATCTGGGCATTCTGCTGGCGCAGGGCAGCGAGTTCAGCTTCGTGCTGTTTGGTCTGGCGGCTTCCGGAAAACTCCTTGCTCCGGATGTGGTGCAGTTTTTGATGGTCACCGTTTCGCTCTCCATGGCCATCACCCCGGCGCTGGACTCGCTGGCCCGCAAATATGTGATCCGGCTTGACCGCATGGACCGCACTCCCTCGCCGGAGGAGTTTGCCGAAACGGCGGACCTCGACCACCATATCATCATTGTGGGATTCGGACGCATGGGCCAAACCATCGTCAAATTGCTGGACGAAGAACGGTATAGCTATGTGATTCTGGACCTCGACCCCCGCGAAGTCTCGCTGGGACGGCGCTACCACCTCCCCATTTATTTTGGCGATGTCGCCCGTCCGGAGGTGCTGAAAGCCGTAGGCGCGGCGCGTGCGGATATGATTGTCCTCACCTACAGCGGCACGGCGCGCATTCAGCGCACGGTGCAATCCATCCGCGCCGCCTTCCCGCATTTGCGGATTGTCGTGCGGGCGGAAGGGGAGATTCAGGCCAACGCCCTGAAAAGCAGCGGGGCCGATATTGTGGTCAAGGAGGCGCTGGAAACCGGCCTCCTGCTGGGCGGCGCATTGCTGAAAGCGCGGGGTGTGCCGGAGCCGGAAATCCGCCGGGCGATGGACCATCTGCGCGACGATTTCGATTCACTGGTATTGGAGAAAGTGTAATGCACACTGTATATGACGCTGATTCTCCTCTTAGGTTTCCAGCATTATCAACGTTATTGAAAGACCCCCCTCCCCCTGCCTTTGGGGCAGTGCCCCAAACCCGCAAGCGGGAGGGGAGAGACGTGGAGGCGTTTAGAAAAATACCCAACCTATACTCAGAACCCAAAGGATACAGTGTAATGCACACCCTCACCGGAGCGGGAAAACTGGCAGGCGTGATTGGCGATCCCGTCTCGCACAGCCTGTCCCCTCGCCTGCACAATTACTGGCTCGCGCAGTACGGAATCGACGGTGCCTATGTGCCGCTGCATGTGCACGAGGAGCATCTGGAAGCCACGCTACGATTGTTGCCCCAAATTGGTTTTCGTGGGTTGAATGTCACCGTCCCCCACAAGGAACGGGTGATGCAGTATGTAGACGAGCTGGACGCACGGGCAGAACGCGTGGGCGCGGTGAATACACTGGTCTTCGAGGACAGCAAAATCGTCGGCCGCAACACCGACGGATTCGGCCTGCTGGAAGGGCTGCGCGACCTCTCCCCCGCCACCGACCTCTCGCAAACCACAGCGCTGGTGCTGGGTGCTGGCGGCGCCTCGCGGGCCGTCTGCGTAGCGCTGATGGATGCCGGATGCCCGATGATTCTACTCAGCAACCGCACGCGTGAACGCGCTGAAAGACTGGCAGAGGAGCTAGGCTCGCAACTGATGGTCATCGACTGGGAGGCGATTCCCTCCATGCTCTCGCAGGTGGGGTTGCTCATCAACAGCACCACGCTTGGCATGACCGGCCAGCCGCCGCTTACTATCGACCTCTCCCCCATGCCCGATCAGGGGATTGTGTATGATATTGTCTACAAACCGCTGGAAACCGCGTTGCTAAGGGCCGCCTCCGCACGGGGACTCCTCGCCGTGGATGGCTTGCAGATGCTCATCCATCAGGCCCGTCCGGGTTTCGCCGCATGGTTTGGGGTTGAGCCGATCGTCACACCGGAACTACGCCGCCATCTGGTGGGATAGGCTTGCCGGAATTTCCGCCAGACTCGCAGAGCCGGTAACACGCGCTTTTGCCCGCGCCAACAAGCCATGCACGGCGTCAGCAGTGGTCTGCGCGCCGTTCATATCCAGCCAGCACTCCGAGCGTCCACGCTGATGCGCCTCAGACATGCGATCGGCTAGAAACTGTGTAGCGGACAGGTTGCCATCGCGGGCATCCTCCAACCAGCGGCGCTGACCAGAAACACATAATCCCTGCTGCTCCAGAAGATCAAGACGGGTTTTTTGCTCATAATGCGGCCCGTCCATTCCCAGCGGGAAAGGAAGAAATGGAATACCAAGCCCCAGAGCTTCCAATAATTGCGCTCCTCCGGCATGCTGCACCGAAAGCCCACAAACGGCCATGGTGTTGTGTAATTCGCGGATAGCATCCTGCACCTCAACGCGGATCCCCTTCTGACGCAACTGCTCGGCCTGATCCTGCATCCAGGCAAGGGTGGCACGAGCAGCGTCGCCCCCCTCCTCTGCGGGCATGGTTTCAATCCGACTGTGATTGGCAAGCAATCGCCAGGTTTTGGCCTTCAGGGCATCGCCGGTATGGGGAATCGCCTGCATGACCGCTCGCACCAGCGTATCGTTAGAGGGGTGCCAATCCATGCCCGTCGCCACGATGACATTGTCATGGTAGTCGCTATCCACCGGTTTTACCGTGCCATTTGGAGCCATATAACCGGTATAGGTCAGTTTGGAATGGAGTTGCTCCCACACCGCGTCCCACAGCACCGAAGCCTGATGCGGCGTAAAACTACCCGGCTGCACCACAGGATCACTGCGGAAGCTATCTTCCAGCGCCACCACGCGGGGATCGGCATGCACATACAGACGATCCAGCACGTCCGTAATAACCGAGGCCGCCGACCAGAAATTTCCCAGTGCCGGAGGTGTATCGGCCAGAAGGATATCCCGTGTCGTTGCAAAGGTTGGGATACCATCTTTCCGGGCGCATGCCAATAACGGCAGGGTTTCGTGATCGACAATTCCGCCATTGGCGCAGGGCCAGTAGATGGTGCCGACCGCATCGGGTTTAATCTCGTCATAGAACGCTTCTACCGCATTTTTACCCTGTATACGCCAGGCTTCTAATGCAGCACGCTCTGAAGCATTCAGAGGGTAGGCATCTTCAATCGGCACTCCATCCGCACTCACATGCACCTGACGGGCATAATCAAAACGGTGCCGTGGCAGCTCCCGCACTTCCACTTTCGGGTGGAGTGGAATTTTTCCACCCAGCAAAAAAGCACTGCCGGAGAGAATCACAATGCGGTCTACGTCCGGCTTTTCTGCCAGACGGTTTACCCATTTCTGCATCATGGTAACCTCGCCGGTGCCCTTGGCAAGGGAAGCGTGCAGCAGCAAGGTAGACATCGTAATCCTTTATTATAGAAAAACTTAGCAGCGCCCTTTCTTCGCCTGACCGGGCGGGCAATGATGGGCTGGCATACCGTGCCCATGATCGGGTTGAATCACGCCCCTGCCGGGCACCGATACCCGTGTATGTCCGGGATGAATATCCGCCGTGCAGCCACTTGCCACCAGAAAAACGGCGATAAGCATCAATCGTTTGGTCATGAGAGACTCCAAGGTTAACGTTCAAACAGGGAGCTGGCCGCATCCACTCCCACATTCTGAGGCGTGGGCAAATGCCGCGCAATGGAAGTCGCCAGTTGTTGCGGCGACATGCTTTGCAGATACACTTCTCCAGGACCGGTGAGCGTGGTGTTAAACAACCCTTGTTGCAGGATATTCCATCCCTTAACCCACTCGGTCTTGTATTCCACCCCTTCCGAGAACATCGCCACATTACCGGTATTGACGATCAGCTTCTCGCCCGGCTCCAGCGTCCGTTTGCTGACCGTGCCTCCCATATCCAGAAACACCATACCGGGGCCTGTGATTTTTTGCATCAGAATATCCTCACCACCGAACATCCCCGCCAGCAGTCCCGGCACTCTGGCACTCACCTGTACACCCTCTTCCGCCGCCATAAAGGCGCCGGGCTGGCAGAAAATCTCCTGCCCCGGTTGCAGCATCACCGGCACAATCACGCCGGGAATGGACGTATGAAACGCGACATCGCCATCCTGTGTAGCCGTGAACTCTTGCCAAATAGCAGACTCTCCGCTCAACATCCGCTTGGCCATGTTGCCAAGCCCCTGCTTGAAGGGGTTGGCACTGACATCAAACGTATCGGTGCGATACTGAAACGCAGCCGGATCGGCGATGATCGTCGTCCCCTTCGGCACATGCAGGACGAGGCTGGGGAGTGTTTCCCCCTGAATATGATACCGCGCCCCGCTGGGGCACTCGCCCTGCTGGGGGATGCTTTCCGGGTCGATCATGGATGTTTCAGTCATAGAAATACGCCTCTCACCGTTCGAGCACTGTGACTATAGCGCAACAGAAACACAAACGCCACCCGAAGGTGGCGTAAGAGATAAACTATCAAAACAACTCACGATCTCTCTGCTGAAGCCTCAACAAGTGGCTCCGCAGTACTAGAAAGACTGCGATCGCGATTCAGAACCAAAGCATCTTTATCTATTAAAGAATGAACGGCGATCATAACAGCAGCAGGAGAGTGCTCCCCCCCCGCAGTTGCCGAAAGAAGATCATAAGGACTGACCTTTTCATCGCCTACAACTCTTAGAACCACCTGATCAACTGTTTCCATGAGAACACTACCGCTTGGAGAACTGGAACCGCTTACGGGCTTTTTTCTGACCATATTTCTTCCGTTCCACCACCCGGCTATCGCGGGTCAGGAACCCACTGCGACGCAGAATGACATGGAGAGTCGGATCAAAACGGTCCAGCGCACGGCTCAGGGCGTGGCGAATCGCGCCCGCCTGACCGGAAAGGCCACCGCCCACGACCGTGCAGAACACATCAAACGAACCTTCGCGCTCGGTAGCAGCGAAAGGCTGATTGACCATCATGCGCAGGGTTTCGCGACCGAAATAGACCGGCATTTCGCGGCCATTGATGACGAATTTCCCGGAGCCTTTTTTGACCCAGGCACGCGCAATGGCGTTTTTACGGCGACCGGTTGCATAGGAGCGACCCAGCTTGTCCATTTTCGGCAGAGGGGTGGCAAGAGCTTCAGACATGAAACACTACCTTTTGTTTTTGGGGTTACGCGCCGCGAAATCCAGCGGCTTGGGTTGTTGACCGGCATGCGGATGTTCGCTACCGGCATAGATATGCAGTTTTTTCATCTGCTGGCGTTGCAGCGGCCCGCGGGTAATCATCCGCTCCACGGCCTTTTCAATCACCCGTTCCGGGAAACGACCTGCCAGAATTTTTCCGGCATTGGCCTCCTTGATCCCGCCCGGATGGCCCGTGTGACGGTAATAGGTTTTTTGATTCAGCTTGTCGCCGGTGAGCGCCACTTTTTCGGCATTGATAATCACCACATGATCGCCGCAATCCATATGCGGGGTGAACATGGGCTTATGCTTGCCACGAATCATGTTGGCAACCTGGCTGGCTAAACGCCCCAGCACCAGGCCTTCGGCATCAATCACATGCCAGTCGGCGTTGAGATCCGCCAGTTTTGCCGTATAGGTCTTCATTCGGAATTCCCTAGTTTTCCTATCAAATGAGCTAGGCTGTATGCCCCGAACCGCTCGGCATGTCAATGAAAAACATTATCTGCGCGAGGCAATCCGCGCAAAGGGCAGCAGCAGCACAAACAGCAGCGTCGCCGCAGTGACGATGGTCGGGCCGGTGGGGGTGTCGAAGGTAAGCGATGCCGCCATACCACCCAGCACCGCACATGCCCCCAGAAGGGCCGCAAGCACGGCCATGGATTCGGGTGAACGCGCCAGTTGCCGGGCGGTTGCGGCCGGAATAATGAGCATGGAGGTGATGAGTAAAATCCCCACCATGCGGATGGAAATCGCCACCACCAGCGTCATTAAAAACATCAGCATCAGTTGCGAGCGAAACCCGCGCACCCCCTCTGCGCGTGCCAGATCCTCATGCACGGTCATCAGCACCAGCGCGTCCCAATGGCGCCACAACACGGTGAGAATGATCGCGCCACCGATGTAAATCCACCACAGTTCCTGCCCCGTCACGGTGAGGATGTCCCCAAACAGATAGGCCTGCAAATCCACCCGCGCCTGCAACAGGCTGAGGGCCACCATCCCGAAGGACAACGCCGCATGGGCGAGAATCCCCAGCAGCGTATCGGTTGCCAGCACACGCTTGTGCTGCAACCACACCAGCAGCACCGCAAACAGGCTGCACACCAGCACAGTGCTGATTTGCAACGCATAGGCGAGCGGAAGCGGCGCAAGATGGTGAAAGGTATTGCTCGCCTGCCAGAGCAGCCCCAGCGCAATCCCAAGCAAGGCACTATGCGCCAGCGAATCGCCGAAATAGGCCATGCGCCGCCACACCACGAAGCATCCCATCACGGCAGCAACCACGGCCACGCCGATGCCCGCCGCTAATGCGCGCAGAATAAAGGGATCCAGAGGAAAGAGTGATTCCATGCCGGAATCTCATAGCATGAATGGAGAGAGAGGTCACGCACTGCGCCACCGCACTGCATACTCACGCAGGGAGGATGGCCCTTTTGAGATACTTATTTAGTACCTCGACCTCAAAAAATGGTGGGACCGAGATGATTCGAACATCCGACCTAGTGATTAGGAAAATTTCATGACGGGGCTGTAGTAGTTGTTTAGTCGCACTTTGTGATGGGATGGACTAACGATAAAAGGTTCTGGCTCTTTTTGCCCGCATTTGATGATGTATTCATAAGGTGTGAGTCCTTGCAGGGTTTTTAGGCATTCACGAAGTTGTAGAGATGCTCCTTTAGCTGCGTGTGGTTTTCGTAGTG
>JBIPLF010000052.1:0-10056 GCA_044368015.1 Rickettsiales bacterium
GGACCGGATGCACCATCGCGCCTCATACCCAGCGTTTGTGTTTGGGGAGAGGCTTTCCCTCCGGTCCCCTCTCCCGCAACGCGGGGGAGGGACAGGGAGGGGGTGAATCATAAGATAAAGCGCTGCTGGAGACACTACACTAGACAGACACAAAACACAGAAGTTTCCTTGATTTACTTATCGCGGAAATTGATGCGGCCTTTGGTGAGGTCGTAGGGGGTCATTTCCACATTCACCTTATCGCCCGCCAATACACGGATGCGGTTTTTGCGCATTTTGCCGGAGGTATGCGCCAGAATGACATGGCCGTTCTCCAGCTTCACCCGAAACATCGCGTTGGGGAGAATTTCTGTCACCACGCCCGGAAATTCGATCAATTCTTCTTTTGCCATGTAACCCCTGATTTTTGCATCACTTTAGGTGCCTTCTCCTAATACGGGAAGGGGGTAAGGTCAAGCACCGATCGCTTTTGTTTTAGCAGGCGCTGCCATTAAGATGCAATAATTGGCTGCTAAAGTGTCAATTATTGACATGCAACTAAAGGAGTGGGATATGGCTAGAGATAAGGAATGGGTTGAGGAACAGATCGCGGCGGCGGAAAGACAGGGGAATGACGGAAGAGATCAAGTGATTGAAGGGGGGCTTGGTGCAGGACTGGCTGTTGCAACGGGTCTATTGACCTCTGTTGTCACTACCCCACTTGGCGGACCATTACCACTAGCCGCCGCAGGCCTTGCTTCCTTCGCCGTTGGAAAACTTACCGATACAGCACGAACGTTTGTTGATGGAGTAACAAATGTCGCTGGCGCCGCTCAACGCACAGAAGACCTGAGAGATTTTGCTAAATGTGAGCTAAAAATCGACCTATAGGCCAGTTGGCAACTCCATCGCGCTCCTTGCCTGAACGGTACTCTCCACAGTGGCATCCTGTTCCGGTTGTATGGTACCGGATGCTTCCACCTCCTTCCGACGGCGTAAATTGGCGCGGAGCGCCTGTTCGCGGCGCAATGTGCGGGCGTCTTTCTCTGGCATTATGAAACTCCTTTGAAACTCGCTGTGGTGCGGAAAGCGCGAGGAGAAATCGCCCGCAGAACCGGAATGTACGTTTGGGTAGATGAGGATTTGAGGGCGATTTCGACAAGCAGATTTCCCGCCACAGTAGCGTTTTACTCCTCTTCGCCGTCGGCGTCTTCCTCCTCGCCCTGGGAGAGGAGAGCCAGCAGCGCTTCCGGCGTGGTGCATCCCCGCAGCGCCCGGCGGAAACGCGGGCGCTTGGTGAGCCGCGCCCCTTCCGCCAGCAGTCGCAGATGCGACCCCTGCATCCCCGGCGGAATGCACAGCACGCAGACGATATCCACCGGAAGATCATCCACCGCGGCAAAACTCACCGAATGTTCCAGTGTGATGCACACGGCGCGAATGGCGTTCAGCCCCGGCACCGTCACATGCCACAACGCTACGCCCTTACTGGCGCTGGATTGGGCGCGTTCGCCCTCTGTGACGGCATGGATGACAGCATCTGCCTCCACCCCCAGCAGACCGGAGAGGAGTACTGCGACCTCCCACAACACCTGCTTCTTGCTATGGCAACGCAGGCGGCAGGCGGTACCCTGGTCGGTGAAAAGATCAGCGAAGGACATAAGGCCCTCTATAGGGGGATTTGGTGGCAGGGTCAAACGCTACAGCGCGATTCCAAGGGAGGGCGTCATGCTGAGCGTAGCGAAGCATCTCTCCGTTTACGCAAACCTATCCGCGTTCTGCAAATGGGGAGATCCTTCACTTCGTTCAGGATGACGTCACCCCCGCCCTACGCTGCGCTGGCCTGTTTCTTGGCGTTTGGTGCTGCTTGCGCTTCCGGATCGACCCAGCCGATATGGCCGTCTTCCCGGCGATAGACCATGTTCACCCCGCCATGGCGGCTGTTGAAGAACAGCATCGCATTGGCACCGGAGAGGTTGAGGCGCATCACGGCGTCGCTCACCGACAGGCTTTCCACTGCGGCGGTCTGCTCGGCGACAATCAGCGGCGCGTCCTCATGCTCGGAGGCTTCCTCCTCATGGTCGTTTTGCAGCACATAATAACGGGCGCTGAGTGCTTCCAGCGCCTGAGAGGCATCCGCCGTTTTCAGTTTATGGTGGTTTTTCAGGCGGCGCTTGTAACGGCGCAGTTGTTTTTCCACCCGCTCGGCCGATTGGTCGAACGCGGCATACACATCGGCGGCGTCTCCGGTGGCGGTGACGATCCAGTGTTCATGCGTGCCGAGATTCAGCGAAATATGCGCCCGGTGGAGGTGCTTCTCTCGCGAGAACACCACCTGCACCTGCGTGACACGATCCAGATATTTGCTGATGCCCTCCTGCAACCGCGCTTCCACATGCTGCGTGAGCGCTTGTCCTACATCGATGCCTTTACCCGATACCGTGATTTGCATAAGCCTTACCTTCCTGCGATTGAGACGGAAGGGTCAGTATACGCTTTTTTGCGGGGAGAGGAAAGAGGGACGTCATGCTGAACGGAGTGAAGCATCTCTCTACCGGGAAAAGGGTGGCAGGGTTTCGTCATACAAGCCGCAAGCTGGGATCCAGAAGGTACCAAAAGGCTGGATTCCAACTTGCGTTGGAATGACGGCGTTCTGGAAAGCGGGGAGATCCTTCGCCTGCGGCTCAGGATGACGAGGTGAGCACCCGCTCCATCGCCCCCACCAACCGCTCCAGCTCGGCATCGGTGATGGTGAAGGCGGGCATGATGTACAGTACCTTCCCAAACGGCCGCAGCCACACGCCTTGCTCCACCAGTTTGGGACGCAAGCTGCGCGCATCAAATGCGCCTTCCTGCCACTCCACCACGCCGATCGCGCCTTTCACCCGCACCTCGCGGATGCCGGGCAGGCGTCGCAAGGGTTGCAGCAGGCTGTGCAGGGTGGTTTCAATCCGCTCCACCTGCGCGAGCCGGGCGTCGGTTTCAAACAGGTCCAGCGAGGCATTGGCCGCCGCACAGGCGAGCGGGTTCGCCATGTAGGTCGGGCCATGCATCAGGGCTTTGGTGGGGTCGTCTGACAGAAATGCGTTAAATACGGCTTCCGTGGTGAGCGTCGCGGCGAGCGTCATCATGCCGCCGGTCAGCGCCTTGCCGATGCACAGAATATCCGGCGTGATGCCCGCTTCCTGACAGGCAAACAGGCTTCCCGTGCGGCCGAAACCGGTCGCCACCTCGTCGGCGATGAACAGCAGGTCGTAGCGCTTACAGATGGCGTAGAGTTCCGCCAGCACATCGGGACTGTGGAAGCGCATCCCGCCCGCCGCCTGCACCAGCGGTTCGATAATCACCCCCGCGAGCTGGTGATGGATGCCCTCCAGCAGCTCGGCGAATTCTGCAAACCCGTATTCGTCGGTGGGGAGGCTCACCGAAAACTGACGCGGCATAAAATGGTTGAAGCTGGCATGCATACTATCCACCGGATCGCAGACCGACATGCAGCCCATGGTGTCGCCGTGATAGCCGTTTTCAAAGGAGAGGAATTTCTTTTTCGCGGTATGTCCCTGATTGGCATAGCTTTGCGCCGCAATTTTCAGCGCCACTTCCACGGAAGTCGATCCGGAATCAGAGAAAAACACACGGGTGAGTCCGGGCGGGGCGAGTGCTACCAGCCTGCGCGCCAGACGCTCCGCCGGTTCATGGGTGAGGCCTGCAAACATGATATGCGGCAGGGTTTCCGCCTGCTCCTGCACCGCCCGCACCAGATGGGGGTGGTTGTAGCCATGGCAGGCAGTCCACCAGGAGGCAATGCCATCCAGCAGCACCCGCCCATCCGCCAGATGGATGCGCGTGCCTTCCGTCCGTACCACGGGCAGCGGGTCCGGCGCGGTGTGCATTTGCGTATAAGGACGCCAGAGGGGGGAGGACATCACGGAACAATGCGTTCTTGTAGCAGGAAGTCGGCCACCGCGTTCAATTTATCTTCAGGGTACGACAGGCGTGCCAGATGTCTGGAAAGAATGCTGCTCGCGGCAAGCACTCCTGCCGCCCCCGGTGCCTGACTCGCCCGATCTACCGCTGCGCTTATCTGAGGTGTCCAGATACGATTCTCATCCATACGAGTCACAGTACCCATCCACGCCTCATCTGTAGTGAACCACCGCATATCAATCACCGTCATCGCACTTCCTTTCAAGAACGAGGCAGAGTATAAGCCACATCTGTGTCTATCACGCAACAATCCGATGCCCTCGCCCATTGGTACGCCACGCATGGGCGGCACGACCTCCCCTGGCGGCAGACGCGGGATGCATACGCGATTTACATCAGCGAGATCATGCTGCAACAGACGCAGGTGGTGACCGTGCGCGATCGGTTTTACGGGCCGTTTCTGGCGCAATTCCCTACCCTCTCACACCTCGCCGCCGCACCATTGGAAACCGTCCTCAAAGCCTGGGAGGGGCTGGGTTATTACAGCCGCGCCCGCAACCTGCACCGGGCGGCGCAACTTGCCGCTCCCCGCCTGCCGGAGACGGTGGAAGGGTTGATGGCGCTCCCCGGTATCGGCCAGAATACGGCACACGCCGTCGCCGCCTTTGCCCATGGCGTACGGGTGCCGGTGATGGAAGCCAATGTGCGGCGCATCCTCCACCGGTTTCACGCTTGGGAACAGGCCACGCCGCAACAGCTCTGGGATGCCGCCACCGCGTTGCTGAGTGAGGTCGACCCTTTCGTCCATAATCAGGCGATGATGGATATCGGCGCCACGCTCTGCACTCCGCGTGCGCCGCGCTGCGACGCATGCCCGCTGGCGGAGGGTTGCGCGGGTAAAACCCAGCCGGAACGCTATCCGCTCCCGAAAATGCGCAAAGCCGTGCCGGTGCGGAAAAGCATCATCCGGGTGATGCAGGATGGCGCAGGCCGCCTGCATCTGGAAACGCGCAACAGCCGGATGCTGGGCGGGATGTATGGGTTTCCTTGTGAAGAAGTTGTTAGTCGTCAGTTGCCAGTTGCGGGTACCAGAAAACATGCTGACAACTGGCAACTGGAAACTGACAACTATCTTGGCTCCCTCACCCATACTTACAGCCATTTCCGGCTGGAGGCGGAGGTGTTTCTCTGCGCGCTGACGGATGCCAGCCTTCCCGTCTATACGCGGGAGGAAATCGCCGCACTGCCGCTTTCCGGGGTGGATCACAAGGTGCTGGCATTGCTGGATGGTTTTTTGCATAGTACTCGCGATGCGCTGAAATCCCTCCCCCCGCTTGCGGGGGGAGGTTAGGTGGGGGGTGTGTTTAGTGGGGAGGTCTACACCCCCACCCAGCTACGTCCGCTGACTCACTCCGTTCGCAGGGACTACGCATCCCTCCCCCGCAAGCAGGGGAGGGAAAACCTAAAGACTGTGACGCCATGAACACCGTAAACCCTGAGGAAATCGCTAAATTCTCCGCCATGGCCGCGCAGTGGTGGGACGAAACCGGCCCCTTCAAGCCGCTGCACCGCATGAACCCGATCCGCATTGAGGCGATCCGCGACCAGGCTTGCCGTCATTTTGGGCTGGATAGCGCATCCCTGCAACCGCTTGCCGGAAAAAAACTGGTGGATATCGGCTGCGGTGGCGGGCTGATTGCCGAACCGATGGCGCGCATGGGGGCGGAGGTCACCGGCATCGACGCATCGGAACGGAATATTGGTGTTGCCTCACTGCATGCAGAACAGTCCGGCCTTGCGATTGATTACCGCGCCACCACGGCGGAAGCACTGGCAGAAACCCATGCCGGGCAGTTTGATATGGTGTTGTCGCTGGAGGTGCTGGAGCATGTGGCCGATGTCCCCGCCTTTATTTCCGCCTGCGCCCAGCTCTGCAAACCGGGGGGGATGCTGGTGTTTGCCACCCTCAACCGCACGGCGAAGTCTTTTGCGCTGGCGATTGTCGGCGCGGAATATCTGCTGCGCTGGCTTCCCAGAGGCACCCATCACTGGTCGGCCTTCCTGAAACCTTCCGAACTGGTCTCGCATCTGGAGGATGTCGGCGTGCAGGTCTCCTACCTCACCGGTATGGTGTATCACCCGCTCACCGGGCAGTGGCGGCTGGATGCACGGGACATGAGCGTGAATTACATGGTGGTAGGGGTACGGTAAGGTCTTTTACCACCCCTGAGGCGCTGGCTCCACCGTTCGCACCCCCACCGGGGTCACCTCCAGAATGGCGAGTGCATGTTCCCCCTCGCCGCTGGCGAGGAAGCGGAACGCACCTTCTGCCGGGCCGTCAAACCCTGCCGGGGTGGTGAGTTGGGAGGCCAGTCCTCCGCGCCCTTCCATCAGGCTGAGGCTGAGCATGGTGGCGTCGTAGGCCAGTCCCGCGAGTTTGGGCGGCGCATAGCCGAACTGGCGGTGGAAACGGGACATGAAACCCTGCCGCGCCTGTGGATCGGTCGCCGGGAAACGCGCCCCTTTAAGCGACTGATAGCCGGTGAGGCGTGTATCGTCCCACAGGCTACTCCCGAGCAGCATCGGAGGGGTAGCAACGCCGCCAAACACGGCGGCGGCCTGTGCCAGATGCTCTCCCCCTTCGGGCACCAGCACGGCTTCCGGCGCACCTCCCTGTAGCAATTCCTGCGCATAGGCGGTGATGGAAGGGGTTTTGGCGGGATAGGTGACAATCCGTGGCTGGGGCAGTTTGTGGGTTGCCGCCGCCTTGTGCAAGGCCGCTGCTGCCACGCTACCGAACATATCCCCCGGCAGAAGCGCTGCGATCCGCTGCTTGCCTGCCGATGCGGCATGGGCTACCACCCGCGCCACCTGATTTTCCGGGGAGATACCCATCACAAACACACCGGGACGCGCCTGCGAGCGGTCATTGGTGAAGGCGATCACCGGAATCCCCTGCTTGCGGGCTTCGGGAGCGATGGCGCTCACCGTGGCGCCGAACACCGGTCCCAGCACCAGTTGCGCGCCGTCCTTCACCGCGCTGCGATAGGCGGCGAGTGTGCGGGTGGCATCGTTGCCAGTATCGCGTGGCAGGAGGATGAAAGGCGAGGCCGACGCACCGCTGTTGGAGGCGGGGTATTTATCCTGAAGCGCCAGCATGGCAGCGTCCAGCATCCCCTGCCCCAGTGGCGCGCTTGGCCCGCTGAGCGGCACCAGCACGGCGATTTTCAGCAGCGGCGCGGTCACCCCCGCCTGCCCGTGTGTTCCGGGCGGCACGGGGGACGCAATATCACGGGCAGAACGGAGCGGATGCTGCGCGCATCCGGCCAGCGTGAGGATCAGCAGCAGGGTCGAAAGGAGTCTTGCGGCGAACATGGGGTTCCTCTACAGTTTAGCCTCTCACTGATAAGGCGATGATGCTTTCAAATCAACGACAAACCATCCTGCCGCCCGGACTCTATGTGGTGGCGACCCCCATCGGTAATCTTGGGGACATCACCCTGCGGGCGCTGGAGGTGCTGCGTGATGCCGACACCCTCTATTGCGAAGATACGCGGGTGACGGCGAAACTACTCAACCATTACGGCATCACCACGCATCGGGTGGCCTATCACGAACACAATGCCGATACCATGCACCCGCAGATAATGGCCGCGATCGCCTCCGGAAAGGCGGTGGCGCTGGTGTCCGACGCCGGTACGCCGCTGATCTCCGACCCCGGATATCGGCTGGTGCGGCTGTTACAGGAAGCGGCCCTGCCGGTTTATGCGATTCCCGGTGCGTCGTCGCTCACCGCCGCGCTTTCCATCGCCGGACTGCCTACCATGGCCGTGCATTTTGTGGGGTTCCTACCCGCCAAAGCCGGGGAACGGCGCAGCCTGTTGCATGGGTTATCCTCTCTGGATGCCACGCTGGTCTGTTTTGAATCGCCGCAGCGGATTGCCGCCACGCTGGCACTGATGCAGGAGGTATGGGGCGACCGCGAGGCGGCAGTGGCCCGCGAACTGACCAAGCTGCATGAAACGGTCAGGCGGGGGACGCTTTCGGAGCTGGCGGAATATTACGCCGCGCAGGAACGGGTGCGGGGCGAGATTGTGCTCATCGTCGCCCCTCCCGGTGTGGCAGAACCGGCAAGCGAACAGGATCTGGACGCCGCCTTGCAGCAGGCGCTTGCCACTCTCTCTTTCCGCGACGCGGTGGCGGCGGTGAGTGCTTCGCTCCAACTACCTCGCAAGATCGTTTATGCCCGTGCGCTCCAACTCCGCTAGATCGTGCCGCCCCTTTCTGCCATGGCTTGCTGCAAATGCGGGGTTTCTGCGCTTCCGGCTTTCATGTATGTCGAATACATTGGAACTTCCGGTTCTCAAAACCTCGCATTTTCGCTACGCCATGACAGATGTGACAACACGATCTAGAATCCGCGCCGAGCGCAAGGGACGCCGGGCAGAGTGGCTCGCCTGCCTGCTCCTGATGCTCAAAGGCTATCGGTTGCGGGCCTGGCGGTATCAGACCCCGCTGGGGGAGATCGACCTGCTGATGCGTCGCGGCTCCCTGCTGGTTGTGGTGGAAGTCAAGGCGCGCCGCGACGCAAATGCCGCATTGCAGGCCATTACCCCCCGGAATCGGCAACGGATTGAACGTGCGTTGCGCTATTATTTGCAAGCGCACCCGGCCTATGCTACCCATGCGATACGCTTTGATGCGGTGCTGGTCACCCCCCGAAGCCTGCCGAGGCATATCCCGGATGTCTGGCGACCTGAGAAAGGGTAAGTGTATGCGAACAACCGTCTATGTGACATTGCTTTCCGTATTTAGCCTTGGCGGGTGCGCACCGCTGATTCTGACTGGCGTGGCTGCGACGGGCATTGTCGCCGCGCAGGAACGCACGCCGGGTGCGGCCATTGACGATTCGCTCATTACCGCGACCATCCATAAAAAACTGATGGAGCAGGACCCCAACAACCTCTTCGGCCATGTGAGCGTGGAATCGAACGAAGGCCGGGTGCTGCTCACCGGTAAAGTCCATGAATCCCGCTATATGATTGATGCCGTGCGTCTTACCTGGCAGGTCGATGGCGTGCGCGAAGTCATCAATGAAATTCAGGTAGGACAGGGGACAACCTTTCGCGATTTCGCCCGCGACTCCTGGATCACCGGACGCATCAAAAGCCGTATTCTGTTCGATAAACATGTGATGTCCATCAACTACACCATCGAAACCGTGCAGGGCGTGGTGTATCTGATGGGCGTGGCGCAAAATCAGGAAGAGCTGGACCGCGTGAAAGGCCATGCCAGCACCATTGCCGGTGTGCAGCGCGTGGTCAGCCATGTGCGGATAAAGGGCGAACCAACCGAGCCACTGGCGCAGGAAAGCGCCGTGCGCGAAGCCGCCCCCACCCCGATGGTGGAAGAGCGGAATGCCAGCAGTTGGGGCGGTGATTGGCATTAACCGATGATTCAAAGGGACAGATATGCGTATCGAAGGCCCATCCAAACCAAGCGGCATCAACAGCACCGAGGCCAAAAACAAGGCGGCGGCCGCTGGCGATGGCGGGGTGTTCGGCAGCCTGCTTTCGGCCAAGCTGAATGAGGGGAAATCCGCGAGCGAAACCGCTAAAACCGCGTCGCTTTCGGGGCTGGACCCGCTCTATGCCCTACAGGAAGTCTCCGGCGAGGAAGAACGCAAAAAGCAGATGCGGCAGGGCAAGCGGATGCTGGAATTGCTGGAGGAGATCCGCGACGGGTTGCTGGCGGGCAGTATGCCGGAATCGCGGCTGCTGGAGCTGGAAAAGCTGGTCCATACCCAGCGCGCCGCCACCGTGGATCCACGCCTGCTGAACCTACTGAGCGAGATTGAAACCCGCGCCGCCGTGGAACTGGCGAAGTTGGGGCGGTAGCCTTAGCCAGTGGTAATGCTGGCCCCTGTGTCGCGAGCAATTTGCTTAAGACGTTCCTTGCTTGCATACCGCACTGGAACGTCAACCACTAACTTTGTTGAAGTATCGGTTACAATAGGGGCATTGTCGTCAATCCTCTCCCCCATTATCGGATTCCCTATTATCGGAGCCTCTACAATCGTGAGAGCACGATCTACTTCATGTTTATCCCCGGTAATCGTTACTTGCATTGCCATGTTAATCTCCATAGAAT
>JBIPLF010000021.1:0-32985 GCA_044368015.1 Rickettsiales bacterium
TCTGGGTATTCTGGAACTCTCTATGGTGTGGTACAGCAACAACCTTCTGGCAAATCAATTCTTTCGGTTTGTGTATGGTGCCCATGTGGGGTGTATCGACGCGCAGGATACCACTGGCGCATGCGATGCCAACCACCAGACCAGCGGTGCGCTGCTCCGCCAGCGGTTGCAGCAAAACCTGTTTTTTTCCCGCCTATGTGCCGGTAGCTTTACCATTACAGCAAGCAGGCTATCGAATACGCTGGGGTGGCAGCCGATTTTCACCACGGGTTCCGGTGGAGAGCTCATGCACTACCAAGTCACCTATACATACCAGCGTTTTTTTGTTCCCCAAATGCTGGATGACATATTCCCCGGTATTTTTAGGCTTGGGCATGACATGATGATCCGCAACGCCTCCTTCCCCGCAACGGACGGGGTGGGGAATCCCCTCGGCAATTACCCGCTCACCACCGGATGTTGACCCCATGACGACCCGCCCCTCCCCCGACAGGAACGAATCCGGTGCCGTGATGGTTGAATTTGCACTCGTGCTGATTTTCTTTCTGGTGCCGCTGCTATATGCACTCACCGAAACGCTGGCCTTCATTAGCTCTCGTGAGAAAGTAATGCGTGCCGCCAACCAGATTGCTCAGGTCGCCTCCACCGCTCCCAGCAATGCCGATATCCAAAACAATATTGGCGTCAACATACAGGTGGGACTAAACCAGCTTAATCAGGGGCATGGCTTCAGCTATTCTATTACCTTCTGCCGGGGCAATGGTGCCGTTGCGCAATTTCCACCCGCAGTCCCCGGAGGGGCGCCTGGCGGATTCATCCAGTATAATGGAACGACAGGAGTCGCCTCGCCAGGAGGAGGCACTACAAAAGTCGGCCTGTGTGGATACGGCTCTACAGCAGTACCAGCTCCTGCCCCTCCCGCAGCGCCCTGTTTGGCGGCAGGTGCAGCCGGAAGCACGCAGTATGTCGTGGTACGGGCGCGATGCTCATATGTGCCATTGCTGGGAGTAATACCGTGGTTCAGCTCACTTCCGCTCTTTGCCGCAGGTATTCCGGTGAATGCCAGTGCCATTGCGCCTATGGCGCATTCTCCTCTCAACTGGTGGTAGCCCATGCATACGCCATCCCGTTCAGCATTATACCAGTTATATCAGGACACAACAGGCGCTATCGCCGTCATCATGACTGCGGGCATGGCGCTGCTTGTAACCGTTATCCTGATTGCCATGAATGGCAGCATAAACGGCGGCAATCAATCGGATCTGACGGCGAAGCTCTCCATGTGTAGTCAAGGATCGGCCAAAGAATTCGCTTCTCTTTACGCAAGGGTATTAAGTCGCTCCAATGAGGATTCATCGGAAGGATTATTCCCCAGCACTCAAGGGTTTGCAAACATCACAAACCCTCAGGCGCTATTTGCGACAGCTAAGCCGAAATTATCGGAAGCCATTCATGACTGCCTGATACGCACCGGAGTCGGCATGACTCAGGACACCCTGCTCAGCACACAGATCGACGCCATGCATCTTGAGAAGGATGCTGGAGAATGGGTGATGCGTGTACACGCCTCTACCATGGCCGCGACCTCAAATGGATTAACGGGAGATCGCTTAGCTAGGACCAAAACGCAGGTCAGCATACGCCTTTCCCTTACAGCACAACCCACATTTGACCCATCAGACAGAGGTAGCAGCGATGCAGACGAAACCGGTGACGACTCATAACGCAAAACGCTATGCTGCAATAGCTGCCTGTGCCCGCGACGAACAGGGGGCTATCACGATTTTTATGGCTATTGGGGTGGTGTTGCTTATCGCCTTTATTTTCTTCGCGTATGATACTGGCATGAATTATGGCAACCAGTCAGAACTCACCAGTAAAGTCTCCATGTGCAGTAAATATCCGGCCAAAGAGTTCGCCTGGCTTTACACACGGGTGCAGGCCGGTTCCACCAAAACAGACTGGCCGAACACACTCTTCCCCAACGCGGCAGCGTATAGCGGATTTAAAGGCAATCCAAACGGCCTGATGGTAGCGGTTTCAGGACAGCTCAGCGCCCGTATCAACGCCTGCCTGAACAGTGCAACGGTGGGATTCCGCCCCATGGCGCATCAGGTAGACAAGCTTGAGCTTAAAACCCAATCGCCCGGCCAATGGGTGATGCATGTCAGCGCCTCCATCGCACAATCGGAGAGGAGCAATTACAATAATCCGAATGGATACGCAAACAAGAGAACCAAAATAACCGCAGGTGTGCTGTTTCCGATGGGGGATTGCCCTTCGTCAGGTTGCCCAGACACCACCACCACTACCTCCACCACCGAAGCCGCGAACGTCATCTTCTCGCTCAACAAAAGCAGCGTCGATAACATGGGACCGCATCTGGTCACCATGATGACTTCTGTGAACGACCTGCTGACCAACGCACACCTCATTGCGCCGCAGATACAATGGGCCATGATGCGCGGTAACATCCCCACCGAATTTACGGAAAACGGTTCCGATCGTTATTGCGATCGAAAAAGTGGTGAAGCCATGGGCTGGACAGGTGGTTGCTACGACAACACGTCTGATATCCCCACGTTCGACCTGAACACCAAACCACAAATCGATGCCAGCCGTAAGGTTTGGCCGTTTTACGGCTCTTTCTACGCCCAAAAAACCCGCACCTGCGAAGCAGACGCCGTGTGGACCTACCGCAATCGCAATGCAGGAGAATGCTATGCCATTGGCACAGGCAGCTGCGAGGATGACAGCCCGGGATGCCACAACAACGATGCCGACTATGATGGTGGCCCAGTGGTAGTGACCGACAGCTGGAAGTGCCCAAATGGCTGCAACACCCAGGGATCAAGATGTACCGTCCCCGTCGGTGCCCCCCCTGGGACATCATGCCCCAATGAAGCCGAACATATATTTTCAGAAAGTTATGGCACCGCCAAGAAACATGACATCGTCGTCGGTCAATGGTTTGCTTCCTGCCCCAAAGGTGGCGCGGCTTACCGGGATGCCACCAAATTTACTACCTTCAGCGCACATCGCGTCTTTAAGGCAATTGGCTTAGCCAGCCCGGAAGTCACCACCCTGTCCATGAAGTTGGTGGATATAGGAGGCGTCAATGGCGTGCAGGGAGGAGATACGGAAGGCGGAGACCTGAAGCCACTGGTCAAAAAGAACACTGAAAACTCATGGCCATGGGCATGCCTTTCTACGGACCCCGGCCTATTCCCCAATGGAGCTTATGGTGCGCCCTACGGAGAAAAATTTGGTAGCCCGCTGGTCGATCACGCCCCCGGCTTCCCGGATTCTGCGCTTGCCAGAGGATTAAACTGTCTTGTGCCCGATCCGGGCAGTGATTCGGTTAAGCTCTTCCATTTTGGCCTAATTCCTGAACATTGCAGAGGAACAGGAAAACCTATCCGGGAATGTGATATCGCAGAAGGTGGATTCCAGATGGCACTCAATGTCAGTGGACTAAAAGGAAAAAACTCCCCGACTGGACCGGCACAACCCCCGATGTCAGGTGGCCAGCCGCGTATTGACCCACCAGGAGGAGGAGGATGGGCTTGGGCGGCGCCCGGCATCATCAATGTCAATGGACCACTTCCCATACATTCCGTCGGAGGTAAACAGTACCCCATATGCCCAAGAGCAAACTTCAGGCCCCGTGTCGCTCCCTATATTGCCGCCCCTGGAGGTGAAATCGTGGTCGACAGTATTCCAGCCGAAGAATTCGATCTGTCGATCGTCAATATCGAAAAGGGACTATTGCCGCCGGATGGATCTCCGCAAATCAGCAAATTTGATGATTTCAATTACCTCTACTCCTCGGCAGAACAACCCTATGTACGCACCTCGATGCAGACTAAACCAATGTGCGGCGTATACCCCAACTTCTGCCGAACCTCGGGAGTTCCTCCCGAAATGGACCCCCAGAATATGCTGGTAGAAGACACGTTCTGGGATTGTGGTCAGTCCCATGGCTCCAGCTGCGGGGTTGCACACTTCAGCGGAGAGAAGGGAGCTGCTGCAATGAAACTCGGCATTAACGGGATAAAACCAGGCGGAAACCCAGACAGCGATCCATGCGAGGGGAGCGGTAGTTTTTGTCAGGAAGGTTTTGATATTGTAAACGTCAACACCGTCAAAGGATCCAACAATCTCGCACTGCCGAACTTCTGGTTTGGCGCAAACAATCTGCAACGGATCATCGCCGAGCTGGAAAAAGGCTATAAAGACCTCCCCATCTATCACAGCCTGGAAGGAAATCAGGCCGCTTTGCTGAAAGCAGGTGCAAGGGCTGTCATTAATTACGCCAATAAATCCGGCGGAAAAACCAATAAAATGCTTATTTTTATCGGGAGTTGCCCCCCGCCCGGATCCTTCAACGGCAGTGCGTATAAGTGGAAAGGTCCTCAATGGCATGGGAAATGGAATTTCTTTGCCAACTCCAACAATCCCGGCCCAGGCAGACTTCCCGGAGTGCATAATACGTCTGACCTGCGACTCACGCGCATGAACTCGTTGAACGACGCAACCAACATCCGCAACGAAACCCTCACCGCCTTCCAGAATGTGGGAACCCAACTGGACTCCTTCATGGTGATCACAGGGCAAGGATGCGATGATTTTGCACGCGTCTCAACCGGAGGGAACAACACAACTCCTGGCGTCAATACACCTCCTGCGGCACCCACTAACAATGATTCTTTCTGCCTACCTGGTTGCACCATCATCAATGAAGCAACCTCGAAGGATTGTGCCGCAAACTTTGTGTGTAAAACCATTATCGAGAAAGCCCCCTACCGCGAAACATCCGGGAACTTCTCACTGTTCCACACCAGTGGAGAGTAAAAACGACGGCGTGGTAACTCCATCTCGTGTTCATGAAAGGCCCCCAGATTCGGGGGCCTTTTTTCTGTTCCTATCCTTTACAACAGCCTGTATTCCCCCTCTCCTATCCACTGGATTTTTACCAGATCTAGGGTACAAGGGAGGGATGCTGCGTAGAATCGGTTATGGATGGATGCTGGCTGTCTGGGCGCTCCCCCTGGCAGTCATCGCTGCGCCTGCACCAGAGGAACCGGTCTATATCGAAGCCGAGGAAATGTTTTACGATCAGGCGCAATCGCTGGTAGTGGCAAGCGGAAGCGTGGAAGTGGTGCAGGGAGCACGCATCGTCCGCAGCGACAAGCTCAGTTATCACCAACCCACCGATACCGTCACCGCTACCGGTAATGTCAGCGTGCTGGAAACCAACGGCAATGTGTATTTCGCCGATTCGGTGGAACTGAAAGACGCAATGAAAAAAGGCATCGTGCAGGATTTCAAAGCGCGCATGGCCGACGGCTCTCTCTTTGCCGCCGAACGCGCCGAGCGCCCGGACGCACAGCATACCAACCTCACCAAGGCCGTCTATTCCCCCTGCAAACTCTGCGAGGGCGATCCGGAAAGCACGCCGCTCTGGCAGATCAAGGCCGAGGAAGTAGCCATCGACGAAGCCGAACAACGCGTGCAATACCGCAATGCCTTTCTGGAAGTGCATGGCGTGCCGGTGCTCTACACCCCTTATTTGTCGCACATCACGCCGGGAGCCGACCGCAAGAGCGGCTTCCTGAAACCCACCTACCGCGTCTCCAGCCGTTTGGGAACCAGCATCCGCGCGCCCTATTACTGGAGCATCGCCCCTAACAAAGACGCCACCCTCACCCCCATCCTCACCACCGAGGAAGGCGGGATTCTGGCGGGGGAATTCCGGCATTTAACCGAAAGCGGGCAATATAGCTTTGAGGGCAGCGTCACCGCCCCGCGTGAACGGGATGCCGTCAGCGGCGACAAACTCCCCGGCCATGAGATTCGCGGGCATATCGAAGGGCACGGGCTTTTCAGCCTCTCCCCCTCCTGGAACTGGGGATTTGACGGCAAACATGCCTCCGACGACACCTATCTCCGCCGCTATGATTTCGGCCATGAGGATACCCTCACCTCCCGACTGTATGCGGAAGGGATCAAGGGACGCGGCTATGCCGAGGTGCAGGGCCTCTATTTTCAGGGGCTTAATATTGAGGATGACCCAGCCCAAACGCCGTTCGCCCTCCCCATGGCTGATCTCGCCTACGAATCCGAACCGGGATGGCTGGGTGGACGCTGGTTTGCCTCCGGCAATATGCTGGCCCTGCGGCGGGACATCGGCAACGACATGAACCGCCTCTCCGCCACCACAGGCTGGCGACTTCCCTATGTCACCGAAAGCGGGCATGTGCTGGAAGCCGCAGCGGAAGTCCGTTCTGACGCCTACCGTGTCAGCGACAACCTGACCGAACACACCCTTACCCGTTTCATCCCACAGGCAACGCTAAGCTGGCGCTACCCGCTGATGACCGCAGGCGATGGCTACGCGCTGACCGTCGAACCAGTGGTAGAGGCCGTGGCCTCCCCCACCGACAGCAACGACAGCCGCATCCCCAATGAAGACAGCCTGAATCTGGAATTCAACACCGCCAACCTGTTTTCGACCAACCGCTTCACCGGCTACGACGTGCTGGAAACCGGGCCACGCGCCAATTACGGCATCCGCACGGCCCTGCACACCAACCGTTACGGCTTGCTATCCTTCGATCTCGGCCAGCAATACCGGATGGAGGCCGACCCCGCCTATAGCTTCAGCAGTGACCGCACCGGTCTGGTATCGGATTATGTGGGACGCATCGGCTATGCCTCGGCGCATCTGAATCTGGATTACCGGTTGCGCCTGGAGCAGGAATCCCTCACCCCCCTGCGCAACGAGCTTTCCGCCTGGATGTCGGCAGGTCCGGTGGAACTCGCCACCAGCTATGTGCGCTTCAACAACGACGTGACGCTTGCCGACCATGAGGAGGTGTTTGGCCAAACCAACCTACACTTAAGCGATCGCTGGATGCTCTCGCTGGATGGCCGCCGCGACCTCTCCGACGAAGGCAGCCTGATCTCCATCGGCTCAGGGCTGATCTTCCACAATGAATGCCTGCAAGTGACCACCGGCCTGCGCCGCGAATACACCCGCGACCGCGACGTGGAACCGGAAACCAGTGTCACGGTGGAACTCTCACTTAAGAATATTAATGATTAGGGTTCAGGTATCAGGATTCAGGGTTCAGAAGCGCCAACTTGCTGGGTGCCTCTTGAGACGGTTACACCATCCATTATGGATGCACAAAAAGGCCGCCCCTCGCGTCATCCCCGCGAAAGCTGGGATCCAGAAACAACAGAAAGATTGGATTCCAACTTGCGTTGGAATGACGAGGGGGAAAGGTTTCCGCATCCGAACAGAGTTATGCAAGGCGGCCATCTTAGTACTCTGCACGCTACACTTTGCCCTTCCGCTTCCCGCCCACGCCACGCCATCCTCCATTGCGGCGGTGGTGAATCAGGAGGCGGTCACCGAATCCGACATCAGCGAGCGGCTAGACTTCCTGCTGCTGGAATCCGACAACCCCGATACCGACACCACCCGTCAGGCGATGCGCGGGCAGGTATTGCAAACCCTGATCGACGAACGCTTGCAGATTCAGGATGCCGCTGCACAGGGCATCCGCATCAAGGCAGAGGCAATCACCGACTACGCGCAGAAGCTGGGCGTCTCATTGCCCGGCGAGCTGCCCGCCACCATCCGGCAGCGGATTGAAGCGCAAATGGCGTTGGAGAAAGTGATCGCTAGGCGCATCCGGCCAGAGATTGTCGTTTCCGCCACCGAGGTGATGGAAGCCCAGGCCACCGCCGGACGTGCCGCCGCCGCCACAGAGGTGATGCTGGAACAGGCGTTTGTGCCCATCCTATTGCCGGAAGATGCCGAACACGCCCAAACCATGGCCTCGCGGATTGTCGCGGAGGTACGTCGCGGTGCAGATCTCTCACGCATCGCCGATTACTTCCCCGCTCCCGGCAGCGACCACGCTCAGGATGGCTGGATCCGCATCGTGCAGCTCCCCGAAGGGGTGCGCCACGCGGTCGCTAACCTGAAACCGGGCGTGGTGTCCGACCCCATCCGCACGGCAGAAGGGTTTTACGTGGTGCAGGTAAAGGATACGCACCAGATTTCCTATCTCAGCAGCGGCGAACCGATGGCGCGCATCCGGCAGATTGTCATTCCGCTGAGCAAACAAGCCACCAGCACGCAACTGGGAACCGCGCAGGAGGAAGCAGAAAGCTTGCGCACCCGCATCACCACGTGCGAATCGATGGAATCGGTCGCACGCGCCACCGGCTATCTGGAGAATTGGAATCTGGGATGGGTAGCACTCGCCAAGCTCTCACCCGCACTGCGGGAGGTAATCGACGACCTGCCGCTTGGCACGGTGAGCGCCCCAATGCGCAGCGGCACCGGCGTGCATCTGCTGATGGTCTGCGAGCGCGAAACCCCCACCCCCATCACGCTGGACCCCAAAGAGGTAGAACAGCAACTCCTGCAACGCAAGCTGGCATTTGAAACCCGCCGCTACCTGCAAAACCTGCGCCGAAGCGCCTTTATTGAGATGCGGTGAAGAAAGAACCCTCTCCCTCTGGGAGAGGGCAGGGTGAGGGAAACATGCCTGATGCCGTTCCAAGCAGAGCGATCCTTCACCTGCGGCTCAGGAGGACGCCCATCCACACCCCCATCCGTCACAAAATCTTCATTTTTCAGAAAAAAAAAAGACACATCCGTGGGTTAGGGTCTCCTCACGTTAATGATAATCAAACAGAGGAGATATTTGGATGGCTACAGCTGTGGAACTACATCAGGCTATGGTGGAAGCTTTAACCCCGGAGGAGATGAGCAGGCTAAATGGGCTGCATATTAGCAAAAGAAATGGATGGCCGATCGCCATTGATCTCAACGATCCGGACGCTGCGCGTATCTCCACCCTCTATGACACGCTCCAGGCGCTGGGAGACGCAGGCGCGAGAGAGCTGCAAAAAAAAGGCATAAAAGGCCTGTAACTCCCTACTTCCGCAACCATAATCCATCCCCTTGCCGATATCCACCCGCACATGGGCGGGGATCATGCCGTGCAGGGGGATTTTGGTCTGGAAGGGGAGGCAACGGCAAAACAAACTCCTTTCCCCTTCGTCGCGCCAGCACCTCGTGCTGGCCGACAGGGTTGGGGCTACCCAAACACCTCCGCAAAACACGCAGCCACCCGTGTTTGCAGCCCCACCAGCTTCTCCCGCGCTTCCTCGAAGCTCGGCGTTGCCAGTGCACGGGCGATCGCCTGCCGCAGCCCATCCCCCGCCTGTTCTTCGGTGAAGCCTTCCACGGCGCTGAGCCGTAATATCGCCTGCAAGCTGCTATAGCTGCGCGCCGCCTCTACCAGAAGCGCCGCCATATCGCTTTCCACAAACCCCTGTTCGTGCAGATGCTCCACCGCCCGGATCGTATGCCCGGTGAGGATATCCGGCGCTTTTTCGGCATGAATCAGCAACAGATATTGCACGATGAAGGCCACATCCATCAGCCCGCCACGTGCGTATTTGAGGTTCCAGGGATCGCGTGCCGGATATTGCGCCGCCACCTTCTCGCGCATCTCCCGCATATCGCTGGCCAGTTGCGCGGCATCCCGCGGCACGCAGAGCCGCGCCCGCCAGCTTTCCATCACCCCCCGCGCCAGACGCGCATCCCCCGCCACCACCCGCGCACGGGTGAGCGCCATATACTCAAAATGCCAGGCCTGCTCGCTGTAATAACGCTCAAAGCTCTCACGGGTGACGGCAATCGGCCCGTCATTGCCGTGCGGGCGCAGCCGCATATCCACCTCAAACAACCGCCCTTCCGGCGTGAGCTGGGTGAGGGCCGTCACCAGCCGTTGCACCAGCCGCTCGAAATAGAGGCGAGGCCCCACCTGTTTTGGCCCGCTGGACTGGCGGTCAAACACCCCATCGGCGACATCATACACGCACATCATGTCGATATCCGACCCGAACCCCAACTCCTGACCACCCAGCTTCCCCAGCCCCAGAATCACCATCTCCCCGCCCTCAAACAGGCCATAGGACTCCGCAAATTCAGATCGCACGCAGGCAAGCACTGCTTCCACCACCACATCGGCAAGGTCCGAGAGCATCGCAAATACCTGATCCACGGTCGAGAGGCTTTTGAGCAGGTGAATCCCGGCACGGAATTGCTGCTCATTATGAAAACGCCGACAGATTTCCAGCGATTCCTCATAGGCGACACTCAGCCGCAACCGCTCCGCAAGCCGGGCACGCAGCACCACCCGGTCAGGCAGCGGCGCAAAGAAATCCCCCGCCAGCACGGCATCAAACAAGGCCGGATAGCGCGCCAGCATCCCCGCCAGATGCGGGGCCGAACCCATCACATCGGCGAGCAGCTTCAGCAGCGACGGGTTGGAATAAAGCAGCGAAAACAACTGCAACCCGGCGGGCAGATCGCGGATAAAATCGTCAAACCGCGCAAAGGCGGCGTCAGGGTTCGCGGTGTTGGCAAGGCTTCGCAGCAGCGCGGGAGCCAGCTCGGTGAGCAGCTCACGGGCACGTTTGGTACGGGTGGCGCGCACCTTGCCGTAATGCCAGTTGCGAATACGATCGGCGACACTGTGCGGGTCCGAAAATCCCAACCGCTTGAGGGTTTGCAGCGTTTCCGGGTCATCATCCGATCCGGTAAACACCAGATTCCCCTCCTGACCCAGATTGGGCGACCCACGAAACAACGCCGCAAAATGCCGCTGCACGATGGTCAGCGCCCGCAGCAAATCGGCTCGCAGCGCCCCCACCGACGCGTATCCGGCAAAGGCCGCCAGCGCCACAAACCCCTCCTCCTCCGTTGGCAGGCTATGGGTTTGCTGGTCCTCGCGCATCTGTAACCGGTGTTCGATGGTGCGCAGCAAGCGGTAAGCGCGGCTGAGTTCCTCTGCCACTTTGGAAGTCATCAGCCCTTCCGCGGTAAGGAGCGCCAGATTCGGCACCGTCGCCCGCGTGCGAAGCGCCGGTTTACGCCCCCCCCATATCAGTTGCTGGGTTTGCACAAAAAACTCAATCTCCCGAATCCCCCCATGCCCCAGCTTGATGTTATGACCATAGAGATCGGCGGTGAAAGCGCCGTGCCGTGCATCAATTTGCCGCTTCACCGATTTGATGTCTTCAATCGCCGCGAAATCGAGCGATTTCCGCCAGATAAACGGCCGCAATTCGTGCAGAAACGCCTCGCCTGCTGCCAGATCGCCCGCCACGGGACGCGCCTTAATCATCGCCGCCCGCTCCCAATTCTGCCCCTGCGATTCGTAATAGGTGAGCGCCGCCAGCGTCGAGAGCGCCGCCGGAGTGGAGGAAGGATCGGGCCGCAGCCGCAAATCGGTGCGGAACACATAGCCGTCGGGCGTGCGTTCCTGCATCAGTCGCACCAGATCCTGCGTCAGGCTCACGCAGAATTTCTGCGCGGCAGAGGGGTCGGTAAGCGGCAGGCGCTCGCGGTCAAACAGGATAATCAGGTCAATATCGCTGGAATAATTCAGCTCCCCTCCCCCCAGCTTGCCCATGCCAAGCACGATGAAGCCGGAATCATCGGCGGGACGTTCCGGGTTTTTAGGCTGATACAGCCCGCGCATCTGCGCCCGGCGCAGCAGAAACTCCAGCGATACTTGCAACGTCCGCTCCGCGCATTCGGTGATCGCCCCCGTCACCTGTTCCAGCGGCCAGCGGCCGGTCATATCCGCCAGCCCGGCCAGCAGCGCGAGTTGGCGCTTCGCCACCCGCACCACGCGCATCGCCTCCCCCTCCTGTTCGGGATGGGCAACGCAGAGCTGCTCCCGCCATGCGTCAAGGGCGGCGTCCGGCCCTTCCTCCACGAATCGGAGGAAGGTTTCAGGTTCCTTCAGCAGCAACCCACCCAAAAACGGGCTGTTGCCCCACACGCTGCGCAGCAGGGCGATGCTTTCAGGCCGCTCCAGATGGATTTCCATCCGGGCGCGTAAGCCCTCCTCCAGACGCGGCACCCCCTCGCGCATCCGGGCGATTCCCTGATCGGCATCCTGAGGTCGGGCGGGAGTGGGAATGGAAAAGCAAAAGGACAAAATCAATACTACCCAAGAAAAGAAAGTAGTTTTTTTATAACTTCTCCAGCATATTCAACATTTTTGATGGAATTAAACACATTATTCAAAAAATTTGGCACTCTCTTGATGTACTCACACAATCTATCTCTTACATCAAGGATATCAGGGTCTTCCTTCTTAATGGCCTCACGCACCGTATCGTCTACAACCAATATACCGATCAATTCATTCGTAATTGTGCGTAATCCATCACATCCAAATTGCCGGATTGCCTCAACCGAAAGAATAATTAAACCTACTTTCCGGAGCAACAGGGCTTTAACATGCGATGGAAGAGAAATGCTTTTTTCGAGAGAGATTTTCAATGAATCACAGAGCTGCTTAATTTTCTCTATCTCTTCTTCATCTATCTCCGCCTCGTCACAAGGAAAATAATGGATAGCCATCTCAATGGCAGCCATATTCTCTGGGGTAAAAAACTTAGCTTTAACCCGTTCCCAAGGAGTCGAAAGCAATGCAGGAGAAAACCCACCTCTGATATGATCAAGACGTTTCTGTATTTTTTCTTGTAAACCGAGAGAATTTAGAAATCTAATGTGCTCTAATACAGCGCACACCTCATCATCGAGTGACAAGAGGCGTTTTGCAACCAACTTATTACAAATTGTAAAATCTTCAAAATCTTCCTTGCTAAGGTTAAAAGCCCCACCCCACACACTACTACATAGTTTATTGGAATCAACTGCCCCAATAACAATAGCTTCATTAATTACAGCATATACTCGCATTAGGGCATTTGTAGCTTGGAATGGTGTTCCTTGACTCATACCGTTACGATGCCCTCCTTGGATTTGTTGTCATATCCCCCTACGCATCCACCTTCCGCGCCAGCACCTCACGCTTGCCGACATGGTTGGGGGCGGTGACGATGCCCTCGCTTTCCATGCGCTCAATCAGGGTGGCGGCGCGGTTATAGCCAATGCGTAGTTTGCGTTGGATGTAGCTGGTGGAGGCCTTGCCGTCGCGGCACACCACCGCAACCGCCTGATCAAACAGCGCATTCTCGGAATCGGCGTCGTCTCCTTCTGCGAACGCGCCGATATCGCCGTCTTCATCCGGCGCCTCAATCACCTCGGCGATGTAATTCGGTTCGCCCTGCGATTTCAGGTGATCCACCACCGCTTCCACCTCGCCATCGCTGGCAAACGGCCCGTGCACGCGGGTAATACGCGTACCGCCAGACATATACAGCATATCCCCCATGCCGAGCAGTTGCTCCGCCCCCATTTCGCCCAAAATCGTGCGGCTATCAATGCGCGAGGTCACCTGAAAGCTAATCCGCGTGGGAAAGTTGGCCTTGATTACCCCGGTGATGACATCCACCGAAGGCCGCTGGGTGGCCATGATGATATGAATCCCCGCCGCCCGCGCCATCTGCGCCAGCCGTTGGATGGAGGCCTCAATATCCTTGCCCGCCACCAGCATCAGGTCGGCCATTTCGTCCACAATCACCACGATAAAGGGCAGCGTGGTCATATCCAGCGCCACTTCCTCGATGATCGGCTTGCCGGTATCGGGGTCAAACCCGGTTTGCACCGTGCGGGTGAGGGTTTCGCCCGATTCCTGGGCTTCTTTCAGCCGCTTATTATAACCATGGATGTTCCGCACGCCCAGATTTGACATCAAGCGATAGCGGTTTTCCATCTCCTTCACCGCCCATTTCAGCGCTACCACCGCCTTGCCCGGTTCGGTCACCACGGGGGTGAGCAGATGCGGAATCCCCTGATACACCGAGAGTTCCAGCATCTTGGGGTCGATCATGATGAAACGGCACTGCGCGGGGGTGAGCCGGTACAGCAGCGACATAATCATGGTGTTGATCGCCACCGATTTCCCCGATCCGGTCGTCCCAGCCACCAAAAGGTGCGGCATTTTGGCCAGATCCACCACCACCGCCTCGCCGCCGATATCCTTACCCAGCACCAGCGGCAGGTGATGTTCGGCATCCTTGAAGGCGCTGGATTCCAGCATCTCGCGGAAATAGACGGTTTCGCGCTGTTGATTGGGCAGTTCCACCCCAATCGCATTGCGCCCCGGAATCACGGCGATCCGCGCCGAAAGCGCGCTCATGGAACGGGCGATATCGTCCGCCAGCCCAATCACGCGGGAGGATTTGGTGCCGGGTGCCGGCTCCAGTTCGTAGAGGGTCACCACCGGACCGGGGCGGATGTTGGTGATCTCGCCATTGACGCCAAAATCATCCAGCACCGACTCCAGCATCCGCGCATTTTGTGAGAGCGCCGACTCGCTCAGCTTTTGCTTTTGAACCTTAGGTTCTTTGAATAAGGTGATGGACGGAAACACATAATTCCCCGCCCGCTCCATGAAGGCAAGGGTCGCCTGACGCGCTTGCTTCTTGGCCGTGGATTTGGGTTTGGAGGGCTTCTTTTCAGCAACCGTTTCCTCAGCTTCCGTGGCCTTCTGTGTCTTTTTGGACACGGTTTGTTTTTCTTCTACCCACTGCGCCAGATTAAACCGCGTTTTGCGCGCCTTTTGCGTCACCGATTTCCGCCCCGCCTGCATCTCGCCTGCGCCGCGCACCATGTCCCACAGGCTGCGCCCCATCCGCCACAGGCGGAAACTCACCACCACGCAGGCCCCGGCGACGATCCCACCAATTAGCCGCCATTGTTCGTTGCTGAGTCCCAGCGCCAGCGTGAAAGACACCAGCGTGACAAGCGCCGCCAACGCAATAAACCCAAAAATGGTGAGGAGATCCGCCCCGGTTTCGGCACCCAGCCACCCCACATACCCCCCAAGCCCAATCGGTACCGGCCAAGCCACAGGCGCGGGAATCAGCGCAAACAGCCCCGCCGAGGCAGGCAAACACAGCATCAACAGGGTGATGCGCTGCCATAGCGATCCCGGCGGTTGCTTGAGCAGGTAATTCACCCCCCAAACGAGCGGCGCCAGAGCGCATAATACCGATGCAAAACCAAAGGTTTGCAGCAGAAGATCGGCGACATAGGCCCCCGGCAGCCCGGCCAGATTGGTCGCCGGAACAAGCGCCACACGGTTAAAGGAGGGGTCGGCTGGGTCGTAACTGACCAGCGACAGCAGCACAAAACCGGCGAGCGCCACGAGCAACATCCCCACCAGCTCCAGCGCACGGCGGCTCAAAAATCCGTAATTCGGATAGGTATCATAGGTCACAGAAGCCATAAGGCGCGCAGCATACCGCAAGCCTGCCCCCTTGGCAACGGTCGGGTGAAGATGTTTACGCGGCCATCACGGACGCAACGCATCCAGCACGGCTTGCGGGTTACGATCAATCACCGTCAGCAAGACCCTCGCCGCTCCGGCGGGGCTGCGCCGCCCTGACTCCCAGTTCTTCAGCGTGTCCGGACTAATCCCGAATGCAGAAGCAAATGCATGCTGGGAAAGCCCCAGTTTTTGACGCGCTGCCTTGACATCCACACAATCAGGCACAGAGACATGATGCACACGCGCCCCCTCCACATCGCCTGCCAGATAGGCTTCCATTTCCTGTAATGACTGTTTCAGGTCTTCAAACATGCTATTCATCTATTCCCCCATATCGGCGCAACAGAAGCTTTGCGATACTGCCAAGCTCTGCCGTTTCCTGTGCCGTGAGATTTGCCTTATCGTTCTTGGCATAGAGTTTGGCCAGAAAAACAGGATGTCCCTCATGGGCGTAGAAATACACCACACGCAATCCACCCCGTTTTCCCATGCCGTCACGATACCAACGTAGTTTGCGAAACCCACCGCTTCCCGGTATCAACACGCCCGCATCGGGATTCCACGCCAGATGGGCGATCAAATCCCCCACGGCTTCCGGTGTCATCCATTTGGCTGCATCCCGCTGAAAACCCGGCAATTCTACCACGGTATGCATAAGAACCATTATACGCCAATGGACACCATACTGTCAACCTCACGCCAGCGCGGGAACCACCGCCGAAACGGGTGATTCCACCGCACCACGCGCCAGCGGCACGGTGTTTTGCAGCGGTTGTTTCCAGCGCAGGCTGTCGAATCCGTGGCAATGGCCGCAATAGACCTGATACCGCTCCGCTGGCGCATGGCAGGACTCGCACACCCAGCGGGGATCGGGCAGTGCGCTTTCCTCCCGCAGGCGGAGCTCGGTAATGCGATCCCGCACCACCCCTTGCTCGGAAGCTGCCACGCTACCCGATGCAAGCCAGGCCTCCTCTACCCGGCGCACCCTGTGCAAGGTGCCGGAGGTCTCTTCCTCATGCAGAGCCGAACGCGCATGGTTCCGCGCCTGATCCCACGCCCCCTGCTGCATGGCTTCCTCCGCCAACCGGCCATGCAGGGCGGCACTGTCGGGCGCATGGACCAGCCAGCTTTCCAGCAGTTTGAGGCGTTTGGCTGGCTCCAGATCGGCCAGCGATGCCGCATAGGCCGTCACCAGACTCGCATGTGCCTGACGTTTCCACGCACGGGTGAGGTGACGCCGGGCCTTTGTCTCCTGCCCCAGATCCACCAGCAGCTCGGCTTCCAGCACGGCAGCGGGGATGCATCCCGGTTCGGCACGCAGCGCCCGCACCAGATGCGGCAACGCCGCCTCGTGATGGGTGGCATCCATCAACCGCACCGCTTGCAGGTAATGGATCAGCGCCCGCGCATGAACTGATTCCTCATGGCTCAGCGTATGGGTACGCGCTGCGCGACCCGCCACATGTTCGGCATCCTGCCAACGCCCCAGCCGCAGATAATGATCGAGCAATAGCTGCACCACCCACCGCGCTTTGGGACGCAGTTCATACGCCCGTTCCGCCCATGCCAGATGTTGTGGATCGGGCGCTCCCCCCGCTGGGCGGGATGCCATGCCAGAGAGCAACCCGCGAAGCCCCAGAAATTCTGCCTCGCGGTCATCCAGCATCGCCAGATACTGCGCCTGCGCGACATCGTCCTTACCTTCCAGTTGCGCGGTTTGCGCCGCCAGCAACCGGGTGAGAGGCACCACCCCCAAAAACCGTTCGGATTTGGCGACCAGACGTTTCGCCTCCTGACCATCGCCCGCCGCAACGGCCGTAAAACCCTTCATCAGCGACAGCATCCCCTTGGAACGGCGATGCTCCGCCCGCCGCCGCCTCCAGTCACGCGGGGCACGCAGCACTGCAAAAAACATTGCAAAACAGAGGGAAAGCGCCAGCCCTGCCAGCAGCACGCCACTGGCCATCACGGTAAAACTGGTTTCGATTTCATAACCGGGAAGGCTGAACATCACCGTTCCCGGACGGTTGACCAGCGCCACCACGCCCACGGCCAGCGGTAGCAGAAACAGCAGGGCAATCAACAGGCGACGCATCAGGCGGCTCCCATCAGGGCGCGGCGTTGCGCGGCCAGCCACTCATCCCAGCGCTGCCGTTGCTGCAACGCCTTCTGCCACGCATCGGGGAGCGCTACCTTCCGTTCCGCAGCCAAGGCTTCTGCCGTAGCGAGCGCCTCCGTCAAACGACCCGACCTCAGAAGTTGCTCCACCTGCGCGGCCCGTGCATCGAGCGCCGTTGCCTCTACCCCATCGGTGCGCCGCACCACCACCAGACTCCGCGCCTGATACTGCACCCGTTGCCACAGCGAGGCATCCTGCGGCGGCATGGCCTGCACCTCACGCAGACGGTTCACCCACACCCGCCACCCACGCACCAACTGCGCCGGAGTGGCGATACCATGCGTGGCCACCCGCTCCCATTCCGGCGCGCTGAGCAGTGCTGCCGCAAGCGACGTGTTCGCCGCCTGATCCTTCAGCCGTTGCCACTGGCTGCCAAACGGCGCGCCGCTATCCACTGTGGCTGCCACTTCCCACAAGGCATTGAGCGCCATCACCGCCTGCGCTTTACGGGCCTCGGCGGCCTGTAAATCCGTTACCTGTTGCGAGAGTGCCGCCAGTTTCTGATCCAGCAATGCCATCCGCGCTTCATCCACCACGGGAACCATCACCGCCTCTGTGGCACCGGGAGCGGCAGGCACCGTTTCCGCTGCCACGGGCGGTGGAGCGATGACCGGAAGCGGCGGAACGGCCGTTTGCGGAGCGGGGGCGAGCTTCGGCGCAACCGGCGGTGCCACGGGCTTGGATACCGCCACAGGCGACGGTTTAGCAGGAGCCACAGCGGGTGCAACGGGCGCTCCCTGCAAGCGCTCCTTGGCAACTTCCGTCAGTTGCGGCAGGTTGACCGCAAACAAATAGCCCAGAAACAACAACGCCCCCCAGCGCAGGATTTTACGGAACCCGTCCGAAGGTTCGCGGGCAGGCTGCACGGGACTGGCCACGGTTTTTGGCGCAGCAGACGGGGCTTCCGGGGGGGTAAATTCCGGTAGATCGCGGGAGGCGGAAGTAGCAGGGGGCATGGGGGTATCGCTCCATCTAAAGACGGAACCACCCTAGCGGATTTTTTACTCAGGGTCGAGCCTTAACCCGATTTTTCAGCAGCATCACCGCCCGTTGCAGAGAGGTCACACTTACCTCTTCCGGTGCCAAGGGATCGCCGCAGATGATGCGGATTTTGCGCAACGGGAAACGCGGCACAAACCGAAACCGCGCCCGCAGGTATTTGCGGCTGTAAATGCTCCCCCACAACCCTGCCAGCGCCAACGGGTAGACCGGCACCGGCTGGCGTTTCAGAATCCATTCCACACCGGGACGAAACCGCCCCAGATTGCCGGTATAGGTGATCTGCCCTTCGGGAAAAATACACACTAGGTCCCCCGCCGCCAACCCGTCGGCAATCGCCTGTAGTGCCTGTTCTACCACAGCCTTTTTGGGAGCAATGGGAATCGCCCGGTTCACGCTCATGACATGATGAATCACCGGCTGTTCGTAGATATATTTGTCGATGACAAACCGGATGGGCCGGTCATGCAGCCCCGCCGCAATAATCAACCCATCCAGATAGGAGACATGGTTGCAGATAATCAGCGCCGCCCCCTCGCGTGGCAGCTTCTCAAACCCGTAATAGCGCGGGCGGAAAATGCCGCGCACCACCGACGCAATGGTTTTGCGGTAATAAGGCTCCAACCATGCGTAGCGCGTCTCCCGGCGACGCATCGCCTGCACAAACCGACGGAGAGAAAGCATCCATTTCACTCCCTCATCCTAGCGCAGAATCTTTAACATTTCCTTAGGAATTCTGTGCTGCGGCGCAGCATGCGGAGACAGTAACAAAGCTTTAATAAGAAACGCCTAGAATGGGGAGCAGAAAGGTTTCAGACGATGCCCGATGCTCCCTACACACTGGAAGAAGTACAACAGCGTTTCTGGATGGCGCTTGACGCCTACGAAGACCCAATGCATGGCAAACCACTGACGCTGATTGCACCCGACCATCACCGTATCACCATTATTGCTTCGCCAACCTCCCCGGATATCGCCGTGATGGAGATCGACGGGCAGTCTGTGCCCATTCCCCCGGAAGGCATCGATCTCACCGGCTACCAGATAGAATACGGCCATGCGGAAAGCGCGAACCGCATGATCGCACTGCCCGAAGGCACCATACTTACGCCACGCGGCTACCTGAACACCATGGGTGTCGAAACCTTCGAGCACCATGAATACAATACCCCCTTCAATAACGGATTACACTGGGTAGGCGGCGCATCGGCAGATCGTTATGTCATGAGCTTTGCAGGGATGGATCCAGGATTCAGCGGATTCGGTCAGGATTTACCCTTCAACGTTTCCAATTACACCTGGTTTGGCGGTGACATTGCCGGACTCGGTCAGTGGAATGCGCTACTGGACATACGTACCGCCCGCGCCTCCCATCCGGATCTGCCTCTGGAAATGGTCGGCCATTCACTGGGTGGCAGCATCAGCGAAATGGGCTGGGTACAGGAGAGCCTCTACCACATGATCAACGTCATGGAGCAGCAGGGACAGAATGTCACCGGCTTACGCGCAGCGCAGACCATCTATGAGCGCGAACTCAACGATGCCGTCAATAAACCTGTCTGGGGCGCTGCGGGAGACCGTCTCACGCAACTATGGTCCAGCGAACCCCAAACCGCCGCAGCCGCCATGCGCGCATTGGTAGAACAACTGGATGGGCAACTTCAAAGCCTGGATCCCAACCAATTACAACAGGTAACGGATGCCTTCCTAACCGATAATCCTATCAAAGCCCTGAGCCTGGAGGGGCTGGGTTCCGCCCGTATGTTAAGCGGCGGTTGGGGCATCGTCACCGACCAGAACGATCCCGCCACCACCACCCATACCCTGTCTGCCATCCTGCAACAGGGATTCAACCAACAGGTGATGCTCATCCACAGCCGGGACAGCGCGCTGGATAATTTTGTTGTTTTCTCTTTTATGAGACCGGCTTTGAACGCCATAGAGACCGGGATAGGATATGCAGGCACATGGCTGGGAATCAGCGATGGTAAAGGCGATATCAGCGAAGGGCAAACGTCCCGCCAGGAAGATTTCGGTGACGACAAAACCACCATCTGGTGGCTGGATAGTGCCTTTGGATCGTGGGCTAATCCTATCGCAGGTCTGGACGCCCATAAAATGGCCGGTATCGCCGATGGGTTGTTTCGCCCGGCAACCGCTAAATCTCCCATTCTGGTACCAGAAGCCAAAATCCCGGAGAGTTCCATAGGGGAATGGTACAGGAAAAACGTCATCCCGGTGCTCTGGGACGTGACGTTTGGGTCGGAACCTGTCACACCCGATGCAACGCCAACGACCGGTCAAAGCACCTCCGCTCACCGATAGCTTGCGCCTATGTACCTCCTGCACTAGCCTCCCCGCATGGCAGGCATCGGATTCACCTTACGCAAACTGGCGGCACAGGATAACCTCATCGGACTGGTGCGGGCGAGTGTGCATTCCGCCTTTGCCTCCACCGGGCCGTGGCTCTGCACCGTGATCGCGCTGGGGCTGCTGATGGCGGTGAGCGAGCGCATCACCAGCACCGATCTGATTTTCGAGTTCCGGGCGATTATCGTCTATAATTTCTGTTTCTCGCTGGTGTTTTCGGCGCCTATTTTCATGGTCATCACCCGCTATCTGGCCGATGCCATTCACCGCAAAAACGTCACCACCGCCCCCGGCGTGCTGCTGGGCGGGTTGATGCTCGCCTATGGCATCCAGTTACCCATCGCCACCGCCTTCTATTTCGGGGTGACCACACTCTCCGCAGAAACCGCGCTCTGCACCGTCCTCAACTTCATGCTGGTGACAAGCATCTGGATTGTATCAGTGTTTCTCACCGCGCTGAAGGATTACCGCACCGTCTCCTATGCTTTCGTGGGAGGCACGGTGATTGCCATCATTGCTGCCGGATTCCTCGGCGAATATTACGGTTTGATAGGACTCATCAATGGCTTCAGCATCGGGCTGGCGCTGACCTTCTTCACGCTGATGGCCCGTGTGTTCAGCGAATACCCCTACCGCCTGCGCAAGCCCTTCGCCTATCTGGGTTACTTCCGCCGCTATTGGGAGTTGGCAGCCGCCGGATTCCTCTACAATATCGCCGTATGGGTGGATAAATGGATCATGTGGTTCGCGCCGGAACGCGAGAGGCTCGATAGCGGGCTGATCCTCCATTCCCATTACGATAGCGCGATGTTTCTGGCCTTCCTCACCATTGTACCGGCCATGGCGATGTTTGTGCTCTCCATCGAAACACGGTTTTTCATCCATTACCTGCAATTTTACCGCGATATTCTGAATCAGGCTGCCTTCCGCCGCATTCAGGCGAACCACAAAGCCCTGCAGGAAAGCACCCTGCTTTCCGCCCGCAACTTTCTGATTCTACAAGGAAGCCTGATTCTCATCCTGCTGCTCTACGCCTCTCCGATATTGGAGGCGATTAAGTATAGCGCCCTCCAGCTTGGTATCTTCCGTTACGGTATTCTGGGCGCGTTTTTTCACACCATGATGCTCTTTTTGACCATCATCCTTTCATACTTCGATTGCCGCAAAGCGCCGCTGGTGATCTACGGGATTTTTCTGGTCACCAATATGGCGGGGACATGGATCGGCCTGCAACTCGGCTTCCCCTATTACGGCACCGGCTATGCGTTTGCCTCGGTGGTGAGCTTCAGCGTCGCGGCCACCTATACGGTGGGGTATATCCGCAAGCTGCCTTACCACACCTTCATCACCACCAATCCGGCGGTGCGGGCCGTGCGTCAGGGGGCGACGCTCTAATTCGTCTTGCCCGGATCCATGCGAGGGCCGGGGTCTTTGTTAAAGCGCCCCACATTACCCAGCAATTGCTGAATCGCGCCCATCCGCTGACCGGTGGTGGGGGTTTTCGCCTTGGCGAATTCCACCTTTTTGCCATCCTCAGAGGTGTAGCGCTCCACCGACGCGACACGCCCATCGGCATCGAAATGCAGTTCCAGCACTTCCTGATCGGAAACAGAAGGCTTGAGGAAGGCTTTTGTACGGCTGGTGCTGCGGATATAATACCAGGTTTCATCGCCAAAATTGGCGGCGGTGGAAGGGCTTCCCAACCGTTGCAGCACCTCGTCACGGCTGGTCAGGCCTGCGGCGATCCAGCTTTGATCTTCGTCAATGACATTCCCATGCTGAGCGATGGTCGGCTGGCACGCAGTCAGCAGGCACAGTACCGTCAGGCTAGAGAGTTGTTTCCTGCACAATCCACGCATCATAGGTCGCCTCCACATGAGACGCAGCTATAGCAAAGATTGCCGGACAGGTATAGGGGTGTAATGCACGGATCCGCTCCATCGCCGCAGGCACCAGCGCCTCTCTGGTTTTGAATAGCGCCACGCACTCACTTCCCCTCACGATTTCGCCCTTCTGAAGATACAGGGAAATTCCAATCGGCAACAGGTTCACGCAGGCGGCAAGCCGCTCTGCGAGCAGGGTCTCCCCTACCGTCAACGCAGAAGACGGATGGTCGAATGTGCTGTAGATCAGATGCATAGAGAACCTGTAGCACGAAAACAAAAAGGCCGCCACCCGAAGGTAGCGGCCCCGTTGCGCTCATCAAACCCTGACGTTACATCCGGATCCGTAACTGACAGGCATCCGCCTGGATACCGGTCAGTGTGTAATCATCCACACCACCAATCGCCGAGAGACAGGCCGCATCACCAGCCGCAGTACCTGCTGTTTGACCAACCATATCAATCACCTGACCGGTGGTTGCCACACCATCATCCAGTTTTTGGTCGATGGTAAAGGCATCTTCCGGTTTCAGCGCATCGTTAAAGGCTGTTGCCAGAGCACAGGTTGCTACCGCCGTGGGAGGCGTTTGCACCCCGATATGGAAGTGATTCAGACTGTTCTGGCTATAGGCAACAATCCCGCCTTTTCCGTTTTTGGCTTCCGGAAAATTGGTGGCGAGGGTTGGGTTACCCGCAGCACAGAGCGCGAAATTACCATCAATCATATCCGCCAAGCCAAGCTGAATCCAGAACTGGGCCATCTCTCCGGTGAGAAGTAGAATACCTGCGGCACCATCCTCCAGCAGGCCATCGCCATCGCCATTGGCCGTACCCGTAAAGAAGCGTGTGCCGCGATTGGTATCACCAGGAAGCCCACCATATTTTCCACGGAAGGTATTCACGGCAGCCGAATATTTTTCCAATTGTGAAATCGTGGCGCGAAGCTCCGCAGCCCGGATCATATTCTGACCGACCAGAATCCCGCCGAGAATCAACCCGATGATCACGAGCACGATCGAAAGCTCGACGAGCGTAAAGCCCTGCTCCGACCGATGGGTGGAATGTTTCTTCATCATTTGAGTCCTCCTGGTTGCTAACAAAATGAGGGAGGGGCACGCCCCCCCCCCGTAAACTACATGCGTATCCGTAACTGACAGGCATCGGCCTGAGTACCGGTGAGTGTATAATCGTCCACACCGCCAATAGTAGACAAACAAGCTGCATCGGCGGCGGCGGTCCCCACGGTGATAGTACCCGCGTTGTTGTACACATCCACCACCTGCCCCGTCGTTGCTACACCATCATCCAGTTTCTGGTCGATGGTGAAGGCATCCTCCGGCTTCAGTGCATCGTTATACGCCGTTGAAAGGGCACAGGTCGCCACCGCTGTTGCGGGGGTCTGAACCCCGATATGGAAGTGGTTCAGACTGCCCTGCGTATAGGCAACAATCCCGCCCTTGCCGTTTTTGGCTTCCGGAAAATGAGTGGCAAGCGTGGGATTCGCCGCCGCACAGAGCGAGAAGTTCCCGTCGATCATATCCGCCGCACCAAGCTGAATCCAGAAATGCGCCATCTCCCCAGTGATCAGCAGGATCGCGCCGTTTCCATCCTCCAGCAACCCGTCGCCATCGCCATTAGCAGCACCCGCATAGTTAAAAAAACGGGTGGCGCGGTTGGTGTCACCGGGAATCCCGTTATATTTTCCACGGAAGGTATTCACCGCCGCGGAATATTTCTCAATCTGTGAAATCGTGGCACGAAGCTCAGCAGCCCGGATCATGTTTTGGCCGACCAGAATCCCACCGAGAATCAACCCGATGATAACAAGCACTATCGAAAGTTCGACGAGCGTAAAGCCCTGCTCCGACTGTTTATTAGAAACACTCTGCATAGTCTAAATCCCTCATTTAGGTTAAGCAGCGAAATGGTACAAACCAACCACTACAGAAACAACAAACACAGATTTACTTCTCAAATCCCTGTCTATTTGCACCTATGATGTGCATAAACTGTGATTCCATAGCCACATACACCAGTACATTGCTAATGCTAGCCATCAAACATTAACGCACCGTTAACGTTGGCGGGACTTCTGCCATTATTTTAAGAACAGGCCCCCGTGACAAGTCCCCACCCCCCCAAAGCCGAACAATCCCGCGTCGGCCCATTCGCGCTGAAGAAGCCGGGCCTGCAAGTGCCCACGACCCCAACCGTATCCGCCGGAACGTTGGGCCAGTAGGTGGTGGCATCGGTGGTTTCTGCGCAAGCGGTAGGAGCCGCAAGCGTCAAGGGAGTACAAGATGTCACCGTGGTTGGTTCTAGAATCCCACCATACCGGCAAGCCAGCGTGACGTTGCCGGTAAAAAGCTCCGGACAGGGGGTGGTGGTGGTCGCCCCCCCCACCGTTTGCCCATTGGCGCAGGTGCTAATGACCGCCGTCGCATCGGCCGGATTCTGCGCCGTGGTGGTCCCTTCCTGTAAGGCGGACACCAGAAACCGCAAAATACAGGCCTCGCCGGTGTTTGCGGTGTCATAGGCCGCACCGCTCAGGCAACTACCAGAGGGGCTACTGCCATCCAACCCTCGAATGGAGCCGCTGTTAGGCAACCCGTCATCGTATGCCTCATCAACAGCACGCGCTTCAGAAGGCTCCAGCAACGCCACTCCTGCCCCACCCGCGTTAAAACGCGACAGGGTAATAAACACATCCGGAGCCACCACCACAATATGGTACCCCGCATAACTATTATAGCCACTCTTCATGGCATTTACGTTGATGGCCAGCGTCCCCGTCCCGGTGAACTCACCGGGAATCAGCCCCGCGAGCCCCAAATGCTGCCAGAAGACCAGGGTTTCGTCCGGTGCACCGGTGGCGAGTGCGCCATTCCCATTGCCATTGGTCGCAGCGGTGGTGCCATCCGAGAGGTTGCCAAGCACGGTTGAGGCATTCGGCATATCACCTGGAATGGCGCGGTATTTTTCCCGGAAATTCTTGACCGCAGTATTAATCGTGTGAATATCTTCCGCGAGCGCCTGACGCGCGGCCACCTCATAGAGGGACGATCCCACCAGCACCGCCCCTATGAGCAAGCCGACAATCATCAGCACAATGGCCAGCTCGACAAGGCTGAAGCCGTGCACAGAGTTCAGAGTTCGGAATTTAGAATTCAGTAGCGGATGCTTACTGAACCCTGAATCCTGAATCCTGACCGCTCTCTTAAATATCCGCATAGACATGCGTCTCCGCCTTTCCGCCGGGATGGGTGGTGGCTCCGGTACGCGCTGCCCCTACGGTTTGCGCGTATTTCCACAAACTCCCGGATTGGTAATCGGTGTTGCGTGCTTTCCACGCCTTACGACGCGACTCCATCTCTGCCTCGCTGAGCGCCACCGACAGCTCGCCCGTTTCCGCGTTAATGGTAATGAGGTCGCCATCCTTCAGCAGCGCAATCGGCCCGCCCTCTGCGGCTTCCGGCCCCAGATGCCCCACGCACAAGCCCCGCGTACCGCCGGAGAAGCGTCCGTCGGTGATGAGCGCCACATTCTCACCCGCGCCCTGACCGTAAAGCGCCGCCGTGGTGGAAAGCATCTCGCGCATACCCGGCCCACCTTTGGGGCCTTCGTAGCGGATGACGATGACATCGCCCTCTTTATAGTCACGCGCTTCCACGGCTTTATAGGCGTCTTCCTCGCAATCGAACACCCGCGCAGGCCCGGTATGTACCCGGTGCTTTAGCCCGGCCACCTTCACGATCGCGCCATCGGGGGCAAGGTTCCCGCGCAGCACCACCACCCCTCCCGTGGGACTGAGCGGGTTTGTGTAAGGCCGCACCACCTTCTGATCGGTACGGAACGTCACCGATCCCAGATTCTCGGCGATGGTTTTGCCGGTGACGGTGAGGCAATCGCCATGCAGAAAACCGCCTTCCAGAAGGGTTTTCATGACCATTTCCACCCCGCCCGCCTCGTAGAGGTCTTTGGCGACATACCGCCCGCCTGGCTTCATATCGGCAAGATACGGCGTGCGTTTGAACACTTCCCCCACCGCGAACATGTCAAAATCGATGCCGCATTCATGGGCAATCGCGGGTAAATGCAGCGCGGCGTTGGTGGAACCTCCCGTCGCGGCGACAATCGCCGCTGCGTTTTCCAGTGATTTCCGGGTAATGATGTCACGCGGGCGGATATTCCGCGCCACCAGTTGCATCACCGCCTCGCCGGACGCGGTGGCGAATGCATCGCGAGCATCATAGGGTGCGGGTGCACCGGACGAGCCGGGAAGCGCCAAACCAATGGCTTCCGAAACACAGGCCATGGTGTTGGCGGTGAACTGCCCCCCGCACGACCCGGCGGAAGGACAAGCCACCCGCTCCAGCGCGCAGAGCTGCGATTCGGGGATGGCCCCCGCATTGAATTTCCCCACCGCCTCGAACACATCCACCACGGTGACGTCCTTCCCCTCAAAGCTGCCGGGAAGGATTGAACCACCATACATAAAGACCGATGGCACATTCAGCCGCACCATCGCCATCATCAGTCCGGGCAGGGATTTATCGCATCCCGCCAGCCCCACCAGCGCATCGTAGCAATGGCCGCGCACGGTGAGTTCCACTGAATCGGCAATCACCTCCCGCGAGACGAGCGAGGCCTTCATCCCCTGATGCCCCATCGCAATCCCGTCGGTGACGGTGATGGTGGTGAATTCGCGGGGCGTTCCCCCGGCGCTGGTCACGCCGTGTTTGGCGAATTCCGCCTGCCTCCTGAGGGCAATGTTACAAGGCGCAGCTTCGTTCCAGGTGCTCACCACCCCCACAAGCGGTCTGGCGATATCCTCGGCAGAAAGCCCCATCGCATACAGATAGGAGCGGTGCGGAGCGCGTTCCGGCCCCACCGTGGTGTGCCGCGAGGGAAGGTGCGATTTGGTCGTGTCGGTCATCTCTTTATCCTTATAGCGATGCATTGCAGCATAATCCGTTTCCCCCCGCAAGCGCTTCCGTGCAACGCTCGCCTGTACGATCTGCCATTCTGGCTGTGACTGTGACGCCACTTGTTTTGACTTTGCGATCCGGGCCTCTACGATGGTATAGTATATGCATATCCTGCCTGCCACCGCTGAACGGGTTTTATGAACGCCATTGCCCAAACCATGAAGGATTTTGGCCCGGTTAAACTGGCCGCCGGTGGCATGGTGCTGCTGGTGCTGATGGGATTTTTTGCCTATCTGGCCAGCGGTGCGGGCGGTCCCACCATGTCTTCCCTCTATTCCGGCCTGACACTGGAGGATAGCAACCGCGTGGTGGCAGAGCTGGATGCCATGAACGTCCCCTACGAGCTACGTGCTGGCGGTACGCAGGTGATGGTTCCGGGCGATGAGATGATGCGGATCCGCGTACAGATGGCAGGGAAGCAGATCCCCTCCAGTGGTTCTTTGGTAGGGTTTGAGGTATTCGACAAGGAAAATGCGCTCGGCACTTCCAGCTTTGTGCATAATGTCAATTATATACGGGCGCTGGAAGGCGAGCTGGGCCGCACCGTCAGCGCCATGGAAGGCATCGGCAGCGCACGGGTGCATCTGGTGATTCCACGCCGCGAACTATTCAACCGCGAGCAGGTGCCCCCCACCGCTTCCGTTTCCATTACCCTGGCGAGCGGCAAAGACCTCGGCAAGATGCAAATCTCAGCGATCCGCCATCTGGTAGCGACCGCCGTACCGGGACTGGAGGCCTCGCGCATTACCATCGTCGATAATAAGGGGAAGTTGCTCGCAAGAGGCAATGCCGACGAGGAAGACCCAGGCTCACTGGCCGAAGACGCGCAGGATTACCGATCCGCCTACGAAATCCGCACCAAAAAAGCCATCGAAGCCCTGCTGGAGCAATCAATCGGGTTAGGTAAAGTCCAAACCGAAGTCACCGCCGATATTGACTTCGACCGCACCGAAACCACCTCCGAAACCTACGATCCGGACGGTCAGGTGGCGCGCTCCGTGCAAACGATTGAGGAAAAAGAAAACAGTCAGGAAAAAGGCGAATCCGATAACACCAGCGTCGCCAACAACCTGCCGGACGCACAGGCCACAGGTGGCAGCAATGTCTCCAATACCAACAACCAGCGCACCGACGAAACCACCAATTTCGAAATCTCCAAAACCATCAAGAAGCAGATCCAGCAGGTAGGAACGATCAAACGCCTCTCGGTCGCGGTGGTGGTGGATGGCACCTACGGCACTGACAAAGACGGTAAACGACTCTACACCCCTCGTACCGCCGCCGAACTGAAAACCATGGAAGAGTTGGTCAAAACCGCCATCGGCTTTGACGAAAAACGCGGCGACAGTGTGCGAGTCGTCAACATGCAATTTGTCAGCTTTGCCGAAGAACCACCGGCTGAGACTGTCATGGATTGGATCAAGCGTGATCTCAACTCCATTCTCGAAACAGTGCTTTTCGGCGTGGTAGCGATTCTGGCGATCCTGCTCGTCATCCGACCGCTCATCAACCATATTCTGGAAGTATCCTCCGCCGCACAAGAAAGCGAAAGCGATGAATATAGCGGCGCAGGAGGCGGCCATGGCATGCTGGGTGGACCCGGCATCGCCGGGCACCTGACGGACCAGCGCAGCGGAGGCATGCTCTCTGACGGAGAGGAAGTGCATGACGCACTGGGCGCACTATTGGGACCGGAAGACGAAAACGGCATGGTCAACGTAGCCCAGATCCGCGGCAAGGTAAAATCCTCCTCCATCCGCCGGATTCAGCAGCTGGTGGAAAGCCATCCGGAAGAAACCGTGGGCGTGATTCGCGCCTGGATGAGCAAGGAGTAAGCGCATGCCTTTACCCTCAACACGCGATGAATTCGGCTCCCTGCAAGGCCCGCAGAAAGCGGCCATCCTGCTGCTTTCAGTCAGCGAGGACGCAGCAAGCGCCGTGTTCGCCGATCTGGACGACGAGGAAATCAAGGAAATCTCCCACGCCATGTCCGGACTGGGGCAGGTCAGCGCTGAAACTGCCGAGAAAGTCTTTCTGGACTATGCAGAACGCATGGGTGGCGCAGGCAACACGATCGGCAATCTGGAAAGTACGGAGCGGCTGCTCAGTAAAGTGCTCGGTAAGGACCGCGTTGCCCGGATCATGGAAGAAGTACGCGGCCCGGCAGGACGCACCACCTGGGATAAGCTCGGCAATGTGAGTGAAGAGATTCTCGCCAGTTACCTGAAAAACGAGTACCCGCAAACCGTGGCGCTGGTGCTCTCCAAACTGAAACCGGACCATGCGGCACGCGTGCTGACCGCCCTGCCCGAAGACTTCTCCATGGATGTGGTATTGCGGATGCTCAACATGGAAGCGGTGAAGAAGGATGTACTGGACGGGATCGAAAAAACCCTGCGCATTGAGTTCATGAGCAATCTGGCCAAAACCCAACGCCGCGACAGCCACGAGGTCATGGCCGAAATCTTCAATAATTTCGACCGCAACACCGAGTCCAAATTCATGTCGCATCTGGAAGACCGCGATACCGAATCCGCCGAACGCATCCGCGCCCTCATGTTTACCTTTGAAGACCTCATCAAAATCGACCAGGCGGGCATCCAAACCCTGCTGCGGAGCATCGAAAAAGACAAGCTTGGCATCGCCCTCAAAGGGGCGTCGGAAGATATCCGCGACCTCTTCTTCCGCAACATGTCAGAACGCGCCTCCAAGATTCTGAAAGAGGATATGGCTGCCTCCGGCCCCGTGCGCCTGAAAGATGTCGACGAAGCGCAAATGGCGATTATCGTCGTCGCCAAGGATCTGGCCCAAAAAGGCGAGATCACCATCAGCGACGGCGGCAGCGAAGATCAGATGATTTTTTAGGTACGACTTACCGCACCATCGCCTGCAATTTCTGCATCAAGGGGTCGGCCATACGCAGCGCCTCTGCATGGACCCACAAGGCGTAGTGCTGAGCGCGGGAGATCACCTGACCGAAGGTGCCGGGGGTTCCCACTCCTCCGGCCTGCTCCATCCAATAGCTTGCGGATGCCGGGAGTCCGGAGCGCGCCGCTTCGGTAAACCAGCGCATCGCCTCCTGAAGATTGCGCTCCACGCCATAACCCGAAAAATACATGGAACCGAGATAGCCCTCCGCCAGCGGATTCCCCTGACGCGCAGCATCGCTCAGCAGCGAGAAGGCCTGTTTGGGATCACGCGACACACCCGCCCCCCGGTAATGCATCATCCCCAGCGAGGTTTTGCCCATCGGATCACCGGCCTCCGCCGCCCGTCGATACCAATCCGCAGCGACAGCATGGTCCGACGGCACACCCACGCCGTTTTCATACATATGCCCCAGCGTTTGCATGGAAGCCGTATCCCGATCCTGCGCAGCGGCACGCTCCAGCGTACGGAGGATGGCACCGGAATCACCGCCGCGCCCTGAGCCGAACAGCGCCTGCTCCACCCGACCCGCAGGTGCGTAGCCATAGCTTTGCCAACCACGCAAGGTGCCACGCAACGCATCGACATCGCTGGCCACTGCCATCCCCGTTGAAAACAGAGAGAACGTGAGAAACAGAAAAAGCAAACGCGGCACGGGAAAACCCTCCCTGAAAGGACATCTCAGGAATAGTATAGCCTGGAATTATGACAAAAAAAGGATAAAGGGCATCCTGCGGGCGCAGGTTAAGCGAGGCCCCCAGATAGCGTTGTCACATTCGCTGCTATGTGACGAAAACAGCAGTTTTCGAGAGCCGTAGTTTAGAAAAACAGATTCTGTTTTTCTAAGCGCAGACGAAGTTCCAATGTATTCAATATACACGAAAGCCGGAAGCGCAGAAAACTGCTGTTTGCAGACCATAACAGTAGAAGGTGGCCGCGCTATCTAAAGCTATTTCAGCTTTTCTTCCTTGAACTGCACATGCTTGCGCACACGCGGATCGTATTTACGAAATTCCATCTTCTCGGTTTGCTTCTTGGGATTCCGCTTTTTCACGTAAAAGAAGCCCGTGCCAGCGGTGCTGACCAGTTTCACCAGAATCGTATTTTTCTTTGCCATGGCAACATTCCTTTAAAAACAGGGGGACCCTTCTAACGAACCGTACCAGAAAGTCAAGTGCTTCCCTACATGGAGACCTGAGCAGCGGCAACAATCCATCACAACATACCATAAAGTTTTTAATAAATACCCCGCACATATTAACCATCGATTAACGATTATTACCTATAGTCAACTTATCGGCTACCACCTGCAACCCTATTGGGAGAGAAGCTTATGGCATCGTTTATCGGCGGATCATCGGACGATATTCTGGTCGGCAGTGCGGGTAATGACAAGCTGTTGGGTGATGCCGGAAACGATAAACTCACCGGAGCCGCAGGCAAAGACGATCTGCAAGGCGGCACGGGAGATGACACCCTGAATGGCGGCGATGGCAACGACATACTAGTGGGCGGCACAGGCATCCATGACGTGCTCTCGGGCGGGATCGGCAACGACGACCTCTCAGACGAAGACGGAGCCAGCCTGATCGATGCAGGTGCAGGAAACGATAAAATCACCCTCACCTACGACGCAGACTGGGACAATGATTCGATCGACGGCAATGCGATCACGACAGATCGCGCCATTTCCGGAGGCGATGGCAACGATACCCTGTCGCTCACCCTCAACAACGCCCTGTTTGAATTCGACATCGATATGGATGTCGCCGGTTCCACCGTCAAAGGCGGCAACGATACCGTGACAATCGCCAAGGGAAGCACCTATGGCTCCCTGAATGTCGCTCTGGGGGATGGCAAAAACAGCTTCGTGGTCAAAGGCGGAGCGGGCGAAGACCGTGTCACCTCCGGATCAAGCGCAGATACACTCACCACCGGCGGCGGCAATGACATCATCCATGCCGGGGGCGGCGCGGACACCATCAAAAGCGGTGGTGGCTTTGCCGATGAGGTATACGGGCAGGACGGCAACGACATGATCACCGACGTGGATGGTGCACTGGTGGTCGAAGGCGGCGCCGGAGATGACAAAATCACCCTCACCTTTGCCGCCAACTGGTCGGCAACGGGCACCTCTACTGTCGACGGAGGCGGAGACGACACCACCGGAGGCGGGGATGATACCACCGGAGGCGGGGATGATACCACCGGAGGCGGGGACGATACCACCGGAGGCGGGGATGACACCACCGGAGGCGGAGACGACACCACCGGAGGCGGGGATGATACCACCGGAGGCGGGGACGATACCACCGGAGGCGGGGACGATACCACCGGAGGCGGGGACGACA
>JBIPLF010000003.1:0-83829 GCA_044368015.1 Rickettsiales bacterium
AGGTGAAACACGCAATGCCATCTGCAAAATAATAGGAAATACTATATCACGACCGGATTGTCATGCTGCTGATGGATGTAGGGCCAAGAGGAGGAATCTACCAATGAACATCGAACGTATTATCCACAACGGAGAGCCATTCGCACTGGTGCCTTTTGCGCTACTGGAGAAACTTCAGGAAGATGCCGAAATGCTCCACGATATTCAGGCATTCGATGCCGCCAAAGCGCGTCTGGATGCAGGGGAGGATGAGACCATCCCGCTTTCCATCATCGAACGACGGCTGGCAGGCGAACATCCGGTGAAAATATGGAGAGAGCATCGCGGACTGACACAGGAGGCACTGGCCGCACAGGCTGGAGTAACCCGCTCCCTCCTCGCTGCCATTGAAACCGGAAACCGCAGTGGCAGCGTTCGCACGCTACGCAAGCTGGCACTGGCGCTAGATGTCGCGATGGAGCAGCTGATGGGGATTTGAGGATTCCTGCCTGTTTATCGTCATGCCGAGCGTAGCGAAGCATCTCCCCGTTTACGAAACGCTGGGTTGGCGCAAGGTAGGAGATGCTCTACCCCCGCGCTGCCTCAGCCTGCGCGGCTTTGTCGAGGAGGTTTTGGGCGGTGATGGGGAGGGAAGAGGCCTTTGTGAGTGCCGCTATTCCTCTACCAACAAGAAGCGTACCCAAAACCCCTGCCGATGGAATCGGAAATGCCACTCCTGCGCCTGCAGCGATGAGGCTTGCCGAGCAGCCGGCGAAGTTAAAACCATCATTTGCTCCTTCTGCGTATGATGTGTGGCCACGCGCATCAACCTTAATCCCCTCCCGATCTAGCGGGGCGTCGGCGATCAGTGCCGCTTTGCCTTCCTTGCCCAGATAATCGGTTACGGGGCCGGTGATGGTCAGGCGGCTCAGCACCTGCTGCACCGGCTCCAGCGTCAGGCCGATTTCGGCCGCGAGCTCACCCATCTTATCAAGGTTTCCGGCATTGTTGCGGAGTTGCTTGACCAGTTGTTCCGCGGTTTTCAGGCCGTTGATCACCTGGTGTTTCTCGCCTTTGATTTCGGATATTTCCCAACGTATATCGGCTTTGGAATCTGCTACACGCTTATCCAGCACGGTTTCTACGACCTCGGATCCTTCCGGCAGTTCCACATACCCCTTCTCCGTCAGTTTACGCAGCAGGCGTAACCCGTTTTCAAACTGCGAGACATCCTTGGCGAAGGCTTTGCGGTCGAACGCGCCGTCATGGGTGTAGGCGTCCATCAGTTGTTGACCACGTGAGCGGAGGTCGGTGATGCGTTCCTCCGCCGCCTGCGTTGCAGCACGCATCTCGGGAGTAATCATTGCCTGTATTGCGGCAACCACTTCAGGATCCACGTCTCTGCGCACTCCATTGAGGGCATCGGAATGTGCCTGTAGCCGGTCGTCAGCAATGCTTAGCTTATCCTTCAGCACCCCTTGCTGATGATAGGTTTTTCCATGCCGCCCGATATCTTTCAGGTAGCTGAGCGTGTGTCCCGTGTCCTGATGGAATGTGACGCGCGCTTCATCCATCAAAAATTGTTTCAGCGTTTCCTGAGCTTCTGTGGTTAAGACGCCTCCGAGCTTTTCTCTCACGTCATCAGTAAGAAGCGGTTGTAACGCCTTGCGATCCACCATATCTAGCACAAGCGAGTCTGCTTTTTTGGATCCCAGTTCTAACGCAGAGCTGCGATTCAGCAATTTGTTCAGAGCCTCTACGGTTTCCTCGCCTAGCACCCCTTCAGGCACCGCATATGCACTCGGACGGCTCAACTGAAACAGCGGCGTATAAGAAGCTTCCGTATTGATCAAAGCATGTCCGCTCTTCTCGCTATTCGCCATGATCTTCCGCATATCCTGCACATAGCACCGCTTATCCATCACCACCAAGCGATGCATCTCTTTATCAAACGGTTGATCTGGGCTGTACATGGGGGGGAGCTCCTGTTAGAAACCTAAATTCCTCACAGGTTAACCGATGATTGTTACAGCTAGATGACAATACGCGTACGCTCGTATCGCCTCCACCGTCATTGCGAGCGAACGCAGTGAGCGCGGCAATCCAGCACATAAACAAAGACTGGATTGCCACGTCGGCTACGCCTCCTCGCAATGACGAAGAGAATCACACGCTATGAAGGTGAAACACTGTTTATGACAACACCCACCAAACCCATCCCCTTTCCCAGCGTCGATTTTCGCTTGGGAGTGGCGACGATTGAAGGGCTTCCTTTAAGCACCCTGCCGGAGATCGCCTTCGCCGGACGGTCGAATGTGGGAAAATCCAGCCTCATCAATGCGGTGACGGGGCGTACCAGTCTGGCGCGCACCTCCTCTACCCCCGGACGCACCCGCGAACTCAATTTTTTTGAGGTAAAGGAACGGCTGTTTCTGGTGGATATGCCGGGCTATGGTTACGCCAAAGCGCCCAAGAAAGAGATCAAAGTCTGGCAGCAACTCATCCGCGATTACCTGCGCGGCCGCGTGCAGTTGCGCCGTGTGTTTGTGCTGGTGGATTCCCGCCACGGCCTGAAGGACACCGATAGCGAAACCCTCACCATGCTGGATGAATGCGCGGTGCCGTATCAGATTCTCCTCACCAAGGTGGATGAATTGAAAGGGGCAGAGCGCGAAGCGCGTAAGCTGGAGGTGGAGAAGCAACTGGTCAAGCGCCCCGCCGCATTGCCGGAAGCGATTCTCACCAGCACGCGGGATCGGTTGGGGATTGAGGAACTGCGGGAGACGCTGCTGTCAGTTGCTAGTTGCTAGTTGCTAGTTGCTAGTGCAGAATGCCGCGCGCTTTTAGCTGGCAACTGACAACTGATCACTGGCAACTTTCTCCATGACCCACCCCTCCACTGCCGCGACCCTGATTGAAGCCCTGCCCTATATGCACGAGTTTGCCGGGGCGATGTTTGTCATCAAATATGGCGGGCACGCCATGGGCGACGCCTCGACCGCCGCTGCGTTCGCCCGCGATGTGGTGCTGTTGCAAGCGGTGGGCATCCGCCCGGTGGTGGTGCATGGCGGTGGGCCGCAGATCGGCCAGATGCTGGAAAAGCTCAAAATCCAGAGCGCCTTTATCGACGGGTTGCGCGTCACCGATGCCGCCACGGTGGAGATTGTGGAGATGGTGCTTTCCGGCAGCATCAACAAGCAGATTGTCGGGGCTATCAACACCGCCGGAGGGAAATCCATTGGGCTTTCCGGTAAGGACGGCAATTTGATCCGCGCCCGTAAACTCACCCGCACGCGGCGTGATCCGGATTCGCATATTGAGCAAGTGCTCGACCTTGGCTTTGTCGGCGAGCCAGAGATCGTCGATCCCGCCATTTTACTTGCCATGCTGGATGCGGGGATTATCCCCGTCATCGCACCGATTGGCGTGGGCGCGCAGGGCGAAACCTACAACATCAATGCCGATACCGCCGCCGGTGCGATTGCCGCCGCCCTTCCCGCCCGCAAGCTGATGATGCTCACCGATGTCGCGGGCGTGCTGGATGGTAACAAGCAACTCATCAGTCAGCTCACCGCCGCAGATTCCAAATGCCTCATAGCGGAGGGCGTCATCCATGGCGGCATGATCCCCAAGGTCGAGACCTGCCTGAACGCGATCGCAGGCGGTGTGCGCGAGGCGCATATCCTCGATGGCCGCGTGCCGCATGTCCTTCTGGTCGAAACCTTCACCGAGCATGGCGTGGGGACCATGGTGTGCAGGGGGTGAACGCGCCTTTTTCTAATCCTTCCTGAACCCATCCTATGCTATCATGAGCACATCTCCCTCAACCAAAGGCCCGCCTATGTGGCTGTGGATGTTCAGTATCGCTGCCCTGTCCTATGCGAGTATCGTGGGAGGGCTGTATGTGTTTCAACGCAAGCTGATTTATACCCCCTGGCACCGGCCGGAATATGCCCATGCCTTCACCGAGCCGAGCGGCGCGGAAACGGTGCAGATTCTAACCGAAGACGGCCTCTCCTTGCGCGCCTGGCACTATAAGGCGCAAGAGGGCAACCCCACCATCCTCTATTTTCATGGTAATTCCGGGCTGCTGGAAGACCGGATTGATAAATACCAGCACCTCGCCGCACAAGGCTATGGCGTGCTGGCGCTCAGCTGGCGGGGGTTTGGTAAGAATCCAGGCAACCCATCGGAACAGGGGCTTTATACCGATGCCCGCGCCGCGATTACCTATGCAACAGCACAAGGCATTTCGCCCGCGCAGATGATCTTTTATGGCGAATCGCTGGGTACGGGAGTCGCCGTGCAGATGGCCACCGAAACCACCCCCCGCCTGCTGGTGCTGGAAGCGCCCTATACCTCCCTCACCCGCCGCGCACAGGAGATGCATTGGTATGCCTTCGCCGGTCATTTGATTGAGGACAAGTTCGATTCCCTCTCCAAAGCTGGGCAGGTCTCCTGTCCGGTGCTGGTGCTGCATGGCGCGAAAGATAAAGTGATTCCCCTTGCCCATGGAGAGGCGCTCTATGCCGCGTTTACCAGCCGCAAGCATCTGGTGGTCTATCCCGACCGCGCCCATGTGGATTTCGACCTAGAAGATATGGCGAAACAGGTGGCGGCGTTTGATCGTGTGCCGTAAACCGCCACCATGCGCATAATAAAAAGCCCCGACAGTTTGCACCGCCGGGGCTTTTCTGTACTGCGATCGCTGAAACTAGGCGGCTTGGGCCAATTTCAGGTTGCCGGCAGAGGTTTTACCTTTTTCGGTCACCAGATCGTAGCTGACGCGGGTGCCCTCATTGAGGGTAATACCAGCGCGTTCGACAGCACTGATATGCACGAACACGTCTTGTCCGCCTTGATCGGGTTGAATAAAACCAAAACCCTTGGTTGGGTTGAACCATTTAACGACACCGGTAGCCATAGGGATCTCCTTGTTCTGGCGTTACATGCCACCCGCACGATGCGGATAGCGTGAGTCTTAGCGGTATAGGATTGCCTCTTTTTAGAAACGTCAGGGGAAATGCAAGAAGAACCGGGAAGGCTATCTCAAAACTGCACCTACAGTATTTACCATTTTATCTTATGCTTCGTTATCCATCGGACTCACAAAATTCACGTAGCAATCCTACGCTGGAATTTTCTTCGCCTCAGACGCCTAGCATAACACAAAAGTGAAAACACTATAGCGGTGCACGCCATACAAGAGTGATCTCGTGAGCGTCAACTGTCATCCAATCAAGAGTCATACCAAACTCAAGAGATGCTAATACACGCATAATGCTATAAAGTCCAGCAAAATACTGCAAGAGGGCAAGGTAATGATGCTGATTCTGGGGCTTGGCACCAATCTGGGCAATCGGGAGGCGCAGTTGCGCGCCGCCTGCGAGGCGTTGATAGCGCGTGGCATCATGACTGCACCGGTGCGGCGCTCCCCTATTTACGAGTCGCCGCCGCTGCTGCCGGAAGATGCTCCGGAAGGCTGGGCGTTGCTCCCTTACCTCAATATGGCGATCGGCGGGATGTGTGCATTGCCGCCGCTGGAACTGCTTGCCGCCATCAAGCATCTGGAGCGGGATTTGGGCCGCCTCCCCCGCAGCCATTGGGCACCGCGTGAGATGGATATTGATATCCTTGTCTATGGTAATCTGCGAATGGAAACGCCCACACTCACCATCCCCCATGCCGGACTTTTGATGCGTGATTTCGCGGCGATTCCGCTAGCGGATATCTGGCCGGACTGGGAAATACCGCATGGGGGGCATATCGCCGATTATGTGGCGCAACGGGGGTGGAAGCTCCGTCCCTACACTCCGTAAACTGCCTCACTTGCCAATGCAGAATTGTCCGAAGACCTGATCCAGAATCTCCTCCACTGAAATGTGACCGGTGAGGCTGCCCAGACTTCCTGCCGCCATCCGGAGATTCTCCGCACGCAGTTCCGGTGCTTCTTCGGCAGCAAATTGCGTGAGCGCCATGAGGGTTGCCTCCAGCGCCCGGCGGTGCCGCAGCCGGGTGAGCGTTGGCTGATGGCCGGGGGTGAAGCGCTCGCGGACCATCGTCTCTAAGGTGGTGAGCAGCGCGTTGGTGCCTTCGTGGGTGTGCAAGGAGAGGGGGAGGGAGTTGTCAGTTGCCAGTTGCCAGTTGCTAGCGTCTTTCTCCCCTACCCGTAGGGCATTGCCTTTCTGCAAACTGGCAACTGGCAACTGACAACTCCTTGCCAAATCCACCTTATTCAGTACCACCACCGCTCCCTCACCCAGCAGCGGCGCAATGGTGGGGTAATCCTCTGCGGCGGTGCGGATGTCGAGCACCGCGAGGGTGATATCCGCCTCGCCAGCGCGAGCCGTGGCACGCCGCACCCCCTCTTGTTCGATGGCATCCGTGGACTGACGAATCCCCGCCGTATCGGCAAAGGTGACCGGTAGCCCCGCCAGCTCCAGATGCACCTCTACAATGTCCCGCGTGGTGCCTGCGGTTTCGGAGACAATCGCCACATCGCGCTGGGCGAGGAAGTTCAGCAGCGTGGATTTCCCAGCATTCGGCGGGCCGATAATCGCCACATGCACCCCGTCGCGGATGCGCTCTCCCCGCCGGTTATCCGCCAGATGCGCGGTGATGGAGGCTTGCAACGCTCGCACCGACTGTTCCATCTCCACCACCACCTGCGGGGGAATGTCTTCGTCCGGAAAATCAAGATAGGCTTCCAGCAGCGCCATCGCCTGAAGCAATTGCGCCCGCCAGCCATCATAGAGGAGGCGCAGCTCTCCCGACATCTGCCGCAGCGCCAGTTGACGCTGGGTGCGGGTTTCGGCGTCGATCAGATCGGCCAGCCCCTCGGCTTCGGTGAGGTCCATCTTGCCATGCAGAAAGGCGCGGCGGGAGAATTCTCCCGGCTCGGCGAGCCGTACCTCCGGCAGTGCGGTGAGGATTGCGAGCATCTCCTGCACCACGGCGCGGCTGCCATGCAGATGCAGTTCCACCACCTCCTCGCCGGTGAAGCTGTGGGGAGCGGGAAAATAGAGCGCCAACCCCCGGTCGATGATCCCATCCGCTCCGCGAAACGGCAGATAATGCGCGGTGCGCGGCGTGGGTTCCTGCAACCCCGATACGGAGGTGAGCGCCGCCTTCGCCTGCGGGCCGGAAAGCCGCAACACCGCCACCCCCGCTTTGCCCGGCGCGGTGGCAAGCGCAACGATCGTATCCTGTAGCGAAGTAGCGATGAACATTTTGCTTCCCGACCCAAATAAAATAGGCTATGGGGCGCGAATATAATTTAATCTTATCATAAGCAAGGAAACTTCATCAAAACCCGCTTTGGCCAAAAAGCGCGCCGTGATGGATACCGAGTGAAATGAGTGTATTCAATATACAGGACATTTCACGAGGAGGGTCCAGCACAAGCAGATTTGAAGCCAAAGTAGGGTTTTCATGAAGTTTCTACAAGGAGTAAGCACATGCTAATCGGCGTCCCAAAAGAAATCAAAAACCATGAATACCGTGTAGGGGTAACCCCCTCTGGCGTGCGCGAGCTGCTGCATCATGGGCATCGCTGCATTGTGCAATCCAAGGCCGGGTTTGAGATCGGCTATGAAGACTCCCAATACCAGACCGCCGGAGCGCTGATCGCCGAAACGGCGGAGGAAGTCTATGCCCGCGCCGATATGATCGTGAAGGTGAAGGAGCCGCAGCCGCAGGAATGCATGATGCTGCGCGAAGGTCAGGTGATTTTCTGCTACCTGCATCTGGCTCCAGACCCCCGTCAGGCGGAACTGCTGATGCAAAGCGGCGCGATTGCCATTGCGTTTGAAACCGTCACTGCGCCGGATAACTCCCTGCCGCTGCTGGCCCCCATGAGCGAAGTCGCCGGGCGGCTCTCCATTCAGGCCGGTTCCTTCGCGCTGGAAAAATCCCATGGCGGACGCGGCGTGTTGCTGGGCGGTGTGCCGGGTGTACCTGCCGCCGATGTGGTCATCTTAGGCGCCGGTGTGGTGGGAACCAATGCCGCGCTGATGGCCAAAGGGCTTTCCGCCAATGTCACCATCATCGACAAATCCATCAAGCGGCTGAAGGAAATCGACCTGATGTTCCAGTCACAGATCAACACCGTCTATGCGACGGTGGAATCCATTGAGCATCATGTCATGCAGGCGGACTTGATCGTCGGGGCGGTGCTGATTCCGGGGGCTTCGGCTCCGCGTCTGGTGACGAAAAAGATGCTCTCCTCCATGCGTCGCGGCGCAGTGCTGGTGGATGTCTCCATCGACCAGGGCGGCTGCTTTGAAACCAGCCACCCCACCACCCATGACGACCCGCTCTATACGGTGGACGGCATTGTGCATTACTGCGTGGCCAATATGCCCGCCGCCGTGGCGCGCACCTCTACCCAAGCACTCGAAAACGCCACCCTGCCCTATACCATCGCGCTGGCCGATAAGGGCTATCGCAGCGCCCTGCGCGAGGATACCCATTTCCGCAACGGGCTGAACGTGCATCGCGGTAAAATCACCCACGAAGCGGTGGCGCAGGCGCTCAACCATGCCTATGTGCCGGCCGGTGTGGCGCTGGGGTAGGCGAGACCTCTTTGAAAACTCTACTGTGGCGGGAAATCTGCTTGGGCTGGGTTCGCCTACAAAACGATTCACTGGATCGTTTTGTAGGGCTCACCCTCAAAACATGTCATGTATGAAAAATACACTCATGTTTCTTGGTATCCATCCCATCGCGCTTTCCTCACCACAGCGAGTTTCGTAAAGAGGTCTGATGCTTGGATGAGCGATGACTGGATGATTCGATATCCATGCCGCTGAGGATGCGCCGGTGTGTTGTGTGCGCGATGCCGCATCCGGTTCCCTCTCCCGCTTTAGCGGGGGAGGGATAGGGAGGGGGCCGACTCCTTGAACACACCGACCGATTCTCACCCTTGGCAGCAGATTGCCGATTCCAGTACTCCTTTGGAGCAGCGGCGGCATCACGAACCGCCACGGGAAGGCAAACCCTTCCCCAAGCGCGAGCTGATGGACTGGCCGCACCTCTCCAGCGATCTGTTCGCCGAAGCGCAGACGCAGGTTCCGGTGCTGGATCTCCATGGCTATACCCGCACCGAGGCCCACGCCCTGCTGCTGGCCACGATCGAGCGTCTGCACGCACAGCACACGAAATCCCTGCTGGTGATTACGGGGAAAGGCACGCAGAGCGAAGGCGTGCTGCGCCGCAAAGTGCCGCAATGGCTGGATTCCCCTGCGCTTTCCAGCTTTGTGCGGCATTATGCCATCGCGCCGGAACGTTTAGGGGGCGAGGGAGCGTTGATGGTTAAGCTGAGAGGCTAGGGGTCATATACCCTGCTACGATGCTGGATGGCAAGAACCACCACCTGCTTCCGTTCCTCGTCTACCGTGTAGAGGATGCGGTAATCCCCGACACGCAAGCGCCGCTGGCCATGCAGATTGTAGCGCAGCGGTTTACCGTAGTGGATGGGATGGGTCATCAATCGTTCCTCAATGGCACGTTTGATGAGAACCCTAGCCGAAGATGCTAGGCGCGGCACATCCTCTTTCAGCACACGCTCTTCATAAAGAATCTGGTATAATGCGCTTATGTCGTTCGGAGTAACCACTGAATAAATCCTCTCACAGAAGGGTATTTATTCATTTTAAAAATCCAGACGTAGCAAGGGGTAAATGGTGTGTTATTCGCCCCATACCTCTGCATGAGACAAGAGTTTAGCTCCCTTCAGCACTGCTTGATGCCGCTCATCCGCCAGACGGGAAAAATAGAGTTCCTCCTGTATTTCAAGGGCCTCTTTAATCAGGCGTGCAGCGGTCGCTGAAACAGACTGATGCTCCTGCTGTGCCAGAGTGGCCAAAAGACCGGAGGTATCGGCGTCAAGCGTTACCTGTATGCGTGGGCGAACAATAGACATAGTCGGATTGTACCAGAAATGGTACAGTCCAACAAGTTAGAAATCCGCACCTGCCACATACCCCGGCAGTGCCGCAATGGCGGTCAGAGCGATCCAAACACACAGGTCTTGGTTTGTACAAAGAAGACCAGCGATTATATGGAATCGTTCGTTAGCCCCACCAGATGGCGGGCAAAATCCTCAGCTTCAAAGGGTTGCAAATCGGCGATGCCTTCGCCCACGCCAATCGCGTGGATGGGTAGGCCGAAACGCTTGGCGAGTGCCACCACCATACCGCCTTTGGCGGTGCCGTCCAGCTTGGTGACCACCAGCCCGGTGACGCCAATCAGCTCCTTGAATTGCTCCACCTGACGGTGGGCGTTCTGTCCCGTGGTGGCGTCCAGCACCTGCACCACATGATGCGGCGCGTCCGGGTCCAGCTTTTTCAGCACCCGCACCACCTTTTCAAGCTGGGCCATGAGGTCGGTTTTGTTTTGCAGGCGCCCGGCGGTATCCACCAGCAGGATATCGGCTCCGGCCTTTTTCGCCTCATCCAGTGCGCGGTAGGCTACGCTTGCCGGATCGCCCTGCTCCACTCCCGCCACCAGTGCGCAACCGGAACGCTCCGCCCAGATGGAAAGCTGCTCCACCGCCGCCGCCCGGAAGGTATCCGCCGCCGCCAGCACCACCTTGTGGCCTTGCGCCGAAAACTGGTTGGCGAGCTTGCCGATGGTGGTGGTTTTGCCATTACCGTTGACCCCCACCACCAGCACCACGGCGGGTTTGTGGGTGACATCCGGCACCAGCGGCCGCGCCACGGGGCTGAGAATGCCTGCAATTTCCCCGGCGAGGAAGGCACGCACTTCGGCCTCGCTCACATTCTTATCGAAGGAGGTTTTGGCGAGCTTCTTGACCAGAGCTTGTGCGCTTTCCAGCCCCATATCGGTGCCGATCAGCACCTCCTCCAGCGCCTCCAGCATGTATTCATTGACCGCGCCGCCGGTAAAAATCCGGGCGATCCCATCGGTGAGCTGCGAGGTGGTTTTGGAAAGTCCTTTCCGCACCCGCTGCCACCAGGAAACGGGCAGCTCTGCGGTTTCCGGAACCACAGTTTCCGGCGCAGTCTCAGCTTTTTTCTTCCAGAAAAGGATCATGGGGCAAGCAATATAGCGGCTTTGTGGATATGCGAATCCGGCAACATGCCGTGACTAATCAGTTCGTACCTTCTTCGTAATGGATGCATCTCCGGAAGGCCAGCAAATGTTTCAAGCAGCGCCTCTTTGTCCTGCTTGGACGGCATGTCATAGGAAATTAATATTACTGTGGTTTCTTTTACATTCATATAGTGATATTGATTCCATCATGAAACGCAATACAGGAGTTACGGGATGTTTGAAGAGAAACTCGATGAACTTGAAGCAGGGATTCGGAGGACGGTTGAGCGGGTGGATGATTTCGTTAACGCAGGGATTGAAGGCGTGGTATATCCCGTGATCGATTTCGCAAGCGAGGGGCTTAATCCAAAAGGCCTTTCACCCGACGCGCCGGACTACAAGACAGCGGGTACTAGCAAGGAACTTGTATCCGGATTGGTGGAAAGGTTGTTGCGATAATTTGCGTGGTGCCGGCTTGGAGTTCGGTGTTAATGAAAACCACCCAAGTACGATGTAGACCGGGATTTTAACTTGGGAACGGCAACATGCGATCAAGTGCCCGGAGAGAGCAGAACACTGTTGGGTGGTGAGTAGAATCTCCCGCCCCGCTACTGCTGCAACATCCGCTCCAGCAGTTTAATCTCATCGGCGAGTTGGGGGTCTTCCTGTGAGAGTTCCTCCACCCGCTTGACGGCGTGCATGACAGTGGTGTGGTCTTTTCCGCCGAATTTTTTGCCGATCTCCGGCAGGCTGGCGGTGGTGAGGCGCTTGGAAAGATACATGGCGATCTGCCGGGGACGCGCCACCGCCCGCGAACGGCGCGCCGAAAACATATCCGAGAGCTTAATGGCAAATTGCTCGGCGACTTTCTTTTGAATGTCTTCAATGGTCACACGGCGGTCGCAGGCGCGTAAGAGATCCTGAAGCGTATCGCAGGCGCTATCGAGCGTGATCGGACGCCCCACCAGCGTGGCATGGGCGACCAGACGGTTGAGCGCCCCTTCCAGCTCGCGCACGTTGGAGGTGATTTTATGCGCCAGAAACTCCAGCACCTTCGGCGGAATTTCCACCTGCATCTGCTCGGCCTTGGATTGCAGAATGCCCAGACGTAGCTCGTAGGTGGTGGTGTCGATATCCGCCACCAGCCCCCAGCCAAGGCGCGAACGCATCCGCTCCTCAATCCCGTCCATGGCAGAGGGCGAGCGGTCGGCGGAGATCACCACCTGCCTGTTTTGATCGACCAGCGCATTGAAAGTGTGGAAGAATTCCTCCTGCGTGCTTTCCTTGCCGCAGATGAATTGCACATCGTCGATCATCAGCACATCGACGGAGCGGAACTGTTCCTTAAACGCCACCGTGTCCTTAAACCGCAGCGCTTTGATGAACTGGTACATGAATTTTTCAGCGGAGAGGTACAGCACCTTGCGGGTGGGATGATTGCGGCGAATATGCCAGGCGATCGCATGCATCAGGTGGGTTTTACCCAGCCCCACACCGCCGTATAAAAACAACGGATTGCACCCCTGCACGCATTCCCGCGCATCGGCGACGCGCCGCGCCGCCGCAAAGGCCAGTTCATTCGATTTTCCCACCACGAAATTCTCGAAGGTGAAGCGGGTATCAAGCGTGGCCCCTAAGGTGAGGAGGTCCGGCGCCGTTGCTTCCTGTGCCGCAGGCGGGGCGGCGATATCGGCGGCAGTGACCGCAGCCAAGCGGGGTTTGGGTTCCTCCATCCGTGCAGGCGGTGGCGCATAGGCGTTGGGCCGCACGAAAAGGTCAATCGCCAGAATGCTCGGATATTCCTTCTTCCAGGTGGTGTAGAGATCGTCCGCATAGTGATTGAGCACCCATTCACGCATGAAACGGGTGGGAACGCTGAGCATCACCTGACCGTTGCGAACGCCTGCAAAATCAAGGGGTTTCAGCCAACTCTTAAAGGTTGCCTCGCCCAGATTCGCACGCAACCGGCCGCGCACACGCTCCCAGACATCCTGAAGGCCGGGTTCTTCTTTGACGGCGAGTGCAGCGGCAGCAGACATTGGCGTGTTCCCTCTTAGCTCTGTTCCCATGGCAACCCCGCCGCCCGCCATCCGGCAAGCTGACCGCGCTGACGCTCGGCATTGGAAGGGCCTTCAAACCCATCCGTCACGTTAAAGGCGTGGGTGTAACCCGCCGCCGTCGCGGCCGCAGCGGCATCCAGCGAACGGCCCCCGGTGCGGCACAGGAAAAACAGCGGTGTTTCACGATTGGCGACACTGCGCTGCAACGCAGCGATAAAGTCCGGATTCACCTCATAAGAGGGAAAGAGTTTCCACGAAAGGGGGAGGGGCTTTTTACCCACAGAGGCAAGGGTGGGAATGCCCGAAAAGCTCCATTCCGGCGGGGTGCGCACATCCACCAATTGAGCATCGGGGATGGATTGCAGTGCCTCCCAAGTTTCAAGCGCCGACACCTCCCCGCCATACGCCACACCCGGCATCCCACGTTCGGCGGCCTGAGCAACGAGTGAGGAGAAGGTAAAGACCATGCAGCTACCCAGGTTTGGCACTGTTGTTACATTCCGTTTTGGCTCTATTCTGGGTTTTCTTGGCTACAAATAGCGACATGATTCTTGCAATAGGTTAGCTATGTCTGCAAATCATCCCGCTATTTTCGCTCAAAAACCCCTCGGAATATCCTGCAAAATCAATTTAACAACAGCACCGTAGACAAAACAAACCCGCTGCGAGGAACACCCCCCGCCACACACCCACAATAGAATTGACGGAACTTAGGCCGACAGCGCCTTGATACGCTGAGCCAGACGGCTGATTTTACGCGATGCCGTATTTTTTTCGATTACACCTTTGGTAACGCCACGCATGACTTCCGGTTGCGCAGCCCGGAGAGCGGCTTGCGCGCTGGCAGCATCGCCCGATGCAATGGCAAGCTCTACCTGCTTCACAAACGTACGGATACGGCTCTTACGCTCGGTGTTGATCACGTTGCGGCGTGCGCGTTGACGGATACGTTTGATCGCTGACTTATGGTGTGCCATGGAGAGGCTGCCCTTCTAACTACGTTACATCTGAGAGAACGCACCCTACCGTTGTTGCGAGCAGGCGTCAAGAGGGTCTGTGGATAATTTTTGCAGCGGCGAGATGTATCGCATTTCCGCATGATTGCCAGACCCGCTTTTTCACCCCTCCCTGCATGGGAGGGGTCGGAATCGTTCACGATTCCGGGGGAGGGTGATTGTTCTTTAACGTCACCCCCTCCCGGCCTCGCTGGCGATTCGCTGCGCTCACGGCGCTCGCCGACCTCCCCCATCAAAGGGGGAGGTGAAAACCCCAGAAGCCTGGAGAATAATGGGGGACCCTCTATCGTCGCAAACACAGAAAGTTGCTATTTGCAGACCATAGCAGTAGAAGGTCACGGCACTATCTAGGCTGGGAAGATTTTATAGTTCGCGGTGCCAATCAGGTAATCGACCACGCCTTCGCGTTGACTGAGTGGAGCGATGAGACTACGGAATTTTGCCACCCCTCCCTGACAGGGAAACGCCCCCTGATGCAGCACGGGCAGCGGGTCATGAATGGCGGGCGCATAGCGCTCCAGCGTTGGCCCTAGAATGGGATGCGTGAATGCCTTCTCCAGCGTAGACCATTTGTAATTCAGCCCGAATATCCGTTCCAGATCCGAGCCGAAATGCTCAAAACTGGAAGATTCCGCACGCACCTGATTCACGCGCAGCACGAACAGCATCTCCCATGAGGAGGCCAGATCGGATTTCCGCAACATGGCCAGCGACGGCAAGGTACCATCCTCTCCGCGGCACTCATTCCAGAAAGCCATGAGATGCATGGTCATGCGTTTTTCGGCTGCGACAATCATGAAAGTTACCGTTTTGTTACAACGCTGCTACACGCCAGAGTAGCATCAAAACGTTAACCAATCCTTGCCGCAAGGGCTGCCGACATAAAATCATCCAGATCGCCATCCAGCACCGCATCGGTGGCGCTGGTCTCCATAGAGGTACGTAAGTCCTTGACCATCCTATAAGGATGCAGCACATAGGAACGAATCTGATGCCCCCAGCCATTGTCGGTTTTACCCGCATTCATGGCTTCGGTGGCGGCTTCGCGTTTTTCAATCTCCAGTTGATAAAGACGCGCTTTGAGCATCTTCATCGCCTCGGCGCGGTTGCGGTGCTGCGAGCGGTCGCTCTGGCATTGCACCACGATATTGGTCGGCAGGTGCGTAATGCGAATGGCGCTGTTGGTTTTGTTCACATGCTGCCCGCCCGCGCCGGAGGCCCGGTAGGTATCCACCCGCAGATCCTTGTCGATGATTTCGATTTCGATGGTGTCGTCGATCTCCGGATACACCCACACGCTCGCAAAACTGGTATGCCGCCGCGCATTGCTGTCAAAGGGAGAAATCCGCACCAGGCGGTGCACGCCGCGCTCGGTTTTGGCCCAGCCATAGGCGTTATGGCCGATGATTTTGAGGGTAGCGGATTTAATCCCGGCTTCCTCGCCCGGCATCTCATCCACCATCTCCACCTTATAGCGACGCTTTTCCGCCCAACGGGTATACATCCGCAGCAGCATTTCCGCCCAGTCCTGACTTTCCGTCCCCCCTGCCCCGGCATGGACTTCCAAAAAGCAATGATTGGCATCCGCCTCGCCGGACAGCAGGCTTTCCAGCTCCACCCGCTTAGCCTGTTCGTAGAGCGCCTGAATCTGTGCGGTAGCCTCCTGAATGCTGGTGGCATCCTCCTCCATCTCACCCAGTTCCAGCAGGGTTTTGGCATCCTCCAGCTCCTGCGCGAATCCCCGCGCATGGCGGATGCTGGCGTCAAGCGCCGTGCGTTCTTTCAGGAGTTTCTGGGCGGCCTGCTGGTCGTTCCACAGCGCGGGGTCTTCGGCCTGCGCGTTTAAGCGTTCCAGTTTAAGGAGGGCGTTATCCCAGTCAAAGATACCTCCTCAGCAGTGCAAGCGACTGCTCAATGGCTTCGATCTTCTGGGCGGTTTCGGGCGTCATGATGGGAAGGGAGTAGCGGAATTAAGCGCTGTTGGCAAGCGGGTACAACAGCCGCTATGTCAAACAATCCATCGCCCCCCAGGCATGCCAATGGATACGGATCACCGCCATAACAGCAGCCATTGATTGATTGTGGAAATCAACAGCAATAGTGTGACCCAGAAGAGTATTTTCCAAAACGCACGACGATTGCGAAACCGTCTGAAGATCATGAAAAGACCGGTGATAAGGAATGGCGCGAGCATGCCCCCGATGGTTGCCCCCATCCCTCTTGCTGAACTGAGCGGTTCCAACCCACGCATCATGTGAAGCGAAAGCCCTACCAGAAAGAGCAGTACAGATAAAACGACACTACCCACGACAAAGAAACGCTGCATCATTTATCGCCCCTTACTCATATGCATCAGTTCGTGGGAGATCAGCGCCAGATGCCGGTTGGCGGCGCGCTCGATCTGCCGGTCTGGGGGGGCGTCGAACCATTTATTGCCGATCACCGCTCCCACCACGGCACCCAGCGCCGGGCCGGTGGTCAGTCCCATCATGATTCCGGCGGTAGTGGCTTCCTGCGGGGGGCGGTCGGGGTTGTCGATGCCAAGCGTCTGGTCGATCTTGCGGCCAAGTTTCACCCCCGCCCAGATGCCCGCCGCCATGCCGAGTGCGCTGCCCGCCACGCGTCCGATATTGGTGGTGATGACATTCGCCATATTCTGGAAGAATCCATACCGCACGCCGGTGTTTGAAAAATCATGATGGGTCATGATTTCGCTCACCTGCTCGGTATTGAGTCCTTTGGAATAGAGTTTTTCGGCGACGCGCCGTTTCACCTGACCTTGCAACTGCTCCACATCAGTGGCGCCACTGCCGAAGCTATTGCCTGTCATCGCCCCGATCCAGGAACCGACAATCTGGCCAATTTGTTTGCCGCGAGGGGACCCGGTCATTTCGCCGATTGCCGCGCCCACGCGACCACCACCCATGCCGCCTAGCGCAGTCATGCCGACATTCAGCAATTCACGAAACTTGACCACCATGCGCGATTACACTCTTTCTCTACCCTACAGTATACGGTAATTTCTAAAGAAATCACCTATGTCATAGAGTTGTAACGTGGCACCATGAGCAATGACGGTGACATGGATCGCCATCTGAGAGAGAAAAAGACCACAGCGCGCACGAAACGCGGCACCCTCCTCCGCCTTCACCCTTTATTTGCTTTCCTGTGTTAGCGTCAGCATTATAGGCTTTTCCGGCTGCTTATAAGGGAGACGCACATGCCAACCTATCAGGCCCCCATCCGCGATTACCAGTTTGTGATTCAGGAGTTTCTGGCTCCCTACCGCGACCCTGCTGTGCCCGGTATGGGCGATCTGTCGGAGGAACTGGTGACCCCGATTCTGGAAGAAAGCGCCCGCTTTTGCGAAGAGGTGCTGTTTCCGCTCAACATGGTAGGCGACCGCGAGGGGCTAAAGCTGAAGGATGGCAACGTCACCCTGCCGACCGGCTTTGTGGAGGCCTATCGCACCTACGCGCAAAGCGGCTGGACGGGCCTCACCGCCGACCCCGCCTATGGCGGGCAAGGGTTGCCGGAATTCCTCAACATGGCCTGCGTGGAAATGATCTGCTCGGCGAATCTCTCCTTCGGGTTGATTCCTGGCCTCTCGCACGGGGCGGCGAGCGCGATCTACCAACATGCGTCGGAGGCGTTGAAAGCGGCCTATCTGCCGAAGATGGTAGAGGGCGTGTGGTCGGGGGTGATGTGCCTCACCGAACCGCAGGCGGGGACCGATCTCGGCCTCATCCGCGCCACCGCCACGCCAAATGGCGACGGCACCTATGCGGTGAGCGGCACCAAGATTTTCATCTCTTGCGGCGATCAGGATGCGACCGAAAACATCCTCCACCTGGTGTTGGCGCGCTTGCCGGATGCCCCTCCGGGGATCAAGGGCATCAGCCTGTTTCTCTGCCCCAAATATCCCGTGCAGCCGGATGGTTCACTCGGCCCGCGCAACCATTTCACCTGCGCCTCGCTGGAAGAAAAAATGGGCATCCATGCCTCGCCCACCTGCGTCATGAACTATGACGGCGCGCTGGGTTATCTGGTCGGCGTGCCGCATCGCGGCATGAAGGCCATGTTCACCATGATGAACGCAGCAAGGCTGTATGTCGGTGTGCAGGGGCTGGGGCTGGCGGAAATCGCCTATCAGCAGGCACGAGCTTATGCCATGGAACGCTTGCAGGGCCGTAGCCTCAAGGGTGCCAAATCGCCGGAGAAAGTGGCGGATAACCTGCTCGTCCATCCCGATGTGCGGCGGATGCTGCTCACCATCAAATCCTTCACCGAGGGGGCGCGGGCGCTGGTTGGTTATACCGCGCTTCAGGCGGAGCTGGCCCATTCCCATCCTGATAGTGCCACGCGCCAGGATGCCGATGATTTCGTGCAACTCATCACGCCGGTGGTGAAGTCGTACCTTACCGATCTGGGATTTGAGAGCACGGTGCTGGCGCAGCAGGTGTTTGGCGGCTACGGTTATATCCGCGAATACGGGGTGGAGCAATATGTGCGTGATGCGCGTATTGCACAAATCTACGAAGGCACCAACGGCGTGCAATCGCTGGATCTCGTCGGGCGCAAACTGCCGATGCATACCGGTCGTTACCTGCGGCAGGTGTTTTTCCCCATCGAGGCGTTTTTGCATCAGCATCAGGCAAACCCAGCGATGCAGGAGTTCACGAAGCCGCTCGGTGTGCATGTGGAGTATCTCCGCAAAGCCACCCTCTGGATGGCGCAGAACGGCCTTGCCGATCCGGAAAACGCCGCGGCGGGTTCCGTGGAATATCTGCGCCTGTTCGGGATTGTGTATATGGGCTATATCTGGGCGCAAATGGCCGCGATTGCCCTGCAAAAACTGAGCGAAGGCACGGCGGAGGTCGATTTCTATCAGGCGAAACTCGCCACGGCTCGCTTCACCATGCAGAAAATCCTCCCGCAATCGGTGGGGCTGCTCGCCACCCTCACCGCCGGAGCGAAACCCGTGATGGCGATGCAGGATGGGGGATGGTAGGAGGAATTCTTTTCCTTCATTTGAACGCACAAGGGCAATGCGCTTTCTGCTGGAACGCCGCCCTTACCCCAGCACTTCCTTATACACGCCCAGCGTTTCTGCCTGCATCCGGGTGAGGGCGAAGCGCTCGGCCACGAATAGCTTGCCTTCCAGCCCGATATGCATCCGCGTTTCCTGATGCAGCGACAGCGCATCGGTGAGTGCTATCACCAGCATTTCGGTATCTTCCGGCGGGACCAGCCAGCCGGTTTTGCCGGGGACAACCGTTTCACGCATGCCGCCATGGTCGGTGGCGATCACCGGACAGGCCATCGCCTGCGCTTCAATCGGCACGCGGCCAAAGGCTTCCGGCTCCAGCGACGGCGCCAACACCACATGCGCCAGACTAAGCGCAGCGGGCATATCCGGCACGGCGTCCACGAACCGCACTGTCGTGTCGATTCCTAGATCCGTTGCCAGTTGCTCCAGCTCCATCCGGTAGCCCTCATGCCCGTGGCTACTGCCTGCAAAGACCGCGAGATAGGGTTCGTTAATCTGTGCCAGCGCCCGCAGCGCCCATTCCTGTCCCTTCCACCGCGTAAAACGCGCTGGACAGAAGATCAGCGGAACATCAGGCGTCGCCCCCCAACGGCGCGCATACTCATGGGCCGTCCCCTGATGCACGGCATCAACGCTGAACCGCTCCAGATCCACCCCGCGATGGATGATGCACAGCTTGGCAGGATCGGTGCGCGGATAGCTGCTCAGGATATGGTCTGCAATGAAATGCGAAATCGCAATCACCCGCGCGCCATAGGTCATCACGGCATTGTACTGGTGTTTGAGCGGATTCCCCGCCTTGTAATAGCCGTGGAAGGTGGTGACAAACGGGGTCTGCGTGCGGTTGCAGGCGATATAGGCGCTCCAGGCAGGGCCGCGGGAGCGGGCATGGACCAGCGATACCCGCCGGTCGCGGATGATCTGCGTCAACCGGCCCGCATTGCGCCACAGGGTCAGGGGATCGCGTCGATTGAGCGGTAACAGTAGGTGCTCCGCGCCGACCTGTTCCAGCGCATCGACCATCGGGCCGCCACTGGAAACGACGAGCGCTCGCCAGCCCGCCTTGACAATCGCCGATGCGATTTCTACCGTACCACGTTCGACACCTCCGGAGGTGAGTCCCGGCAGCACTTGCAGAATGGTTGGAACCTCGTGATACACCCGCTTCCCTCGCAGTTACAAACAGCCCATGGTTACCTTGCTTACCACAAGACAGAGGCAAGCGCATCCGGAATGCCCGGCGTGCTGTTTCTGGGGGGCTTTAAGTCCGACATGCACGGCACAAAAGCCACGGCGCTGGAGCGGTTATGCCGCAAAAAGGGCTGCGCCTATCTGCGGTTCGATTATCTTGGTCATGGAGAATCCAGCGGCAGCTTCACCGATGGCACGATTGGCCAGTGGCAGGAGGACGCGCTGACGGTGCTCGATAGCCTCACCTCCGGCCCGCAAATTCTGGTGGGTTCCAGCATGGGAGGCTGGATGGCGCTGATGCTCGCCCTCACGCGGCCAGAGCGGGTGGTGGGGTTGCTGGGGGTGGCCTCCGCCCCGGATTTTACCGAAAACCTCATTTGGAACGGGCTTTCCCCGCAACAGCAACAGGCCTTGCAGGAAACCGGACTCCATTACGCCCCCTCCTGCGAGGGGCAGGACCCCTATCCCATCACCTGGCGGCTGGTGGAAGAAGCGCGCAACCACCGGCTGCTTACCCGCAAGAGCCTGCCCATCCATTGCCCGGTGCGGCTGATCCACGGGATGCAGGATGAAGACGTGCCGCATCATACCTCGCTGGCGTTGGTGCCCTTGCTGGAAAGCAGCGACGTGGAACTAACGCTGGTAAAAGACGGCAACCACCGCATGACGCGGGACGATCATATCCAGCTTCTCTGTCGTACGCTGGAGGGGATGCTGTGATCCATAAGCCTGTTGGATTGACCGCCCTTGCAGGCAATGCCTTTTCCCGCTACACTCCCGCACATGGCTCAGGATTTTTCCCTTACTCCCAGTGCGGTAAAGCGTGTGGGGCAGTTGCTCGCACAGGAAGCGGCGGGGTCGTATCTGCGCATCACCGTGGAAGGCGGGGGATGCTCCGGTTTCCAGTATAAGTTTCTCTTTACGCAGGAGCCACTCGCCGAGGACGATCTGGTGCTGAGCGAAGCCGCCGCTCGCGTGGCGCTGGACGCGATGTCATTGGAGCTAGTCAAGGGTTCAGCGCTCGATTTTGTGGAAGAGCTGGGCGCGTCCTACTTTGCGATCAAAAACCCCAACGCCACCGCCACTTGCGGCTGCGGCAATTCCTTTGCCTTATAATGACGGCGCGTTTCTCCATCGCCACCTGGAACGTGAATTCTGTGCGCCCACGGCTGGAAGCCCTGTGCGAGTGGCTTTCCACGCATAAGCCGGATATTCTGTTGCTTCAGGAAACCAAGGTGGTGGACGAAGCCTTCCCCGCGGAACCGATAGAGGACTTAGGCTATAACCTCGCGCTGCACGGCCAGAAAACCTATAACGGCGTGGCGATGCTCTCCCGCACGCGGCTGGAATCCGTCTCACGCGGATTGCCGGGATGGGAGCATGACGAAGCGCGGTTTATCGAGGCCTCTACCACCGTACACGGGGTGGTGGTGCGGGTGGCGTCCGTCTATGTGCCGAACGGTCAGGAAGTGGGCAGCGAAAAATTCACCCGCAAACTGGCGTTTCTGGAGGCGCTCGACCGGATGGGGGCGGAGTGGCTGGCTTCCGGTGAGTTGTGCTTGCTGGGGGGGGATTTCAATGTGGCTCCCTACCCAGCAGATGTGTACGACCCCAGGCATTTAGAGGGCACGGTGTGCTATCACCCTGAGGAGCGGGCGCGGCTGCGGGCAATGTTGCATCGCGGCTGGCAGGATGCCTGGCGGATCAAGCATCCGGAAGCGTCCGGCGATTTCACCTGGTGGGATTACCGCTCGCAAGGGTTCGAGCGCGACCATGGCTTGCGGATCGACCATCTGCTGGCCTCTCCCACGCTCGCCGACCGGATGCAGGAAGTGGTGATTGACACGGCAACGCGAGGCCGGGAGCGCCCATCCGATCATGCTCCGGTAATGGCGTGGTTCGAGTAGGAGTGTCGTCATTGCGAGGAGGCGTAGCCGACGTGGCAATCCAATCTCTGAGTGAGAGATTGATAAGACCTCTCCTCCTTCACCCCTCCCTTGATGGGAGGGGTCGGAATCGTTCACGATTCCGGGGGAGGGTGATTTTTCGTTACGTCACCCCCTCCCGGTCTCGCATTGGCGATTCGCGACGCTCACGCCGCTCGCCGACCTCCCCCATCAAGGGGGAGGTGAAACACGAGCGCCGTGTGGAAAATAATAGGAAACACTTAGCTGGATTGCTTCGCTTCCCTACGGTCGCTCGCAATGACGAGCGAGCATATGAACGCCTCTACGCAATCAAATCGGGGTGCAGGGTCGATTCCAGCTTGGTCAGCTCATCGCGAATGGCGAGCTTCTTGCGCTTCAGCCGGGCGATCTCCAACTGACCGGCATGCTTGCTCTCCAGAGCGGCAATTTCGGCGTCCATCATGCGGTGTTCAGCGCGTAAAACTTCAATCCGCTCGTAAATCTGCTCAATATCCAGAATCATGGTTGTGTCGGTTCCCTGCCAAAAGAGGCGCATCTTACCAGAAAATAGCACTAAAAACTAGTGCTTTGAGCGGAGCACACGCCGCCCTGCGGCATCTATAGAGCTTTCTAATGATTGTCAGACTCCTCTCTTCACCCCTCCCTTGATGGGAGGGGTCGGAATCGTTCACGATTCCGGGGGAGGGTGTCATGCTGAGCGCAGCGAAGCATCTCTCCACTTGCGTTCACCTATCCGTATTTCGTAAAGGGAGAGATCCTTCGGGGATACATCCCCTCAGGATGACCACCCCCTCCCGGCCTCGCTGGCGATTCGCTGCGCTCACGCCGCTCGCCGACCTCCCCCATCAAGGGGGAGGTAAAACAGGCGGGGCTGCCTGGAAAGCAATCGAAAACGCTATACCACTCTCTCGCCATCTTCCTTGGTGAAGGCCCCCTGCTGCGGAGCGGGTAGAATCTCCAGCACCTGCTCTGAGGGACGGCACAGCCGCACGCCGCGTTCTGTCACCACAATCGGTCGGTTGATGAGGCTCGGCTCGCGCAGCATGGCGTCGAGGAGGTCGGCATCGGTCAGGGATGGGTTCTGAAGGGAAAGCGCCGTAAAGGCTGGCTCTTTTTCACGCAGCAGGGCGCGGGGAGTCGTGTCCATGCGCCGCAGAAGCGCCTCCAGCATCGCACGGCTGGGAGGCGTCTTCAGATATTCGATGATATGAGGCTCAATCCCGGCGTTGCGAATCAGGCCCAGCGTATTACACGAGGTCCCGCAGGCAGGATTGTGGTAGAGGATAACGTCCCGCACCGCAGGCGACTAGGCGTCTTTTTTCTCTTCCGCCGCAGCGTCCTCGGCCTTCTTGGCGCTGGTAGCACCGAAGCTGAAATTGCCGAAACGTTGCGAGAACTTCTCCACCTGACCGGTTTTACGCAGGTTGGTGCCGCCCACCCAAGCCGGATGCGTTTTCACATCCACGTCCAGTTGCAGCGTATCGCCCGCCTTGCCGTAGCAGGAACGGGTGGCAAACTTGGTGCCATCGGTCATCACCACGGTGATTTCATGGTAGTCGGGGTGGATGCCAGTCTTCATGGTGAATCTCCTAAAATCAATCTAAGGGCGCAGCCTATAGCGCGTTTTTGAGGCGATAGCAAGCGCGTTAAAGCTTAAAACCTCCTAAACCCGCTTATGCGAGGAAAGCGCGCAGGGATGGAAACCGAGAAACAGGAGTGTATCCCTTTATACATGACCTGTTTTGAGGAGGCTCCAGCCCAAGCAGATTTCCCGCAGAAGTAGGGTTAGGGGAGTTATTTGGATTCCAACTGCTTCACCCGCAGCTCGCGTGCACGGGTGAGGATCGCATCTTCCATCTTGCGGTTGAGCGTGGCATCGCTCGCCACATCCTGCCACTGGCCGGACGCGCTCTTGCGTTGCTTGAACAACCGCACCTGCACACCGTCTGCGCGCAGGGACTTATCTTTAATAAGAACATTGGCCTTGAAACGCTCACCCGGTGCTTCCGGGTTCTCGTACCAATCGGTGATGATCACACCGCCGAAAGGATCGGCCGACGCCAAGGGCATGAAGCCAAGCGTATCCAGACTCGCCCGCCACAGAAAACTGTTCACCCCAATGCCACCGCCGCCGCCACTACCACCATCGGCGGGCTTGTTGGGATCAAACAGGGCAATCCCGTCACCGGTGAGTTTGCCGCCGCGCTCACGACGCAGATCGTCGGCAGCTTGTGGAAACTCCTGTTTTCCCTTCATGCTCACGCAGGCGGGGAGCAACAGACTCAGGCCAAGGGCCAAGGGGATGAATGCACGCATGGAACTATTGCTTAGCATGCCTTTAAGAAAGTGCAACGGAAGAGTGCAAAATTATCGTCCTATTTACGGTCTGCCTGACAGTTTTTCCTTGCACCCCTTGGCAGGGCTGGTAAAACCACGGGGAAGCTGGTCGTAAACTATCAACCCCTGTGGGCCAAATCATGAAATTCCAGATTGATCGTGCCGTATTACTGAGAGCGCTTTCGCATATTCAGAACGTGGTTGAACGCCGTAACACCATTCCGATCCTCGCCAATGTGAAGATCGACGCCGACAAGCAGGCCGTGACCTTCACCGCGACCGATATGGATATTGCGCTGGTGGAGCAGATTCCCGCTAAGGTTAAGGACGCCGGCACTACCACCATGCCCGCGCATATGCTGTACGATATTGTGCGCAAAATGCCGGAAGGGTCGGAGGTGGAAATCTCCACCGATGCCGCCGGGGGACGCGCCGAAATCAAAGCCGCCTCGTCGCGCTTTACCCTGTCCTGCCTGCCGGCCAGCGATTTTCCGGTGATGGCAGAGGGCGAATTCTCCCACCAGTTCACGCTGGGAGGTGAGGAATGCCGCGACCTGATCGAAAAAACCCGCTTTGCGGTGTCAACGGAAGAAACCCGCTATTACCTCAACGGCATTTACCTGCACGCCGCTCAGTCGGAGGGGATCCCGGTGCTGCGTTCCGTCGCTACCGACGGCCACCGGCTGGCTCGCTCGGAAGTGGCGATCCCCAGTGGAGCCGATGGGATGCCGAGCATTATCATCCCCCGCAAAACCGTGAGCGAGCTGAAACGCCTGCTCGACGACCATCCCACCGATGTACAAATTTCGGTGTCTGATACCAAAATCCGCATTCAGTCGGGTCAGGTGGTGCTGGTGTCCAAGCTGATCGACGGCACCTTCCCCGATTACGAACGGGTGATCCCCGCCAACAATAACCGCCTGCTGGAGCTGGATGGCAAACGCTTCTCGCAGGCCGTGGACCGCGTTTCTACCGTCTCTTCCGATAAATCCCGCGCCGTGAAAATTCTGCTCAGCAACGGCTCGCTGGAGCTAAAGGCCGACAATCAGGAAGCCGGACAAGCCACCGAGAACATGGATGTCAAATACAGCTCCGAACCGATCGAAGTGGGGTTCAACTCCCGCTACCTGCTGGAAATGATGTCGCAGGTGGAAAGCGAAACCGTGCAATTCTTCATGGGTGACGCCTCCGCCCCAGCTCTGGTGCGCGACCCGGCGAATGTCGGTGCGCTCTATGTCATCATGCCGATGCGGATTTGAGGCCGCATCGCGGGCGTAGTTTTTTATTAATACATTGGCGGTGCTGTCAAAAAACCCTAACATAGTTGTGTTAGGGTCGTTCCCATCTGAACATTTGGATAGGAATGGTTTATGCAACTCCCCCGTATGAATACACAGGCGCTACATGATGCTTCAAAGGCCGCGTTTAACCGCACAGCCGGAGCTTTGGGACTGGTGGCTGCGGCCCCTGTGATGGGCGCGATTGCGCTGGCAATTAAAATAGATGATCCGGATGCACCGGTGATGTTCAAGCAGCCTCGCATCGGCAAGGATGGAGAACTGTTCGATATCTATAAATTCCGTACCATGACGCCGAATAAGGAACGGGAGCAAGCGGGGGGAAGTTTTACTCTGGAAAATGATCCGCAGGTCACTAAAATAGGATCGTTCTTGCGCAAATCCCATCTGGATGAATTGCCTCAGCTCATCAATGTGGCGAAAGGCGAGATGCATCTGGTGGGGCCTCGTCCTATTACCCCCAGCCATTTGGGCGTCTATCAGAGCGTTCATGAGGAATGCGATAAACGCCATGATGTGCGGCCGGGCATTAGCGGCTGGGGCCAAAATCTGTATGTAGGCGGGAAGGCCGAGAACGATGAAACGCGTCGTCAGGTGGTGGAGCAGGACGTTGCCTATGCCAAAGCAGACCCGAATATTTTCCGTGATATGGGAACGATCGCGGTAACGCTCAGCAGAATTGCACAGAAGGCCCTCTCCATACATTAACACCTGTCACAAAAGTGTCATGCAACGCCTCTATCAAGAGACGTGGCGATAAGACCACATCACAGGGAGAAGGCATCATGACTCAGCAGCAAACCACCACATCTGCGGAACAACCGTCATCAGTAACGTCCCCCACCACCCAGCAACAACCGATTTTTGAGCGCGTGGCGAGAGCGATTCTGGAGGCAACCGGAGTTCCGAAGTTAGTCGCAGCTACAGAGGATGATCTCGGTTACACAGTGTACACGAAAGAAAGAGGTTAAACGATGGATCCGAAGGAACAAGCGGAGCAACTAGGAAATAGAGCTGCCGCCGTAATGGTTGGAGGGGTTGCTGTGACTGGAACGGGAGCCTTGTTGAGCACAAGCGGCGTTTATCCAATCACTACGGGACAGCGGCAATCCTCGATGAATCCGAACAAAGTTGGTACCGCTAATGCCACACATCCCTTACCCGAACCCTAAGGATGCGTGTTAGATACAAAAACTCCATGAGCAAAACTCCATCACCTGCCGATTTAGAACGTGCACAGAAACATCTGAACGCGATGCTGGTGGATTTCGGTGCAGGCGTTGTGGCAGGCGTCGCGGCGGCAACAGAGTACGGTGGGGGGAATAAGGGCGGGGGTGTTGCCTTCTGGGCACGGCCCTCGTTGCAGGCAGCTCTGCCGCGAAACAAGGATTGAAAGCCGTAAAGGCCGCGGGTCTTAATCCTTTTGATGAGCCCTAACCCCACTCCACGCCAAGCAGTTCTGCCAGCATACGGTAGCCGCTTTCCAGATCAGTGAATTCCTTTTTGCCCTGCGTGAGAAACTGCTCCAGCGCGGGGTAGAACTGAATTGCCTGATCCACCTCCTTGCTGGAACCTTTACGGTAGGCTTCCAGACGGATCATATCCGCCATGTCTTCATAGGTGGAACCCAGCCCCCGTGCATAAACTGGCCCATACATTGGCCAATCACGCACGGGGGATGCCGCACCTCTAGAAAGTTTCTAGTGGTGGCTCGGCTCACCTTTCTGGTGCTCCATATGTTCGCTGCGCTCATCATGTTCTCCGGCTTTCATGCCCTTATGGGTAGGGCACATTTCCTTGCCACCGGCTTTCTTGCAGCACTCATGCTCCTGATTCTCCATGCCCTTGTGGCAGCAGGGCTTAGAGCCGCACATGTTTCCACCCATGTGGGTACAGCCAGCCGTAAGAACGACCAATGCCAGAGTTGCAAACAGTTTTTTCATATAAAAATCTCCATGTAGGGGTAAGCGCGCCACGCGCACCGGGGAGAGTGCACCAAAGCCCGGCGACGCGCAAGCAATGAATTCTGCCTCGGGCGTTGACAGGCGCAGAATTCTCCGCTAACCATGCGCGTCCGTTCCGGATGGGTCAGTAGCTCAGGTGGTTAGAGCGCACGCCTGATAAGCGTGAGGTCGGAGGTTCAACTCCTCCCTGACCCACCATTCCTTCTGTTGTACCGGCATTTTTCCCTCATTTCAGGGGGAAATCATGGCCCACCACAGACGTCCTCACGTCCATTTTGGCCCTATAGCTATGCCGGGTACGCTGTACGCTTGTGGTCCAACGGTCTCATATGGCTTGCCGAGCCGAAGCTCGCAGAGCGTAGGCTGGTGGGGGGAGAGGGATTTGAACCCCCGACCAAGGCGTTATGAGCGCCGAAGTCAGAAATCCGAAGCGTTCCTAACACCCCCCATTGATTCCTGAAAACCCTAGCTTTCGTAGTATATTAAGGCAAGGCAATTTCCCAAGCACTCCTAAAAATTTCGAGCTTTTTCTGTCTCTCCACCTTATTATGACCTTATTGCGAAGATCGGTTTGCCTGTTTTGAAGGGGTAAACCTTATTGTGGATGCGAGGTGAAAATGGCAGCGGTCAAGCTAACGAAAACCTATGTGGAGAAGCTCCCCTACACCGAAAAGGGGCAGCAATACTACCAAGACGCGGAGCTAAAAGGCTTCGGAGTGGCGGTGGCAATGCAGTCCAAAACCTACTTTGCCCAGCGCGATATTTTCGGCAAAACAGTGCGGGTGACCATCGGCAAGCATGGGGTGTTTACCACCGAGGAAGCGCGGGAAGAAGCACGACAACTCCTCGCCCGCATGGCCAAAGGAGAAAACCCAAACACCACCAAAAAGGAACTCCTGCAAAAGCGGCTAACCTTTGCCGAGGCGCTGGAGCAATACCGCAAAGGTAGGAAGCAGCTGAGCCAGACCATCCACTACCGCCTTGACTGCCTGAAAACCATGTACCTCCCCGATTGGCAACTGGTGCAATTGCACGAGATAAGCAAGGAAATGGTCTTTAAGCGCCACCTGAAAATTGGCGAGAAGCACGGCAAGACGCAAGCCAACACCGTCTTCCAACTGGTGCGTGCGATCTATAATTTCGCTATGCAGGGGCATGACCACCTGCCGCCCAACCCCGTTACCGCGCTTTCCTCCGCGAAGGCATGGTATAAGGAAACCCGCCGCCGTTCCGTGATTAAGCCCCACCAGATAAAACCATGGTATGACACGGTGATGCTGCTCGATAACAGCACCATCCGCGACTATTTGCGGCTGTTGCTCTTTACGGGAATGCGGCGCATCGAAGCGATGGAACTGCGCTGGGAAAATGTGGATTTCGCCGAGCGCATGTTGACCGTACCCCATACCAAAAACACCGAGCCATTGGATTTGCCATTGAGTGATTATGTGTTTGCCCTCTTGCAGGAACGCACAAAGCGCACCGGCAAAAGCCCGTTTGTGTTTCCGGGTGACGGTAAAACAGGGCATCTGGTGGAGCCAAAAAACAGTGTCAAGAAAATCGCGGAGGATTCAGGCGTTCCCTTTATGCTGCACGATCTGCGCCGCACCTTTACGACCATTGCCGAGAGTTTGGATATCCCCGCTTATGCCATCAAGGGACTGATCAATCATAAATCGGGGAGCGACATTACGGCATCCTACATTATTATGACCCCCGACCGCCTCCGCGAACCAATGCAGAAAGTGACAAACAGGATTCTGGAGTTGGCAGCGGTGGGATAGGGGCGCGGCTAAAACAACCTTTAGTTGCAGGCATCCCCTACCCCCCCTTTAACCCTGAGAGAAGGAAAAGGAGCAGTGCGTAAGATAGGAAAATGGGAATACCCGTATAAGGTCTGGCCAGAAGATTTTCTGGATGATCACGTCTATTCTGACGATTTTATTGAGGGCATTGCCAAGAAGTATCATATTTCAGACCAAATCGCTTTGAAGGAGTGTCTGATCCGCAGTGCCAAATTCTATGTGGGGGATGAAGCCTATTATGGTGATACGGGTAACAGCACGTCAGCACTAAAAGATGAAGTCAGAAAAATCAGGAAAGCCTTAGATGATCTGGACAACCGGTTAAGCAGGCTATCGCTGGAGGCATATGAGGCGTATGTAGCTGAGTTTAGCTCTACCTACCCAGAGGATTGCGGTACACCTTCTTTTTACTCCGAGAGACGTTTTAATGCAGAGTTTTTTGGAGAAATCAAGCCCTCGCTTGAACAGTTTTACGGTGGGTATGATGGCTTTGACACGTTTAATGAATCCATCAAATCTCTAAAGGAAATTGGGGAGACATTTCAAGAAGCAAGCGATGAAATACTTAAAAACCTTGCGTTCCATGCCCCGTTGAAAGATGGATCAGGACATCAAAAAAAGCCCCTTTCCATCTATGTGGAGAGCATGAGTGAATTTTGGCTTTCATGTGGAAAGGGGCCTATCAAAGTTTCGCGTTATGCAGCCGAAAAGGAAGAAAAAGATAGGAAAGTACTCTACGCTGGTGATTTCCTTGATTTCCTTATGGAATGCCTTGAGCCTATAAAGTTTCACAACCAAGCTGGTGCTTCTGCAGGAGCTAAATACAAGTTGCGAGGCTCCATCGCAGCCATATTAAAGCCCCGAAAATAAACATCTTTTTCTTATTTGCACCAATTGTCCTTAAGGGGGATTGTGTGCATGCAACCCTTTGTTATTCCTGAGAAGAAATGGCATCTTTGTATCGTGTTCAACACCACAAAGGAGAGCCAAAAATGGAAAAGACACATCTAATTACCTCACAGGATACCCCGCTTCTGAATGAGAAGGAAGCGGCGGAATATCTCAATCTCGCCGTCAAGACGCTTCAATATTGGCGCGTTGCAGGCGGCGGCCCCGCTTTTATCAAAATGGGGCGGCTGGTTCGGTACGAACTCAGCACACTCACATCTTATATCGAATCAAATCGCAAGGTTAATACCTGCAACTTCTAATGGAGCGCATCATGTCAATATATACCACTTCTACTACCACTCAATCACTCATCGAAGCACTCAATCTTTCCAAAGTAGATGGCTATTGCTGTCTTTGGGAGGCGCCCAGTAAAAAGTCTACTTTTCTACATACTTCCGAAACTCAGAAAATTACCCAAACGGCTCTGGAACTTGCGAAAACGCAGAATATCTACATGCCGATTGCCTTATTTCCTAAGCCGCAAGAGAGGGGGCGCGGTAAGGCAAGCGAAGCCAGCCACTTGATCGGATTTTTCGGCGATATTGATACGTTGGAGAAACCTGACCCCAAAGGCCATAAATATGCGCCTGATAAGGAAACGGCTCGCAAGATCATTGAAGAAATCCCGTTCGAGCCAACCTATGTGACCGACTCCGGTTATGGTCTGCATGTGCTGTGGTTGTTTCCTGAGCCATTGGAGCTACATGATATGGCGCAACGTGAGGCGGTTTTCCTGCTCTATAAGCGATTCCAGAAAATGCTGGAGTCCCATTTCGCCGCGCATGATTACGAAGTGGATAAGGTCGGCGATCTGGTGCGGGTTTTCCGCGTGCCTGGCACTCAGAACCACAAGGGCGAGAAGCCGGTTCCCGTGACGATACTGGAAGCCTATCCTGAGAATCGCGTCACTATCGAAGAGGTGAAAGCCTATCTTGATGAGCATTACCCTGAACAGCAAAAACCCAAAAAGCAGGGAAAATCCTTTCCCCTTGCGGATGCAGAATTAATCCGTGAAGAATGCGCGTGGTTTGAGCACTGTATTGAGGATGCAAGTACCCTTTCAGAGCCAGAATGGTACGCGGCATTAAGTATTATCGGGCGCTGCAAAGACGCTGAGAAATTGGCGCATGACTATAGCTGCGACTATCCCGGTTATAGCGAAGCGGAGACCACAAAGAAGCTAAATCAGGCGATCCTCACGGCGGGACCTCGCACCTGCGAAAACATCCGTATGGAATGTGATGGAGAGGAATATTGCGACCAATGCCCGCATTCGGGAAAAATCACCTCACCGATTCAGCTAGGTACCAAAGGCCATGAAGCAGACAGCATGAAAGACCGACTGCTGGCTACAGCCAAGCAGGTGGAGTTCTGGCACACCAAGAATGATACTGCTTACGGCACGATTGCCCGTGATGGACACCGGGAGCATATGCTGTTGCAAAGCCCGCGTTTCCGCAAATGGCTAATCCATCAAATGCGCCAAGAGAGCGGTAAAATTCCGAGCAAGCAGGCGGTAGATGAAGTGGTTGGCGCGCTGGAAGGACAGGCCATGTATGATGGGCCGGAATATGAAGTGTACCAGCGCGTCGCCTACCATCATGACCGCTTGTATATCGACCGTGGCACCGATGACTGGTCAGTGATAGAGGTGACTCCTGAAGGCTGGAATATCATCGCCGAACCGCCCATCCGCTTCATTCGCTCAGACAGTATGCAGCCGCTTCCCGAACCCAGCCGCAAGGGTGATGTTACGCTGCTTAAACGCTATATACCATGTGATAGCGAGAGCGAGGATGAATTCAAGCTCATCATCGGCTTCATCCTGGGTGTTTTTGCGCCGCAGAAGCCATATCCGCTGGCGGTGCTGACCGGGCTTGCGGGATGTGGAAAAACGACCCGTGCCCGCGTGATTGTCGCCCTTACAGACCCGTCATCATCACCACTGGTGGCCGCTCCCAAGGATGATCGTGATATATTCGCGTCTGCTTGCGCCCGCTGGCTGACCACGCTGGATAACGTCAAGCAGGTGAGCGATAGCATTTCTAATGCGCTTTGCTGTATCTCCACAGGCATTTCCAACTCAGGGCGCATGTACTTCACCAACATGGGCATCTTTGAAACTCCTGAATTCGCCCGCCCGATGATGCTGACGGGGATAGAACTGCGTTTACGTCAGGATTTGCGAAGCCGCGCGATTTTCTTCGAGTTCTCCCCGCTGGAAGCCAAGGACTGCAAAACAGAACACGAGTATTACAAGAGTTTCACTCAGGATGCCCCTACGATTTTCGGCGGCATACTCGATGCTCTCTCCGCTGCGCTTCGCAACTGGGAGAAAACAGGTGTTGCTTTGCGTGGCGCTGAATTACCCCGCCTTGCGGATCACACGGTATGGGTCAGCGCTGCTGAAGAAGCCTTGGGCTGGGAGCCGGGAACCTATTGCCGCATTCTCCTCAAGCATCAGCGTGACGGCATGGCCGATAGCGAGATGAACTCGATCTTTGGGCAGATGATGCTGGGCTATCTGTCGTCTAAAGCTGATAAAATGAAAGAGCCGCAATTATTCTCTGTGAGTGATTTATATACTGACTTGGTACACTGGATGGAAAATCAAAAAATATCCAAGGATGAACGCAAATTTATCCCCCGTACTCCAGCCACTTTTTCTAAAAAACTGCGCCGTGCTGTCCAGTCCTTGGCCTATTATGGCGCGGATTTTGAGTTCGGTGTCACGCAGGAGGGCAACAAGCGGATAATCCGCATCACCCTAAGCAAGGAGTTCATTGAGGAATCACAATACCGCACTTTCTGATCCGGCGGTGCGCGGGCGGTAGAGCGGCGGTGGCATGGGGTGCTACCGCCGCGTCTTATTATAGGTGGAGCCTACGTTGCAGCCTGTTGCGGCGGTACGGCGGTAGGTGCGGCTACCGCCTAATAACCCCGCCCTTATAGCCCGCGCCTATTAGCCCCCGTATTTTACCGCCTAGCCGCCGCGCCGCCGTAACCCGCGCTACAGCTAGCTTCCGAGGCGGCGGGAACGGCGGGGCTACCGTACCCCTAACCGCCGCGCCGAAGCGGTCAGACGGTTTTTCTTGCCTTTGCTGTGTGTGCCCGTATCGAATGGTCATGAGGCACATATCCGAACAGACCAAACGCATCGCGGAACTGAATGACCTGCTACGCCAGACCTTCTGGGGCGGGAAGGTGATGATGACCGATGGTGTTTTGCAACTTGATGGTCAGACCATTGACCAGATATTTGCGGCAGTGCGTGACTTTGACACCTTCAACGCGGACAATGACCCGCACGGGGAGCATGACTTCGGGTGCATAACCGTGGCAGGAAACAAGGTGTTCTGGAAGATCGACTATTACGATGCGCGTATGGAGTTTGCGTCTCCAAACCCTGCCGATCCCGATGTTACCGAGCGTGTACTAACCATCATGCTGGACGAAGAATACTAAGCGGCCTCCCATATAACCCGCGCCATCACTGGCGCTCCTCCTGTCCATTCCTTCCAAGCCTCACTGGATAGCATTGCTTCTTACGATCCCCCCTTTTCTTAGCCCGATCCCAGCTGACCACTGTACCCTCCCCCCAGCCGCTTCACGGGTCCTTTTGGACCAAAAAACTCACGAGGGCGGGCGGTGCGCATAAATGCTCCAGTGCCAGGATTTTCTGGCGAGGGGGAGGAGGAAACGTAAGCCTATGAATTTATAGACTCTCCCTGTATAGTTTGTCCACAGGTGGTGGATTGAAACTAAAAGCACGCTGAATATGGACACACAGGCGCTTTCCTTCTTAAAGGATTCTTTAGCGGGTACAAAGTACTCGCTAGATAAATATATCGTACAGGCTAATGCTGACTTCACCGTCGCGGGAAAGCATATATCTGGCCACGTCCACTACGTTCCTATTGATAAAAATACTGGTAAACCCGACACAGCTAATTTCACTCAATACATTATGGGAAAGTTGATTGCTTTCTGTGTGCCTCCTTCTCAGCAGAAGCTAATAAAAGATGCCGCTGAAAGTGAAAATGATGCTTCGATGGAGCTAGTACAAGCTGCATCCGAAACCTTAAAAGCGATTAGTGAACGGAAAGATGGTAAAAAGAGTTCTTCAGGAGAAATTGGAGAATTGATACTTTTTGTGCTTTTAGAGGGTATTCTGTGTGCACCTGCTGTTGCCTCCAAACCTTATCTAAAGATGAACGGGCAGGATCAGGTGAAAGGCTGTGACGGCGTACACATTTTGTACGACGGAAACGATGTAGTGATTTACTACGGCGAATCAAAACTATCCCCCGATGTAGATTACTGCGTTAGCGATTCGGCGAAGTCAATTAAGGCCTACCACGCCAATGGCAACAATAAAAAAAGGCGCGATTTAAGCGTTATTGCTCAGAACATAGATTTGAATATTAGTGGCGATTATAAGGAAGCTATAGAAAACGAGCTTCTCTATTACTTAAACCCAGTTAGACGCAAAAAGAAAGAGCGATCTTACAAGGAAATTAACGCATGCTTTCTTGGGTTTGACCACGATCTTTACAAGAAATTGGAAACTGTAGATAAGGCCGAAAGAAACCAGTTGCTCCTACAAGAGGTAACCAAAGAATTTCCCACTATACTCAGCAAAATTGACAAAAGCATAGACAGCACCATTTCTGATTACAATTTTCATTATTTTGTAATGCCCTTTGATAGCGTTAGCGAGATGCAGACGCTATGTGAAGAGTATCTAAAACCCTTCTCTTTCCATAAAGGAGGGACAACATGATTATAGATAAGGTGGCCAACGATATTCATGAATCGGATGAATTCCAAAACCTCTATAAAAATCTTCTTACAAAAGAATTACATAATATTCTTCATTTGGAACCAAGCATAATAGGTACGCTTTCTGAAGATGATCTGGATACTCTCTTAGAATGTGCCATTATTTATGCTACAGTAGATGACGATAGCGCTGACGCCGCGAAATACCATGACATTGCCTATCGCATAGCAATTCTTCTGAGTCATTATTACGGAGAATATACCGCTTCTAATGAAGCGGAGCTATATTTGGTGTTTTCTCGGTTAGGACGTTATCCAATTGCGGCGCAGTATTTTAATGCACGGGACACCGCTATACACGACTCATTACCAATTTTTCTATTCGGGCCAGCCGAATTTTCTAGAAAACTGAATACGATTAAAATAGGAGAGCAGCAGTATATTCTAACAAATTTCCAAAAGAAGTTTTGGAATCGTATACATAATAGCAAACAGTTGGCCATTTGCGCCCCCACTTCCGCAGGCAAAAGTTTTATTCTGACTCAATATCTTGTTTCAGAGTATTTTGCACACGAATCCAATTTTATAGCGGTATATGTGGTTCCTACTAATGCTCTAATAAATGAGGTATCTGACAATATTTTGGAGTGTTCTAAGCGTAATTTTAGGGAAAGGCCAGCCCTCTACACTACAGGTGTCGATACGAGTGAAGTTGCTAACCGCAAAGCGGTGTATGTGCTGACCCAAGAAAAACTTTCCAGCCTTATAGCAAAGATGAGAGATAGGGAGGAGCCACAAGACTTTAATGTAGATTTGTTGATCGTGGACGAAGCCCAGATTATCGCAGATGGTGAGCGCGGCGGAATTACCAAAAATGTGATTGAAGACTTACTATCCAATAACGAAAACACCCATATAGTTTTAGGTTCTCCTCCTGTTCAAAATTTAGAAGGTTATGCAAAATTCTTTGAACTTAAAGAGCTTACCACATACCCCGAAACAATAAATCCCGTGGCGAAGAACCTAATACGCATTCACAAAAAGAAAGGTAGTACCACTAAATTTGATGTTACCGTAAGTTTTGGGAGCACTTTCTTATCGCGGAACTCTTTGGAAATTAATGGTATTACTCTTGGCTCTGTATATAAGTGTTTAGCTGGCTTTGCCATGAAATATGGGCACAAAGATCCTTCCTTGATTTATGCAAGCGTTCCCTCAGATTGTATAAAAATTGCCGGAGTAATTGCTGAAAGCGATACTCAAGCCCCTATAGCAAACGCCAATATTGAAGAATTTAGCCAGTTTATAACAGACTATATACATCCAGAATTTAAGCTAGCAGAGTATATCAAGAAAGGAGTTGGATTCCATTTTGGCGCTCTCCCTCTTGTCGTAACAAAACAGCTTGAGGAAAAGTTTCGTAACCGCGATTTTCCGTATTTAGCTTCCACTAGCACATTGTTGCATGGCGTTAATTTGCCCGCAAAAAACTTGTTTCTGTGTAGGCCAAAGAAAGGAAAAAGCGAGCCGCTCGATAATATTGAGTTCTGGAATTTAATAGGGCGTGCTGGGCGGCTCGGCAAAGATTTTCAAGGAAACGTCTTTGTAATAGAAAATGAGAACGAAACAGAGGATTCTCCTCTATGGTCTACCGAGTACATCGCCAGCGAAGGAACACAAACGATAGAATCCGCCTTGGATAAATGCCTAAAACTTAATCCTGAAACCCAAAAAAGCGACCTAGGTTTGTATCTTGATGAGGTAATTCGCAGTGACAAAATACCCGAAGCCCGGAGAGGAGTAGAGAATGTTTTTTCTCAACTCCTATATTATCAAAGAAAGGGACGCCTAAAACAATCTCTGGAAAGGTCAACGCTGCTATTGGATGAGCATGAAATAGGCTCTATTATGGCAAGCATCCAGTCGATTTCTAATGGTCTTACTGTCGATTCTGATCTTTTAGATGGACATCGGGATATTTCACCACTTCGAATACAGCGGTTATACGACAGATTATCTGAATTAGCTGCCAATAACGAAATTGCAGGTACAAATAGGATACCTAAGCACCCGACAGACAATAAAAATAGCCAAGCATATAAGAGTCTCGAAACCATCTTTTTTTCTCTATTCAAATATTTTGGGGTTGGGGGGAACAATGCGAGGCAAAGTACGTTTGCAACGATTGCGTTCAAATGGATGGAGGGGGAGAATTATAACGTACTTGCAAGGGAATATGTGGAAAACTCAGATTTTGGTAGCGAGGATACTACGACGAAAATTCATAACTTCTTTTCTGTTTTACAAAGAGAAATTAGTTATGAATATGCGAAATATATGCGCTGCTACATTAGCGTTTTAGAACTTGTGAATTATGAGGCGGAAACTCCTTTTTTACATGAGAACGCGCACATTGCTCCACTGCATAGTTATTTAGAAGATGGTACATACATCACTTCACAGCTGTCTTTGATTAAGAATGGGCTGTCTCGAATGTCGGCGATTGAAGTTTATCGTATTCTACAGAATCAGTTGGGAACAAATGCAGAGCTTGCTGAAACAAAAGCTACCGTGCGGAGTAAGGCCGCTGTCTTAAAAAGAGAAAGGCCGCTGTCTTAAAAAGAGAGTTGCATCCGTACTTTTATAGCGAGGTAGCTAAAATCTTTGATTTGCAGTAGCGAGCAAAGCTAACCGCGCACATTCCTTTACTTTAATCCCTGCACCCCATATTATTGCCGGTGGAGTAGCGTGTTGCTGCTCTGGGGCTAGTTACCCCTTATCGAAAGCGTTTTCGCTGAACACGATAGTTCGGCTCCCATGCCTATGGCTGGGAGTCTGCCGAATACAATAGCGGCTTGCCGTGAATAAGGCAGGCACGATCTTTCGACGTGTAACTAGCTCCCAGTCACCAGTCTGTTTTCCGGCCATACCGGCAAAGCCGCTGGTGACTTACGTTTGAAAACCAAATGTAGGGAGCCTGTATGGAGCAATATGATATTTGGGCGGATGCCCTGAACAAATTTTCCCAGCTTACGCCGTGGGTGCAGGTGGCTATCTGCCTTGGCCTATGCGCGGTGGTGCTGGGAGTGGCCTATTTCGTGAAGGAAATCGTGGCTGTGGTGATGTCGCCGTTTAAGAAGCCAGAGGAACCGAAAGAGCCGAAGAAAGAGTGGCGGGATAAATGGTATCGCGGAGATGAAGCGGAAAAGAACCTCTGATAACGCCTTTTCCTTAAACAGTTTTCCCTCGTTTATATAGACAAATAGCTAGGTTGCTGGCATTGTGTGGAGCTATCGAAACCATGATAGCAAAGCACCGTGCAACATGCGGAGGCCTATGTTGAGGCCATAAGAAAAAGCGGATTTTCCATATACGATCCCATCGAGGTGGGCGCCCCCACGCTATGGATACCCAGCCCTGAACTCGAATATCTGCTGAATAACCGCCTGAAAGGAATTTCCCTCGCCGGACTTCCGCTGCGTACGCGCTCGAAAATCGTGAAAGAGCATGTGTGCAAAGCGCTCGGCTACCCCGTTCCCGCCTCTTTTAAGAAGACCCAGCCACGCTTTTCTGGCCAGTTCTTCGATACCTATATCCAGAAATCGAACAATTTGCAGGTGTGGAACGAGGAGCTTTCGCCCACGCGCCGCTACGTTATTATCCGCGTGTCGCCCGAAGATATGATCGTAAGGGTGCGGGTAATAACGGGGGATAGCCTTTCCTTGCTGGATACCACGGGAACGCTGACCCAGAAATTTCAGGCTCGCTTGGTTCCTGGCGATAAGGATGCGGAGCTAATCGCCGAGCAAGATACCGCGCTGCTGACGCCGCACGTCCATGAATCCGTAGGGTTAGCGCATAAAGCAAATCCCACCGACCATCCTGACGGGAGAACGCTGCTGTCGATAAAGTCCGTTTATAAAAAACTGCATTCCTTGGTGGGTGCGGGCTTCCCCGATGCGGGCATCGACCAAGAACGCAACCGTGGCGCGGCGCTCCATCGGCTGGTATGCGAAAAGCTGGGTTATAGCAGCTACCAAGATGACGGCCAGTTCCCCGATGTGCGAAACCAGCTATTGGAAGTGAAGCTGCAAACCTCTCCGACTATCGACCTCGGCTTGGTATGCCCAGACTGCACGGACGCGCTGGACGTTCCCCAAATAGGCGGGGCGCAGATACGGCATTGCGACGTGCGCTATGCGCTGTTTTATGCCGTGATCGAGAATGGCACGGTACGGATTACCCACTTTTACCTGACCACAGGCGAGCGGTTCTTTACGCGCTTTCCCAAATTCGGAGGGAAGGTACTGAACAAGAAATTGCAGATTCCATTACCCTCGAACTTCTTTGACGGGCAATCCGAAAGCTGACCATACGAGTTGATCTATCTCTCTTTCGATACGGGTGCTTTCGTCGAGGCACGAGCATTCGTACGCTTGCTTGCTAAGCTGGATAATCCGTTTTGAGGTTTCCTGCATGGGGTAGGGCAGCGGAAACTCCTCGACATACTGGGTAATAAAGCGCCGCCTTCCGGCATAGAGCTTGTTATTAAAGCGATGGTCGTAAAACGCCTCGATAAAGGAGGAGTTAGCTACCCCCACCGCCAGCCACAGATCGTTGAGCGATTCGTTATCCTGCGCGGCCAACCAATAGCAGTCTCCGTTTACCACACCGCCGGACTGGTCGATCCAGAAAGTGGGGCGCTCGGAAATATCGCGGAACACCAGCTTTGGCAAATCCCAGCAAGAAGGGTCTTGCGGCACCCAGATTTCGTACCATGCACGGCCAGCCTCGATAACATATTTCCGGCTCTCCAGCGTTGCTCTGTGCTGTTCCAGATAAGCGGCGGATTTGGGATGCTGCGCCAGATTGACCGCTTGTTTTTTGCCGTTCGCGGATTCGTGCGGGTAAAGGATTTGCTTCTGCTTACCTGTGGTCTTTGCCTTAAAGCGTCCAGCGATATGGTGCGTAATAAGGTTACGTAATAATTCCGGCTGTTCCTCGTGCGGTAGCTCGCTCCAGTCCGAGCGGATAAACACCTTATCCGCACAGGTTTTTACGCCGACACGGATTTTACCAATGTCCGAGAATCTCTTATGCGTATGCGCGGTAACGCACTCCATCCATTGGTCTGTGTGCGTACAGGAAATCCGCCAGACGGAATCGGCACTACCGTTTATATCCAACGCCCCATGCTTTACCGCGAAACTTCTGCCATCCTTAACCGTTACGATCCCCGTGTTCTTAAGAGCCTCTAGCGGGTTAGCGGCAATCGTGTCTCCAGAATCCTTTGTCTGGTAAATCGAGGAAAATTGGGGGACAGGACTTTCCCGCTTTCCTTTGCCGCTAAGTAGGAGAACAGCCGGAAGCACGGCCACATCGAAAAGTTTGGTATCGCCCAAATCCCAGACATGCTCGACATTGATTTCGTCGCGCAGGACTTTCCGAATGGAAGCGCCGGATTTCGTCGTCATGAAACGATTAGATACGATAACCCCCGCCACCCCATCGGGAGCCAGCACACGCGAGATACCCAGCAGGAACGGGTAATACAAATCCATCCGTCCCGAGAGATTGAATTGCTGCATAAGCTGGCGGGACTGTTCTCCACCAAGAATTTGCGTCCTAACGTAAGGTGGATTGGCAATAACCAGATCGAAGGAGTCCGTTTCCTGCGAATTATGGAATAGATCGTGGCTTCCGTAGTGGTTATCCAAAATATAATCGAGGAAACTGGAGCAGGTGAAATCCAGCGCCACATTCGGAAAACGAGCAGCTATGCGGGATTCCGCCACCGCTAAAGCAGATTCGTCCGTCTCGAACCCACAAACCGTTATCGCGCACTCTGCCTCTCCCTCCAACTGTTCGAGAATGCTTAGGAGTAATTCGCCTTCGCCGATGGCAGGGTCGAGAATGCGTAGGTGCTTCTTACTGCCCGTGGCGTAGGAAGAAAGCATCTGGTGTGCCACAAAATCGGCCAGAACTTTAGGGGTATAGGCGACCCCCCCCGTCTTTGCTTCCGTGGCGGCTCCATAGCGTCTTAGCGTATTTTGTTCCGGTTCTTTAACATCTAATTCCATGCAGCCAACTATAACTACTTCCTTCGTAAAGAGCTACCATTGCACACAGAAATTTCCTGTGCCGTAATTTATACCCCCGATAACCCGCTAAAACCCTAGGGTTTTTACTAAAGCCGTCTGCCAGCGTCCCAGAACGCGGGGTTTAGGGCGGGTAGCCTTACCCCTTGTAGGTTATGCGATAGGACTCCACGACAAACTGCGGAGGCCGTTTTTTGGCATAAAGGCTAAAAACAGTGGTGGAGAGCGTAAAAACCTATTCGTTACCCGTAAACCCCGCCTACAGCGCCTAAAGCGACTAAACCTTATTGCAGGTATGAGGCATCCGATATGGCGACCCCAGACCTTATTGCGGATATTTTGGAAGCCGTTGCTATAGCAGGATATTTTTGGCCTCTGGTGGCGCTGAACCTTATTGCGGTGGTTGGTATTTTGGAAGATGGCGGCGAAAGACTTATTATAACTAATTGAAATTCCAGTGTTAAATGGTGGGGGGTGAGGGACTTGAACCCCCGACAAAGGCGTTATGAGCGCCCTGCTCTAACCAACTGAGCTAACCCCCCACGGGCTTGAAAACTCTACTCATGACTCCGAATCGTTACTACCCATTTCTTCCTGCACACCTTATTATAACCTTATTGCGCTGTGCAACGCCTTCCAGTTTTTGCCTTCAAAATCACGTCGAAAGCCTTATGCAGTAAGGCCTCTGGCGATTTACCCTTGCGGGGATGACCTAAGCGTTATGAGCGCCCTGCTCTAACCGCTGAGCTATTCCCCCTCAGGCGAGAGGTGGAGTATAAAAACAATTGCGGGGTGTCACCAGTGATTTTTGGCGTTCTTCCTCAAATCTGGTAGGAATCGTATTCTTCCCGCGTGGCGGCGAGGGCCGCCAGCTCCGCAATCAGGGAGGCGATGCGCACCGGCGGCGGGCAGTCCTTCAGTACTTCCCCGCAGGGGGCATCCACCGATGCGCCATCGCAGAGCGGCGTGAATTGCATCCCCGGACTGTTGAGGCTGGAAAAGGCGTCCTTCTCCGGATGCACGCGCCAGGCCCCGCCCACTGCACAGCCGCCAATCAGGTAGAGCATCGGCTCAGCGGTGTAGGTACCCACACGATCCACCGACGGCACGCCCTCCTGAATCACCACTTCGCTGTTGCCCACGCCTTCCTTGATGACATGCATCCGGTCGCGGTGTTTTTTATTCATGGCGAGCACCTCCTCGCCGGAACGCGCCGTCATGATGCCCATGCCGTAAGTGCCGCTGCTGGCCTTGATAAACACCACCGGTTCGTCGGCAATGCCGTATTGCGTGTATTTCGCCTGAATGAGGCGCACCATGGCGTCCACTTCTGCCGCAACCTGATCCACCCCCGTGCGTTCCTTGAAATTCACGCTGCCGCAATGGCGGGTGAGCGGCTGGATCAGCCAGGGATCAATGCCAAAGGCCGCGCCAAACTGCTCCGCCAGCTCGGCATAGGCAGCGAAATGCACCCATTTGCGGCGGCGATACCATCCCATCTCCACCGGCGGTACGATGGGTTGGGTGATGCGCGTCATCCAGTCCGGCACCCCGGAGGTGAGGTCGTTATTCACCACCAGCAGGTCGGGGATGAAGCCGGATTGCGTCTGCACGCGGTCGCCCATGAGGGTAATCGGTTCCACCTCCAGCGGAATCCCGGAAATACTATGGAGTTGCAGGGTTTCGCCCTCCCCCTCCTCCATCATCCCCAGCCGCACCTCCATGCCCGCATTGCGGAGTAGCCCGGAGAGCACGGCGATGTTTTCCAGATAATAGAGGTTGCGCGTATGACGCTCCGGCAGCAGCAGCACCCGCTTCGCCTGCGGATAATAGCGGGCGAGGTAATCACGCATCTTGCGGGCGGCCCGCAGCCGGGCGGGAATCGACAGGTTATTGAAACCGGCGGGAAAGAGATTGGTATCCACCGGCGCGATTTTATACCCGGCATGGCGCACATCCACCGAGGCGTAAAAGGCGGGTTGGGTGCGCGCGCGCATCGCGGCGAACCAGTCGCAGACCTCCTCGCCCCGTGTTTCCAGCAGGGCGTCGAGCTGGGGGATGATGGAAGGAGTGGCCGGAGTTCGGAGTTCAGAGTTCAGTGATTCCTCTGCTCCATCCTGCACTCTGAACTCCGATCGCTGAACGCTATACATGAAACGATTCCCCGCAGCCGCAACGGCCTTTTTCGTTGGGATTCCGGAACACGAACCCGGATTGTAGTTTTTCTTCCACATAATCCATTTCGGTGCCAATGATGAAGAGGGTCGCCTTGGGGTCGATAAGGATTTTGATCGGCACTTCCGCGTCCGCCACCTCTACCATTTCATCATAAGGACTCACTTCATCCGCATATTCGATGGTGTAGGAAAGGCCGGAGCAACCTTTGGTCCGCACGCCGACGCGAATCCCCGCCGACGGCTTCCCACGCGACGCCAGCAGCGCCCGCACCCGCGTGGCGGCATTCTCGGAAACGGTGATGATGGGGGTGGGCATCGTGTCTTTCCTCTCTTCTTTCGTATCGTCTCTTCACGTTATGTTTTCCAGTGGCTGCACCCGCATCACCCTCCCCCGGAATTGCACTCAATTCCGACCCCTCCCATTCAGGGAGGGGTGATGGATGCGAGGTCAAACCCTGATCCCCCCACTAAGGGGCAGGAAATTGGCGGTGAACCCCTCCTCCTCACTCCCCCCTCCCTGAATGGGAGGGGGATAGGGGGAGGGTGATTACATCGTTTCAGTCACCCTGTCCAAATGCAGGTGAATAAGCTGTAGAACCCCTTCCAGATTTTGCAACACGTCATGGTTCCAGAAACGCAGCACCGTGAAACCTTCCTGTTCCAACACCGCTGTGCGGTTCCGGTCATGTGCTGTCTGAACGGCGTGCTGGCCTCCATCCACTTCGATCACCAGCTTTGCCTCAAAACAGACAAAGTCCAGAACATACTGCCGGAACGGTACTTGCCGACGGAAATACGCCCCCGCCACCTGCCTGCGCCTCAGACGACACCACAGGATTGTTTCTGCATCGGTCATCATGCGCCGCAAACGACGAGCACGAATGACGGACATCGGTAACACCCCCTCCCTAACCCTCCCCCATCAAGGGGGAGGGACCTCGTGTGGAACCGCCGTTTTTCTCCCCGTTCCGTGACAAGCAGATGATATCCCCCCTACGCCGCTGCGCCTTCGTCGGCCTTCGCCCCCTGCTTCGCCTTGTAATCCTCGATCGCGGCTTTGATCGCGTCTTCGGCCAGCACTGAGCAATGGATCTTCACCGGTGGCAGGGCCAGATGGGTGGCGATATCCACATTCTTGATGGTGCTCGCTTCCTCGATCGTTTTGCCTTTGATCCATTCGGTGGTGAGCGAGCTGGAAGCAATCGCCGAGCCACACCCAAAGGTTTTGAATTTGGCATCGACAATCTTGCCGGTGATATCCACCTTGATCTGCAGCTTCATCACGTCACCGCAGGCCGGTGCGCCCACCAGCCCGGTGCCGACATCGGCCGCGTTTTTATCCAGTGACCCGATATTGCGCGGGTTTTCGTAATGGTCGATTAGTTGGCTACTATAGGCCATGGTTTGTGCTCCTCACAGGGTTCAGGATTCGGGATTCAGGGTTCAGTTTGCGTTCCAGACTGTTGCGCAAACCATTCAACATTCTGCCTATTTCACTACATTGGAGCATCACATCCGACATCGGTGGTTCATGCGTGTACTGCAATCGCACTGCGATCAATAACTGCGTTTCCAACTCCGATAGCGAGCCATAGGCAAGATTGAGAAATCGAATATAATCTCTGGTAGAGCGTCTAGCGTTACCTTCTGCGATATTGGAAGGCACCGATATCGCAGCGCGCCGAATCTGGCTGGTTAAACCATATTGTTCTTCACGAGGAAAATCGCGGGTCAGGCCATAGACGGTCGTCACCATATCCATGGATTTCTGCCATACGAGGAGATTCTGGTAATGCTCCATCTTTTATGCTTCCCTTTTCTGACCCCTGAATCCCGAATCCTGCCCCCTGTCTTCAATGTCCCACCCATTCCACCTTGCTGATATCAATGCCTTCCTGCACCATTTCCCATAGAGGACTCATGGCGCGCAGCCGCTCGATACTGCCTTTGATGATGGTGATCGCCCGTTCGATCTCGGCATCGGTGGTGAAGCGCCCAAAGCCGAAGCGGATGGAGGTATGCGCCAGCTCCTCGCCCACACCGATAGAGCGCAGCACATAGGATGGCTCCAGCGAGGCCGAGGTGCAGGCAGAGCCAGACGACACCGCCAGTTCCTTGATCGCCATCATCATGGATTCGCCCTCAATATAGGCAAAGCTGAGATTCACATTCCCCGGCCAGCGTTGCTCGCGGTGCCCGTTCAGGTACACATCCGGAATAGCGTCCATCACCTCAGCGAGGAAATGGTCGTACATACGACGCATCCGCTCGGCTTCGCCCGCCATTTCGGCTTGCGCGATGCGGGCGGCTTCGCCCAGTCCCACCACCAGCGGTGTGGGGAGTGTACCGGAACGGAATCCGCGCTCCTGCCCACCGCCATAGATCATCGGTTGCAGCCGCACCCGCGGACGCCGCCGCACATAGAGCGCACCAATGCCCTTCGGCCCGTAGATTTTATGCCCGGAGATGCTCATGAGGTCGATATTCAGCGCCTCGACATCGAGCGGGATTTTGCCAAACCCTTGCGCAGCATCGCAATGGAAAAACACGCCGTGCTTGCGGGTGATGGCACCGATTTCCTTCAGCGGCTGAATGACGCCGATCTCGTTATTTACCGCCATCACGGACACCACCAGCGTTTGGTCGGTGATTGCCGCTTCCAGTGTTTTCAAGTCAATCAGCCCGCTTTGATCCACCGGCAGATAGGTGACGGTGAACCCCTGTTCCTCCAGATGCCGACAGCTATCGAGCACGCATTTATGCTCGGTTGCCACGGTAATGAGGTGTTTTTTCTCGTCGCCATAGAACCCGGCCAGCCCTTGGAGCGCCAGATTGTTGGACTCGGTCGCACCGGAGGTAAATACAATCTCCTTCGCCGAGGCGTTGATGACACTCGCCACCTGCGCACGGGCCTGCTCGGCGGCTTCCTCTGCCTCCCAGCCGAAGCTGTGGCTGCGCGAATGCGGATTGCCGAATTTCTCGGTAAACCAGGGCAGCATCGCCTCCACCACCCGCGGATCGGTGGGGGTGGTCGCCTGATAATCCAGATAGATAGGACGGGGCATTCTGTCTCTCCTTATAACCTGTTTATGCTGCGCTACGCTGCGTTTGTGTTCGTTGATACAGTGCTTCCCAGCAGGCTGCGAAACGCTCGAAATCTGCTGTTGTGCTTGCCCATCCGGCACTGACCCGCACCACCTCGGAGGCTTCTGCATGGCTGAACCCCATCGCCTGAAGCGCGGGCGAGGCCTCCATGCGCCCCGACGTGCAAGCGGAACCAGCACTCACCGCCAGGCCTGCCAGATCGAACTGCATCAGTTGCGTTTCAAAGGATACACCCGGCATGCGGATGCAGGAAGTGGTGGCCACCCGTGGGCTGTCCTTGCCGATCACTTCTGCCCCCTGCGCGGTGAGCCGTGCTTCCATGGCGTCGCGGGCTGCGGCCAGGGAGACAATCTGCGGCAGTGTGCGGGAGAGCAGCCCGCAGGCGGCAGCAAATCCGGCGATCGCCATCACATTTTCCGTTCCGGCACGCTGATTACGCTCCTGACCGCCGCCCCGCATCAGAGGCAACAGCGGCAGGCAACCATTGACGATCAGCGCCGCCGCCCCCACCGGCCCACCCATTTTATGGGCGCAGAGGGTGACGAGATCTGCCCCCAGTTCGGGTATTGAAAGCGGCAGTTTGCCAAAGCCCTGCGCCGCGTCGCAATGGAGCATCCCGCCATGGCGATGGACGAGATCGGCAATCTCCGCAATCGGCTGGATCACGCCGGTTTCGTTCTGCACCCACATCACCGACACCAGCGTACCGGGACCGGATTGTTGTAGCATGGTTTCGAGTGCCGTCCTGTTGACCTCGCCGCTGCGATCCACCGGAATGCGCTGCGCGCCTGTCACCGCTCGCCATACCGATGGATGCTCCACGGCAGAAACCAGCGTGGTGTTGGCATCCAGCCCGCGCAGCGCCCAGTTGTTGGCTTCCGTACCCGACGCCGTGAAAAACACCGATGCCGCAGTGGTGCCTGTGGCCTTTGCCACCGCCTCCCGCGCTTGCTCTATCGCCACCCGCGCCACCCGCCCGAACCGATGCACGGACGAGGCATTGGCGGGGACCTCCAGCCAGGGGAGCATGGCATCCCGCGCTTCCGGCAGTAGCGGGGTCGTGGCGTTGTAATCGAGGTAGGTGGCCCCCCTCTCCCTGTGGGAGAGGGCCGGGGTGAGGGTATCATTAGAGTAGGAATTTTTCCTCACCTTGGAGGCAGTACCTCCAACCTCTCCCACAGGGAGAGGGTTTGCGCCACTCTGATGCAGCGTTTCCGTCATAACGCCCCCGCTTGCGCCAAGGGTTTCAGCGCAGCCGTGGAACGCGAAACCGCCACCCGACGCGCACAGACATCCTCCAGACTGACCGAAGAGAGATAATCCTGAATCTGTGTTTCCAGCCCCTCCCACAGATCATGGGTTAGGCAACGCGCCTTGTCGGACATGCATCCGCTTTGATGCTGCGCGCAGCGGGTAATTTTGAGCGATTCCTCCACCGCCCGCACCATGTCAAATACGGGGATTTCCGCCGCCGCCCGCGCCAGCACATAGCCGCCGCCCGGTCCTTTGACGGCATTGACAATCCCCGCCCGCCGCAGCTTGGAAAAAATCTGCTCTAGGTACGGAAGCGTGATCCCCTGACGCCCGGCGATATCGGCAAGGCAGACCGGCTTTCCGTGACTATGCCGGGCGAGATCCACCATCGCCATCACCGCGTAGCGGCCTTTGGTTCCGAGCATCATGCGATCAGCCCTCCCCCTTTTTCGTGCGCGGGGCCGCTTTGGGCTTCTCGCCCTTCAGCGTGGCCAGTTCCGCACGCAGGGCGGTGACATCCGCCAGCAACCCTTCCAACTTCTCGGCCATCGGGTCGGGCACTTCGCCATGCACCAGCCCGTACGCCTCGAAGGGTTCGGTGGCGGAAGCGCCCACCGGACGCGCCGGAATCCCTGCCATGGTGGCGTGTGCGGGGACGTCGCGGGTCACCACCGCATTCGCGCCAATCCGTGCGCCTTCGCCAATGGTGATCGCCCCCAAAAGCTGTGCGCCTGCGCCAACAATCACATGGTTGCCCAGTTGCGGGTGGCGGAGATCGCCTTTTTGATTATCCTGCGGCGAGACGCCACCCAGCGTCACCATCTGGTAGAGGGTGACATCGTCGCCGATCCGCGCCGTTTCGCCAATCACCACCCCCATGCCGTGGTCGATAAATAACCGCCGCCCGATCGTGGCACCCGGATGAATTTCGATGCCGGTGAGGAAGCGCCCCAGTTGAGAAACCATGCGGGCAATGACCTTCCAGCGCTCCTGCCACAGCCAGTGGCTCAGGCGGTAGAGCAGCACCGCATGCAGGCCGGGATAGCACAGCACCACCTCCAGCCGCGAATGCGCCGCCGGATCGCGGGCAAAGAACGAATCTACCTCTTCCCAAAAACGCTTTAACATTGCACCCTTGTACGGTTTTGTGTATATAGCACGGCCTGTTTACCGATGGTCACGCTTGGGCACCCTAATATACCCGACTTTAATAGTCAAGTATAGTCTGCCGCAGTCAGCAAAAGGTTGTATATATGGCAGAAATTATTTTCCCCGGCCCTTCCGGGCGTATTGAGGGACGTTACCACCATAGTGGCCGCGAAGGCGCGCCGATTGCGCTGGTGCTGCATCCGCACCCGCTCTATGGCGGCACGATGAATAACAAGATCGTCTACCAGACCTTCCACGCCTTTGCGCAGCAGGGGTTTTCGGTGCTACGCATCAATTTCCGTGGCGTGGGGCGCTCGCAGGGCACCTATGATGACGGTATGGGCGAGCTGATCGACGCCGCCGCTGCGCTCGACTGGTTGCAAATCCAGAATGGCGATGCCTCCACCTGCTGGATTGGCGGCTTCTCCTTCGGTGCCTGGATCGCCATGCAACTGATGATGCGCCGTCCGGAGATTGAAGGCTTTATTGCCGTGTCTCCCCCGGCGAATATGTATGATTTTTCGTTCCTTGCCCCCTGCCCGGCTTCCGGACTGATTCTACAGGGCGATAAGGACGAAATCGTGATGGAAGAAGCGGTGTCGCGGCTCGCAGCCAAGCTTGCCACCCAACGCAATGTTGCCATTAAATACGAGATGGTGCCGGGCGCCGACCATTATTTCCGTGGGCATCTGGATACGCTCTCCGCCCATGTGAGCGATTATCTGGATCGGCGGCTTAATCAGGCCGAACCGGCAGCCGCGTTGCGGAACGATAGAAAGCGCCGCCAGTTACCGCGCGGCTAGCCCCGGTGGTTTCCGGCAGGCTCAGCGGCAACCCCAGCAGCGACCGCACGGCAAGGTAGGCGAATGCCTGCGCTTCGAGCATGTCGCCATCTAGCCCCAGCGCTTCCACCGGAAGCACAGAGTTGCCAGTTGCCAGTTGCCAGTTGCTAGTATGCTGACTGACGACTGACAACTGACAACCGACAACTCCCTGCATGATTCCCGGATGCAGCCTGCCTCCGCCGGTGATGATCCAATGCTGCGGTGGTTCGGGGAGGAATCCCCCCGCATGCAGCATGCTCTGCGCGGTAAAGGCCGCAAGGGTTGCCGCACCGTCTTCCAACGAAAGCCCCGCATCCAGCAGCGGTTGCAGCGAGAAATCATAACGGTCGAGGGACTTGGGCGGTGGACGCTCAAAAAACGGATGCGCCATGAGCTGCGCGAGCACTGCCGCATCCACCTGCCCGGCTTGCGCGTAACGGCCGTCCCTATCGTAGGTTTCGCCGGTGTGACGCTGCACCCATTCATCCAGCAACACATTGCCGGGACCGGTATCGAAGGCGGCGATCCGCTTGCGGTCGGCGCTGAAGCCGGTGACATTCGCCACCCCGCCGATATTCACCACTGCCACCGCACCGCTTAAGCCTCCAATAATCGCCCGGTGGTACAGCGGCACCAGCGGCGCGCCCTGCCCTCCCGCCGCCATGTCGCGCCTGCGGAAATCGCATACTACGTCGATGCCGGTACGTTCGGCGAGCAACGCGCCATCGCCGATCTGCCAGGTGAGATGCGCCTCCGGACGGTGGATCAGGGTTTGGCCGTGAAACCCCACCACATCCACCTCCTGCGGGGTGAGGTTCGCCTTCGCCAGCAATTGCGTCACCGCTTCGGCATGCAGCAGGGTGAGGTCGCGTTCGAGGGAGAGGAAGTCGTCAGTTGCCAGTTGCCAGTTGCTAGCGTGGGTATCACTGACAACTGGCAACTGACCACTCGCTACTAGCGCCTTCATGGCGCTGGCAATCCGCGCCCGCATCGCGGCATCATAGGGCAGGTGGAAGGACTCGCCCGGAACCACCAGCCCCTCGCCGTCAGTTTCCAGCAGCGCGGCATCCACCCCATCCATGGAGGTGCCGCTCATCAGGCCGAGTGCGCGCATCCGCACTTATTGAATCACAATATAGAGCGCCATATTGCCGCGCAGCAGGTTCATGAGGATGCCTTTTTTGTTGAGCGCAGCGGCGGCTTGCAGCTCCTCGACATTCGTCACCTTTTTGCGGTTGACGGAAATCACCACATCGCCGGGACGGAGTCCCGCCTGCGCCGCCGGGCTTTGCGGATCGAGGTCATAGACCATCACCCCTTTGGCTTTGCCGCTTAGGGGATGATCCTTGGGAATAGGGGAAAACTTGGCCCCCTCCAGCAGCGGAATGCCCTTCAGTGCGCGGTTTTCGTCCTTCGCCCCGGCGCGCACACCGACCGTTGCCTTGAGCGGCTTGCCGTCGCGCAGCAGCAGCAGTTGCACGGTAGAATTGAGCGGCGAAAGCCCGACCTTGTTACGCAGTTCGGAGGCGTCTTCCACCGGCTTCCCGTTGAAATGGGTGATGACATCGCCCTCCTGAATGCCCGCTTTTTCGGCGGCACTTCCGGCTTCTACTTTCGCCACCAGCGCACCCTCCTGACTCGGGAGCTTCATCGCCTCTGCCAGTTCCGGCGTGACATTCTGGATATGTACGCCCAGTTGCCCGCGCTTGATCTCCCCATGGGTGATGAGTTGCTGCATCACCTCGCGTACCATATTGACGGGAATGGCAAACCCGATCCCCACATTGCCGCCGCTGGGGGCAAAAATCGCCGTGTTGATGCCGATCAGCTCGCCCTTAAAGTTGATGAGCGCCCCCCCGGAATTGCCGGGATTGATGGAGGCATCGGTCTGGATAAAGTCCTCATAGCCCTCAATCCCCAACCCGCTGCGGCCGAGCGCGCTGACAATGCCAGACGTTACCGTATGGCCAAGCCCGAAGGGGCTACCAATCGCCAGCACGAAGTCCCCTACCTCTGCCTTGTCGGAATTGGCGATGGGCAGCGCCACCAGATTAGGAGCCACAATTTGCAGCACCGCGACATCGGTTTCCTCATCTGACCCGATGACTTTGGCCTTGAATCGCCGTTTGTCTTTCAGCGTGACAAACACCTCATCCGCGCCGCCAATCACATGGCTGTTGGTGATTACATAGCCCTTGGCGGCATCCAGAATCACGCCGGAACCGATGCTCTGTGCGCGTTGCGAGGGCGCTTCCTCCTGCTGTTGCGGTTGCAGGTCAAACTCGCGGAAGAAATGCCGGAAGAAGGGATCGTTCATCAGCGGATTGGTTTCCGCCACCGCCTTGGAGGTGGTGGAGATGTTCACCACCGCCGGCAACGCCTGTTTGAGCATCGGCGCCAGCGACGGCGTTTCCTGCGACACAAACGGCAGCGGAATCGCGGCGCGGGCGGGCGACCATGCCGCCAAACCGCTGACCAGACTCACAGATAACAGAACGAGCGTGCGTTTCATGATAATCCCATCAGGAGAAGGAATGAGTAACCCGCATATACGTCCCGGCAGAGTCGAAATCAAGGGTGAGGCTGTATAAAGACAGCGCGATGTCACAAAATATTAATAAAACCCCTGTGGTATTCCTGTATATCGTCGTATTATGAAGAGGACACCACCATGAGTGACGTAAACCAACAGCCAGACAGTGAGCGATCCGCTTTCGCCAGAGATTATAATCTCACCGCTGCCCGCTCCTATTACAATGATGTACTGGCTGGCCATGCACCGGAACATCCTACCCTTCGCAAAGTGGTCCCCCCATTTGAAGGACCGACGCTCTATAGCGCTTACCATATGGGTAACGCCATCTGTTACGCGGCGGATCTGCATGCATGGACACAGCACCCCGATCAGCAGGATCGCCCAGAACGCCCGACCCGCAACATGATCGGTAATATGCGCGAGGATGCAAACCTCGCCGATGCATTGATCTATGTCGCTGAATTGGAAGCAGGCATCACGGATACCGCTAAACCGGGTATGCGCACCCTCTCTCGTAATCCCAATATCGGCAATGTGCTGATGACGCTTGCCGAACGTGAAAGTGGGAAGGACGCGGATGCTGCACTGGAACTCAACGGCTTGAATCGCTGGCAGAATATCGCCCGTGCGCTGGATTTCTCACAACAAACACTGGATGGCAAAAAGCCTACCCCTCCGGTGATTGACACGAACGAAGCAGATTCCATACCGCCGGTCATCGCAGCCTCCGGAACCATGGTAGGGGCTGCCATCGGCTCGCTTGTAGGACCCGCTGGAACAGGGGTAGGGGCACTAACGGGATATATGGTATCAGGAGCCGCGAGTGCCGTCGTTGGCCTCACTAACAACAGCACAGCCAACTGGAACATCTCCGATGCCATCGTTGAGGAAACAATCAAACTACGCACGGAAGTAGACGCGCTCAACGCCACCCGGCCTGCCGATCAAGCCTATCAGCCAAGCTGGCGTGGACAGGGTGATAGAACCATCACCGATTTTCTGGTGGAAGCCTTTACAAAAACCAACCGCCAATATGGCGTGGTTGGGCGTGATATCGGCACGATCGTGGGATGGGAGGTGCTGGATGCCCTCGGTGAACAGCGCCGGGAAGTCACCAAATTACGCGGGAGGGAAACGGAAGTCTCCGCGCTGGATGTATCGCATTTGGGGGACATTGCCACCCCCACAAAGGGCGCTGCCAAAGAGTAACCTAATCCACTTCCCGCATCGCGGTCTGCGACTCGTTATGCTTTTTGTAGAGCGAGAATAGAATCCCCTCGCGCACGCCGCGGTCGGCGATGGTGAGCTGATCGGAAGGCCAGAGTTGCAGCATCGCATCCAGAATCGCGCAGCCTGCGGGCAGAAACTGGGCACGGTCGGCCCCCACGCAAGGCACGGCTTGCAATTCGGCCTCGCTCAAGGAGGTCAGGCGGCGGATCACCCCCTGAAGCGCGGTGCGCGGCAGGCGCATCCCATCCACCTGATGGCGATCATAGAAGGGTAGCCCCTGATGAATCGCTCCTAGCGTGGTAATCACCCCCGATGCACAGAGCAGTTGCGTGCGCGGGGAAATCATCAGTGAGGCGATTTCCTGCGTAGCTTCCTCGGCCTGAAAACAGCGCAGGCTTTCCTCTACCATCGCGCCGTAATGGCCGTGCTGCTCGGTGAGTCCCATCAGCCCCAGCGGCATCGAGCACCATTGCCGGATTTTCGGCTGCTTGCGGTCTTTCACATGAATCAAAATGCATTCAGTGCTGCCCCCGCCGACATCCACCAGCACGGCATATTCGGCATCTGGCAACAGTAGCGGCGCGCAGCCGAGAAACGCAAAAATGCTTTCATCCTTGCTGCTGATGATCTGGATATCGAGCCCCAGCGTTTGTTCCATCTCCTCCAGAAACGCCATGGCGTTCGCCGCTTTGCGACAGGCTTCTGTTGCCACAAATCGGGTGGCGGCAATGGGGTGGCGGCGTAATTTCTCCGCGCAGATGGCAAGGGCTTCCCGCGTGCGCTGCATGGCGTCTTCCGAGAGCATACCGGTTTCGGCCACGCCTTCACCCAGCCGCACCACGCGAGAGAAACTCTCCAGCACCCGAAGCTTTCCCCCCTCCGGTTGCGCGATCAGCATCCGGCAATTGTTGGTGCCGAGGTCGAGTGCTGCAAAAATGGGTTCCCTCACAGACATTTTACCCTCATAGCATATTGCGGCAGGCTTCCCAGCAAAATATGATACATGCATAGGATACGTCATTGCGAACGACCGTAGGAAGCGCGGCAATCCAGCAGAAAGAATGGATTGCTTCGTCGCTACGCTCCTCGCAATGACGATGTATGTGTCCCTGCGTCTCTCTTAAGGAGTTCCCCGTGTTGCCCCACAAACACCCCTCCCCTTCGGCTATTCCTTCGGCCCATGCTGTGCTGCGACGCGAGATTGAAGGGTTGGAGGCCCTGCATCAAGCGCTCGATCACCGGTTCGACGATGCCGTGACGCTGCTTGCCCGTTGCACGGGTCGGGTGGTGGTAACGGGCATGGGCAAAAGCGGCCATATTGCCCGCAAGATTGCCGCCACCATGGCTTCCACCGGCACCCCGGCGATGTTCGTGCATCCGGGAGAAGCCAGCCATGGCGATCTGGGGATGATCACCCCGGAGGATACGCTCGTGATGCTTTCCAACTCTGGTGAAACGGCCGAGCTGCACGCGCTCATCACCTATGCGCAGCGGTTTAGCATTCCGATTGTCGCCATGGTACGACGCCACACCTCCGCGCTGGTGGAAGCCGCCACCGTGGCGCTGGTACTGCCCGATATTCCCGAAGCCTCGCCGGTCAATGCCCCCACCACCTCCACCACCATGATGCTGGCGCTGGGCGACGCATTGGCGGTGGCGTTGCTGGAGCAGCGCGGCTTCACGCCAGAGGATTTCGGTGTGTTTCATCCCGGCGGGAAGCTCGGCAAACAATGGGTGCGCGTGCAGGATCTGATGCATACGGGCAGCGAGGTTCCGCTGGTGAGTGAGCATACACCCATGCAGGACGTACTGCTGGTGATGACCGAGAAACGCTTTGGTTGCGCGGGCGTGCAGGATGCGTCCGGCGCGCTTGCGGGCATCATCACCGATGGCGATTTGCGGCGGCATCTGCGCCCCGACCTGCTGGCGCTTGCCGCCCACACCGTGATGACACACACCCCCATCACCGCCGCGCCGCGTCAACTGGCCGCTGAGGTGCTGGGAGTAATGAACGCCAAAAAAATCACCAGCCTGTTTGTGGTGGAGGGCACCCAACCGGTGGGGATTCTGCATATCCACGATCTGCTCCGGGCCGGGGTGGCATAAACCCCCATGATCCTCCTCCTTGATACGCATTTTCTGGATTCGGTGCGCGCCCATACGCGCCGGGTGGTGCGGCTGAAACGCGGTGCCATGTTGCTGGCGATCGTTCTGATTGTCAGCGTGGCGGTCACTACCTGGTTGCGCTCGGAGGGGAACGGCTTTCGCCTCTCGTTTGAGGGAGGCACCCTGCTACCAGGCGAGGAGCCCAGCATGCTCAAACCCCGCCTGCAAGGGATCGACCAGCGGGGCAACCCCTTCACCGTTACGGCAGATATTGCCACGCAGCAGGGCAAAGACCAAATCCTGCTCACCAACGTGCAGGCCGATGCGTTGCTGGGTGATGGCGCATGGCTCGCCGCCATGGCGAAGGAAGGGGTGCTGACTGTCACCACCCAGCAGATTCAGCTACGCGGCGAGATTCAGCTCTTCCACGATGCGGGGTATGAGGTGCGAACAGACGCGGCGGATATGAATCTCATCACCCAGCGCGCCGCAGGAAACAAGCAGGTCAGCGCCCAAGGCCCCATGGGAAGACTCACCGCCACAGGCTTTTCGTGGGACGCCTCGCAAGGGATACTCCGCTTCACCGGCCCGGTGCATCTGGTGCTGTATCCGTAGCTGGATGACGGATAACTGGAATCGGCATGACTGGTGCTGGTAGTTGGAAGCCTGCCAACACCACCCTAGTAGTCATCCAATAGTCTAAAATTCCAAATTTCTTGCGTTCTGAATCTCTACGATTCTAACCCGCGTTGATCTTCTGCTTCAGCAGCAGGGATGGATGGAACGACACCACGCGGCGTGGGGTGATCGGCACTTCGATCCCCGTTTTCGGGTTGCGGCCCACGCGTTGTTTTTTGTGGCGCACGGAGAAAGTGCCGAACGCGGAGAGTTTGACCATTTCCTCCTGTGTCAGGGCGTCGATCACGGTTTCGAGCACCGTGTCCAGCATCTCCATGCATTCGGTCATGGACAGGCCGATTTCGCGGTAGATCGCGTCTGCCAGCTCGGCACGGGTGAGGGTTTTGCTGTCTGTCATGAGGTGTCTCCTTGGATGATACTGTCCCCTCAAATCCAGCTTACGCGAGAAAAACAGGACTTGAGTTGCCTTTTTACCACCGTATAAAGCAGGCACCCCAGGTAAGTCCAGCGCCAAGTGCGGGTAAAACCAGATTATTTCCGTGCTGAATCAATCCGTTGCTGACTCCAAACTCCAGCGCCAGCGGAATGGACGCCGCTGAAGTGTTGGCGTGACGATCCACCGTGAGGATGCATTTTTCCGTGGGAAAGCCTAGTTTTTCGGCTACCGCATCGAGAATCCGGCGGTTGGCCTGATGCGGCACCAGCCAATCGACTTCCGAGAGCGGCACACCGGCCTTCTCGCAGACCTGCTGCGCGGCGCTGGTCATGCGGGTGACGGCGTGGCGGAACACTTCCTTGCCGACCATTTTCAACACCCCCGCCCGCTGATTGAGCGACACGCCACCGTCGGTATAGAGGAGATCATGCGTGGTGCCGTCTGCGCCCAAGCTGTAGGCCAGCACTCCACGCGGATGCTCGCTTGCAGCGGTTTCGGTTTGCAGAATCACCGCACCCGCACCATCGCCAAACAGCACGCAGGTACCGCGATCGGTCCAGTCGATAATGCGGCTGAAAGTTTCGCCCCCCACCACCAGCGCGGTACGCGCAGCCCCGGCTTTGAGCAGCGCGTCGGCGGTCGCCAGCGCATAGATAAACCCGGAACAGACGGCCTGCACATCAAACGCCGCGCAAGGTGCAATACCGAGCTTGCGTTGCAAAATCACCGCCGTGGCCGGGAGGGTTTCATCCGGTGTGGTGGTGGCCACGATAATTAGATCTACATCCGCCGCTGTGAGTCCGGCGCGTTTCAGCGCCTCCCGCGAAGCCGCAGCCGCCAGATCAGAGGTGAGTTCCCCCTCCGCTGCGATATGCCGGGCTTCAATGCCGGTACGTTCGGAAATCCACTCCGCCGTGGTATCCACCCGGCTTTCCATATCCTGATTGGTCAGGCGAGTGGCGGGCAGATACGCCCCCACCCCGCGAATCACGCTAGGCACCGCTCATCACCTCCGTCTGGACGGAAGCTGCCTGCGGTGCTTGCTGAGCCATCGCCTCCATCACCCGTTCATTCATGCCGTCGCGCACCACCTGAGCCGCCACCCGCACCGCGTTGGCGAAGCCTTCGGTCGTTGCACTACCATGGCTTTTAATCACCACACCGTTTAAGCCGACCAGCATCGCGCCGTTATAGCGGGCGGGATCGTATTTGCGGGCGAGTTTTTTGAGCGGGATCAGGGCAATCGCAAAACCGATCTTCGCCAGCCACGAGGTTTTGAGCATCGCCTTCACATCCTTGCCCAGCATCGCGGCGAAGCCTTCCGTCGTTTTGATGCTGACATTGCCGGTGAAGCCGTCGGTCACCACCACATCCACCGTGCCTTTGCTGAGGTCGGTGCCTTCCACAAATCCCTTGAAATCCTGCGCAAAGAAAGAGGCGCGGAAGCGGGCCGCCGCCTCACGCAACACATCATGGCCTTTCATTTCCTCGGAGCCGATATTCAACAAGCCAATCGTCGGGGATTCCTTGCCAAACACCACCCGCGCATAGGCGCGGCCCATCACCGCGAACTGGAACAACTGCTCGGCATCGGTGGCGACATTCGCCCCCACATCCAGCATCACGCAGCGGGCGGTGAGGGTGGGATAGAGCGAGGTAATCGCCGGGCGATCAATGCCGGGGAGGGTTTTGAGCAATTTGGTGGAGAGGGCCATCAGCGCGCCGGTATTGCCGGAAGAAACGATCGCAGAGGCCTGCTTATCGGCCACCGCCTGAATGGCGAGCCGCATGCTGGTCTGTTTGCCCTGACGGATCGCCGCCGAGGGTTTCTCATCCGCTGCAATCGCGTGGTCGGTATGGTGAAGGGTCGCCACACGGGAAAGCGCCGGATGCTTGGCAAGCAAGGGGGCAATCTTCGCCTCATCGCCGAAGATCAGGAAGGAAAGCCCGGCATCCTCTGCCGCGACCTTGGCAGCGCCTTCAATGACAGCAAGCGGCGCGTGATCGCCACCCATCGCATCGAGCGCAATTACCGTGCCTCGCGCCATGTCGGTGGGAAGGCTCATGCGAGACGTTGCCTGCAAAGAGGAAAAACCCGCTTCTGTGAGGAAAGCGCGCCGGGATGGACACCGAAAAACATGAGTGTATCCTTCATACATGACATGTTTGGAGAGAGGCTCCAGCCCAAGCAGATGTTCCGCAGCAGTAGGGTTTTAGGCGTTTATTTTGGCCTGAGTGACCTGCTTACCCTTGTAATGTCCGTCCTCTGCGGCAATATGGTGCGGACGATGCGGCGCACCGGTTTCGGCATCGTAGGATACGGCGACCGGTTTCAGCGCATGGTGCGAACGGCGCATATTGCGACGGGATTTGGACGTTTTTCTTTTAGGAACAGCCATGATATACCACCTTTATGTTCGGCAAATCTACATATGAGCGCGGCACCATACGGAAAAGACACGGTTTCGTCAATGCCTCCGTGGGTTACGGTGTTGATTATTACCTATAACGCCGGAGACTGGATTCTGCACTGTCTGGAGGGACTGGCGGCGCAGAGCGATTTCCACTTCACCGCGATGCTGGTGGATAACGCCTCTACCGACGGTTCGCTGGAGGCGATTCCTGCCTATCCGTGGCTGAAAATCGTGCGTAACCGCGAGAATATGGGGTTTGCGGCGGCCAATAATCAGGCGGCGAAGCTGGCGGAAACACCGTGGATCGCCCTCCTCAACCCCGATGCCATTCCTGCCCCCGACTGGCTGGCGCAGTTACATGCCGCCACAGACGCGCATCCGGAATACGCCGTGTTTGGTTCTACGCAACGCCAATTACACGACCCGCACCTCGCCGACGGCTTCGGCGATCAGGTCTGTTACGGCATCCCTTTTCGTAGCTATTACGGTGCGCGGATGGATGCCCTGCCCACCGCCGACCGCGAGGTGTTTTCTCCCTGTGGGGCCAGCGCCCTGTACAGGCGTGATGTTTTTTTGCAGCTTGGCGGCTTCGATGCGCGCTTCTTCTGTTATTGCGAGGATGTGGAGCTGGGCTTCAGGCTTCAGGCGGCGGGCTATCGTTGTTTGCAACTGCGGCACGCGCTGGTGAATCATGCCGGTTCGGCGCTCACCGGCAAGCGCAGTGATTTTTCCACCTATCACGGGTTTCGCAACCGGTTCTGGATGGCGGCCAAGCACCTGCCCTTCCGGGTACTGGTCATGCATCTGCTGCTGACCAAGCTGCTTTTCTATCAGGCACTCTTCCGCGGACAGGGCCGCTCCGCCTGGCGTGGCTGGCGGGATGGCATGCGGGGCGCCTGCTCCTTCTGGAAAGAACGCAGCACCACCAGAGCGCCACGCCATACACAATGCTGGAATCTGCGCGTACTGTTGACGAGGCGGGCATGATCGCCATTAAACGGCACCCGCGGGCCAAACGCCTTTCCTTACGCATCACGCGGGAGGGGGTGGCGCAGGTGGTGGCACCTCCACGGGCGACGGAAAAGCAGATTCACGGATTTGTGGAGCGGCATCGCGGCTGGATGGAGGCGCGTCTGGCCGCCCGTCCCCAACCGGTGCGGATTGGCGAAGGAGCGACGCTCACCGTGTGCGGTGCGCCCCTCACCCTGCGGCATACGGGGAAGTTGCGGGGAGTGGCGTGGGTGGAATCAGGGGTCAGGATTCAGGATCCAGGATTCAGAGAAACAGCTCTTTCTGAATCCTGGATCCCGAACCCTGAATCCACCATCCTGTGGCTCTCCGGCCCGCCCGAACATCTGGGCCGCAAAGCGGTGCGCTGGCTGCAACAGACCGCCCATGACACGGCGCTTCCCATACTGGATGCCGCCTGTGCGACACTCGGCACGGCGCATGCAGGATTGCGGGTGCGGGATCTCTCCAGCCGGTGGGGAAGCTGCACCGCGCAAGGGGTGATCACCCTCAATTGGCGGCTGGTCTTCGCCCCGCCGGAGGTGATGCGCTATGTGATCCTCCACGAAGCCGCGCATCTGAAACATATGGACCATAGCCCGCGCTTCTGGTCGGTGGTGGCGAGCCTGATGCCGGAATACAAGCAGGCCCGCCACTGGCTAAAAACCCACGGCGCGGAGTTGCATGCCTATGGGGTTGATGACGCGATCACAAAAGCTAAGGAGCCGGAATGATCTATTCTGCAAGAACACTTAGTCTTCCTGGTTTCTTTGAGTAAAAGAATGATACCCCACCAGAGACTTCTGCAATCTGCGGGTCGTAATACCCTTCTTCTTTCTCTTCCAGTAATCTCTCCCAGCGGGCCTTAATATCTCTCCAAGGAGATTTAGATATCCGCTGGACGTTATACCAATGATAGAGCTCTCCCAAACTGATAAACGTAGTCCCGTTAGCATACAGTTGATCCAGACGTTCCCATAGCTGATCTTCATGTCTTTTTAGCATACCCCTTTTCTCCCTTGCTCGTAGTGAATACTAGGGTGATTTATAGGGCACTATAAGAATAAGATCAACTTAAAATTATAACGGACGGTTATTTTTCTAAAGCTCTCTGCACCTACGCCGCTTTTTTCTCCGCCGCCTTGGCGAATTGCTCCGCCGCAAATGCCCAGTTGACGAGGCTATTTAAGAACGTGTCCACATAATCGGGGCGACGGTTTTGGAAGTCGATATAATAGGCATGTTCCCACACATCGCAGGTGAGGATGGCGGTCTGGCCATGCACCATCGGCGTATCGGCATTGGCGGTTTTGGTGATTTTCAACTGACCGTTTTCAGCCACCAACCACGCCCATCCGCTGCCGAACTGGGTGAGTGCTGCGTTTTTGAATTCGGCCTTGAAGGCATCCAGACTGCCGAAGCTGCTGCGGATGGCATCGGCCAGTGCGCCGGTGGGTTCACCGCCGCCGTTCGGGGTCATGCAATGCCAGTAGAAGGTATGGTTCCACACTTGGGCTGCATTGTTGAAGATGCCCGCTTTGGTGGCATCCTTGGCCGATGCATGGATAATTTCTTCCAGCGATTTTCCGGCGAGGTCGTTTCCGGCAATCAGCTCGTTCAGCTTCACCACATAGGCATTATGATGCTTGCCATGGTGGAATTCCAGCGTGCGCGCCGTGATATGCGGCTCCAGCGCGGTGTTGGCATACGGAAGCGGAGGCAGGGTGAAGGTCATGAGGTACGTCCTTGCTATGGGTGATCGGGATAGGTCACGACTCTAGTCATCAGGCAGGGGAATGCAAGGGGGTTGACAGGAGGCGCAGATCAATCGTTAATGTGGCAGCACTTATCTTGAAAGGATTTCCCATGATGTACCCCCCCATGATCAGCATAGAGGAAGCACTCATACTTGCAGGACTACAAAACGGTGGAGCGCCGGTGGACCCAACCCAACAGCCTGTCACTCCAACCGCGACAGTGACTGCCACCCCCGAACCGGTGGTTTCAGAAGCAGAGTTGCGAGATATGGTCACCCGCGCCAAAACCCAACTTGGCTACCGCTCCGCTTAACCGTTACGCCCCCATCCCCACGGCCTTTAGCAATTCCCGCGTATAGGCGTGGGCGGGGTGGCTGAAGAGCGATTCGCTGGCACCGTATTCCACTACCTCGCCGCCTTTCAGCACTGCCGTGCGATGCGCCAGACAGCGTACGACCGGCAGATTGTGGCTGATGAGCAGATAGGTCAGTTGATAGCGCTGTTGCAGGTCGCGTAGCAGATGCAGCACCTGCGCCTGCGTCAGCACATCGAGCGCGGAGGTTGGTTCGTCGAGGATGATAAGTTCCGGCCGGAGTACCAGCGCCCGCGCAATGCTGATACGCTGCCGTTGCCCGCCGCTGAAAGCGTGCGGATAGCGATGTTTGGCGGAAACCTCCATCCCCACATCGGTAAGCGCCCGGTCGATCAGCCATTCCATGCCCTTGCCTTCCGGATCAAGTGCGGGCAAGGCGCTGCGATGCGTCCGCAACCCTTCCAGCAGAATATCCCGCACCATCATGCGCGGGTTGAGGCTGCTATAGGGGTCCTGAAACACCATTTGCAGGCGACGGCGCAAGGGCCGCATCTGCGCGGTGCTGTAGCCCTCTATCGCCTCCTCCCCGAAACGAATCGTGCCGGTGCTTTTTACCAACCGTAACAAGGCGAGTGCCAACGTGGTTTTGCCGGAACCACTCTCCCCCACCAGCCCCAGCGTTTCGCCTTTGTACAGGGTAAGGCTCACATCCCGCACCACCGGTGTCATCTCCGGCTTGCCGTTCAGCACCCGCTTTTTGGGAAAGGCAACGCTTAACCGCTCCATCGTCAGCAGGGGTACAGCATCCGGCAGGGGCGCAGGTGCATGATCGCTGGGAGTGGCGGCAATCAGCGCCTTGGTGTAGTCGTGCTGAGGGGCTGCAAACAGGGTGTTCGTCGCCCCCTCCTCTACCTTTTCTCCGTGGCGCATCACCAACACCCGGTCGGCCATGTCGCGCACGATATGCAGGTCATGAGTGATGAGCAGCATCGCCATGCCCATACTCCGTTGCAAATCGCGCAGCAGTTGCAGCACCTGCGCCTGCACGGTGACATCCAGCGCGGTGGTCGGTTCATCGGCAATCAGCAGCGCCGGGCTGTTGGCGATCGCCATGGCGATCATCACCCGCTGCCGCTGCCCGCCGCTCAGTTCATGCGGGTACGCATGCAGGCGTGTGGTGAGGCTGCCCAGCCCTACTTGTTCCAGCAGTTCCACCACACGCGCTTTCGCCTGCGGCTTGGTGAGGGGTTGATGCAACAGGATATTCTCGGCGATCTGCCGCCCGATGGGGTGCAGCGGGTTCAGCGCCGTCATCGGCTCCTGAAAGATCATCCCGATGCGGTTGCCGCGGATGCTACGCAGTTGCGGTAGCGGGCAGGAGGCGAGGTCGATCTTCTCCCTCTCCCTTTGGGAGAGGGCCGGGGTGAGGGATGTTTTGTCGAGGTCTGGATTTCCCCTCACCCTGCCCTCTCCCACAGGGAGAGGGTTCTCCCGATACCACACCTGACTCTCCTTCGAGAGGACCAGAGGTGCGGAAATCAGCCGCAGCAGGGACAGCGCAGTGAGCGACTTCCCCGAACCGCTTTCGCCCACCAGCGCCAGCGTTTCCCCAGCGGCGAGCGTGAAGCTCAGCGGCTTGACGAGCGTACGCTCCCCCTTCCCTTCCGGCACCGAGATCGAGAGGTTGCGTACATCCAATAAGGGCAATGGGTCAGACATGCGCGCCACCATAGCGGAGCAGAGAGAAGGTGGCTAGTCCTACCGCACGCCCGGTAACAAATGCATGCCGCTGTTGAGGGCGATCATCTGGCCGGTGAGGCTGGGGGTAGAGAGCACAAACCGCACCGCCTGCACCACTTCCTCCGGGCTGGAGGCCCGTTGCATCGGGGTGGAGGCGACCAGCCGGTCATAGGCCCCGCTCTCGGTATCGTGGTGGCTTGGAAGGGTCGGGCCGGGAGCAATCGCGTTCACCCGGATGCACGGGGCGAGTCCCTTGGCGAGCAGTTGGGTGAGGTTCCACAGCGCCGCTTTACTCACCGTATAGGAGAGAAATTCCGGCGAGAGCGACCAGTTGAGGCAAGCGTCGGTCAGGTGGATGATGTTGCCTGCCTCCCCCTCATATTGCGCGGCGAACTCCCTCGCCAGCAATGCGGGTGCGAGTGCGTGCAGATCCATATGCCGGTGCCAGCTCTCCGGCGTCAGGGTGGCGGGGGAATCCTTCTCAAACAGCGAGGCATTGTGGATGAGACAGGAAAGCCCTCCCAATCCCTCCACCGCACGAGGGACGAGCCGTTGCACTGCGTCGGCATCATTCAGATCAGCGGCAAGCAGCACCACCCGCCGCCCCAGAGCGCGAATCGCCTGCGCGGCGCTTTCCGCCTCGCCCTGCGAGTGATGGTAATGAAGCGCGATATCCCAGCCATCGGCGGCGAGTCCCAAGGCGATCTCGCGGCCAATACGGCGGGCGGCTCCGGTGATGAGGATAGTTTGCATAAAGTTGCCAGTATTAAGTTGCCAGTTGTCAGATACGATACCCACTGGCAACTCGCAACTGACAACTGATCGCTATATCTTCCCATCCTGCGAGAGCAGCACCGCAATGGGCCTGCTGGAGGGGAATTCCGCCAGCACAATCATCACGATCACGGTCAGCGGCACGCAGAGGAACATCCCGGCCACGCCCCAGATGGTGCCCCACAAGACCAGCGAGAGGAGAATCACCAACGGACTCAGATTCACCGTATTGCCGATCAGTCGCGGCTCCATAAAGTTCCCAATCGCAAACTGGATCGCGCCCGTGCCCGCAACCAGAATCAGCAGCGGGGTGAAGCTATCATACTGGGCGAGCGCCTGAAGCGCAGGCAAGGCAATGCTGAGCAGCCCACCCAAATTCGGGATGAAATTGAAGAAAAACACCAGCACGCTCCAGAACCCGGCGAAATCCAGCCCCACGCCCCACATCACCCCATAACTGAGCACCGCAGTGAGGATGCTCGCCAGCGTCTTGACCCATAAATAGCCCCGCACCCGCTTATGCACGTCCCTCACAATGGATTGCCAGCGTTTGGCACGGTCGGCATCGCCACTCATCGCCACCAGCTTGCGGGGGAAACTCCGCTGCTCCAGAATCAGAAACACCACATAGAGGAGAATCAGCACCGTGTTACTGGCGGCACTCGCCAGCCCTTCCGCAATGCCGGAAAGCAGGCTGCCGACATCCAGACTATCCCGAATGCGCTGCACCACATCGGCCTGTTCCAGATGCAACGCGCCAAATGCCTTGGCTAGCATCGCCTCGATATTGGCGCGGTAGGTAGGGGCAAGCTGCACTGCATCCTGCAAATGATGCTCTACAAACTGGATGGGCGCCCAGATGAAGGCAAAGAAGCTGGCAATTCCGAGCCCGAAACACAGACGCGGAAAACGTGGCAACAGCCTGTGATAGCCTTCGGCGAGGGCATGCATCAGGTACCAGATAAAGAGGGCAATCACAAAGGGCAGCAGCAGCGGTTTGGCCGCCGCCAGCACATAAATACCCGCGAGGGAGGCGAGGAAGTAAAGCGGAAAGACGGGGAAAGATGGGTTCATCCTGATACATCCTATCGATGGTTTACCTCCCCCTTGATGGGGGAGGTCGGCGAGCGGCGTGAGCGTCGCGAATCGCCAGCGAGACCGGGAGGGGGTGACGTATGGTGGCAATCACCCTCCCCCGGAATCGTGAACGATTCCGACCCCTCCCATTCAGGGAGGGGTGAGTTGCCGCAACGTCTTTCTATCCAATGATCTCCGCATCCTTATACCCCTGAAGGTAGAGCAGGCTGCGTAAATCGCCGTGGCGCAGTTGTGCGGGCACCACCGCATTCACCGCAGGCTTGGCGTGATACGCCACCCCCAACCCTGCCGCCTGCAGCATGGGAATATCGTTAGCGCCATCACCCAGTGCCAGCGTGGCTTCCACCGGTAATACGCGGGCATGGCGTTCTGCATCCATAATCTCCCGCTTGGCATCCTTATCCAGAATAGGATCGGCCACCGTGCCGGTAAGGTTTCCTAGCGCGTCTGTTTCCAGAGTATTGGCGTAATCGGCATGGAAGCCCAGCGCGTCCCGCACCCGCGAGGTAAAGGGCGTGAATCCGCCTGACACCACCACCAGATGCGCGCCGTTTACCCGCATGGTGGCAGCAAGACTCTCCGCCCCCGGCATCAGGGCGATCCGCTCGTTAAACACGCGCTCGCACACGGAAAAGGGAAGCCCCTTTAACAGCGCCACCCGCTCACGCAAGGCCTGATGGAAATCCAGCTCGCCATTCATCGCCCGTTCGGTGATGGCCGCGACATGGGTTTTCATCCCCACTTCATCCGACAGTTCATCCAGACATTCCTGAAGGATCAGTGTGGAATCCATATCGCTGACGAGGAGCTTTTTGCGACGGTGAGAGGTGTCCGGCTGCACTACTAAATCCAGCCGGTCACGCAGGAGCTCCAGCGCATGATGAAGTGCCATCGCGTCCGGATGGGTGACGCGCAGATCGCAAGCCCGCCCTTCCGAAAGCCAATCGGTGGAAAGCAGAACGGCCCTCGCATCCTGCAGGAGCCGTTTCACTGTTTCGATTTCGCCATCCTGAAACGCAGCCGGGACCACACAGGTAACAATCAGCCTTCGCTGAGCTTCAGGCTCTGACGGGCTGCAAATGCTGGTTTCCTCTCCGCTCCTCATGTCATGTACCCACATGTACAATCATTTCGGCGCTCGAAAAACCGACATTTTCGCTCCATCATCCCTCTGAATTTCAACGGAAGCCTATCGCGTCATCTACTTCTTCGTCGCCGACTGGATGTTCTGCGTCCATTCGGAGGTAGCAGCACTCACCCGTGCACCCAGCGGCTCGGTCGTATCGGCCGAGAGCTTGAACCACAGGGAAGAGAGGCGCGACAGGTAATCGACATACATCTCGGTGCTGCTTTGGAAGTTGCGATTGCACAGTTCAGCAAAGTCATGCGCGGTGCGGCATTCCAGCGCCCGACGCGAGGCATCTGTCGCATTCGCCATGGTAGCGGTGGCGTATTGCATCGCTTCCTGACGGACATTGCGTGCCCATTGGTTGGCAACCGACCCGCACTCTACTGCGGCCTCGATATTTTCATGACCAAAGCGCATGGCATTGGAAACCGCCGCCGTGGCATCGCCGGTGCCGATATTGCCCCATTGGGTGCTGGCGGTGTTGGTCCAGTCGCTGAACGGATTCTGCCACCCTTGCGCGGTAGACCATGGGTTGCCCGCTGCCGCCGCTGCCGGATTCCAGTTGCTCCCGCTGCTGGGTTTGGAGGCCGGTTTGGCCGATGCATAGGGCTTGTAGGAGGTCGATTTGCTGGCGGATGCCGCCGCCGGTTTCGCGGTTGCAGATTTGGCAGCAGGCGCTGGTTTGGCAGGTTTCCCTGCCGGTTTCGCCGAAGTCGAGGAGGCCGGCTTGCCCGATCCAATGGCCACCACGCGGGACGGGGCAGTGGCGGAAGGTGCCTCAGGTTTGGACGCAGCAGGTGCCGCCGCCGCAGGACGATTAGAGGCCACCGGCGCAGAGAAGGGGGCTGATTTTTTGGCGCTATCGGTGCTGCTGCCGGAGGCGGAAGCGGAACCGCCGGCAGGCGAGGAGGACTTGTTTGCTTCAGACATATCGCTAATTCCTTAACTGGTTTTTAAGGTTTAATTTCCGACGCTTAGGGTAGAAGTCTTCCCGCTTTCTGTCAAGCGGCCATATCTTCCGGTTCGGCTTCCTGTGCGTAGCTGGTTACGATCCCCAGCGCCGATTTATAGGCCTCGAGCAAAAATTCGGTTTCGTCTAATTCCGGCTTGTCGAGCTTGCGCAACCGTATGACCTGCTTCATGATCTTTGGCTCAAACCCGGTGGCCTTTGCTTCCAGAAACACGTCCTTGATGTCGTCCTGAATGCCCTTTTTTTCTTCCTCCAGACGTTCGATGCGCTCAATGAATTGCCGAAGCTGATCGGCTGAGAAATGTTGCATAAAGTCTACTCCTTCGTGTGATTACAATGCGATATCGGTATGCAGCGCCACGCCGCTGGCCGTCGCCATCTGCTCCATATAGGCGAGCACTTTCGGCGGGAAACGCAAACCCTTGACAATCGACAGGCTGCGCAGGGTGGCAAACAGGTGGAAATCGTCGGTGGAGAGGTCGCGGTTCACCCCACGCGGCGAGACGATCAGCGGCTCCAGCAATGCGAGATGCGCGTTCGCCGCCGCAATATATTCGTGGCTACGCACCAGATGCTCGGCAAACGGGCCGCGCATCGCTTCTTTCTTTTTGGTGAAATAGGCGCGTGCGCCCTCGGTGGCAAATTCCGGGAGCGGCGCCTGCACCCAACGCGGCATGACGAGCGGGCTGCGATACGGGTCGGTGCCGGCAATCCACTCCGCCACCACCGGGCGGGTGGGGCCACTGACAATCGGCTTCCCATCCAGTCCATCGACATAGGCGACGATATCCATACTCTCCGGCAGGTGGGTGCCGTCGTCTTTTTCGAGAATCGGCACCATTTTCTGGCCGATCATGCGGATGGGCGTTTCCTCGTCATCATTGAGCAAAATGATTGGCTCAAACGGAATGCCTTTCAGCCCGAAGATCATCTCGGCTTTAACGCAGAAGGGGCAGTGATCGTAGATGTATAATTTCATGCCTCCGGTGCTACCATAGTTGGCCTTGCCCGCCAACATCAAACTGTGTAGGTTGGCGCTTATGTTACCTCCTCCCGTGACCACCGAATCGCGTCGGATGCTGCCGCTGGGCAAGCTCTTCCCCAACATGATTACCATCATGGCGCTGTGTGCCGGGCTTTCGGCGATCCGCTTTGCCTTCCATGAGCGCTGGGAATATGCCGTCGCGGCGATCATCGTCGCGGGCATTCTGGACGGGATGGACGGACGCCTCGCCCGGCTGCTCAACGCCACCAGCACCTTCGGCGCGCAACTGGATTCGCTCTCCGATTTCATCAGCTTTGGCGTCGCCCCGGCGATGGTGCTGTATATCTGGAAGCTGCATGAAATTAAAGGCATCGGCTGGGCAGCGGCGATGCTGTTTGCGGTCTGCTGCGCGATCCGGCTTGCCCGCTTCAACACGCAGGCGGCGGAAGGCGATGTCACCGCCCCTCCGCCCGACCAGTATTTCACCGGCGTGCCCGCTCCCGGAGGCGGGGGACTGTCGCTGCTGCCGATGATGCTTACCTTTGAGTTCGGTACGGGGATGGTGGATGTGGCATGGCTGTGCATCGGCTGGACGGTGGTGGTGGCCTTGCTCATGGCCAGCCGCGTGCCCACCTTCTCCATCAAGCATATGGGCGTGCGTCACGACATGGTGGGATATATCATGGTCGGTGCGGGACTGATTATCGCCTTTATGATTATCGAACCCTGGATGACCTTTCCCGCGCTGGGGCTGTTTTATGTCTGCACCATTCCGGCCGCAGCGGTGCATTGGTATCGGCGCAGAAAACGCCTCTCCCGCTTTGCCGGATATGTGGGGGTGGCCACCAGAGAGGATGAGTATGTTTAGGGGAGGGGTCAGGATTCAGGAGTCAGGATTCGGTCGTGGTATGCACCTTATTCTAGGAGTTGGCGCGATATGCCTCCTCCTCACCGGATGCGGGGTGAAGGGCGAGTTGCGCCATCCGGAACCGCCGGTGACGGTACAACCGTAATGGACCACTTCGCCTACCAACACGGCATCCTCCACGCAGAGGACACCCCCATTCCCGATCTGGTGGCGCGCTACGGCACGCCGCTTTATGTCTATTCCAAAGCCACCGTCACCCGGCATTATCAGGTGTTTACGGAGAGCTTCGCCGACCGCGCCCATAAGGTCTGTTATGCGGTGAAAGCCAATGCCCATGCGGGGGTGTTGCAAACGCTCGCGGCACTCGGTAGCGGGGCGGATGTCGTCTCTGCCGGAGAGATTGCGCTGGCCGTGGAGGCCGGGATTCCACCGGGTAAAATCGTCTTTTCCGGTGTGGGGAAGATGCGGCGCGAGATGGCCTATGCGCTGGGGCTGGGCGTGTTTCAGTATAATGTGGAATCGCTTCCGGAGCTGGAATTGCTCAACCAGGTGGCGTGTGAAATGGGGGTCAAAGCCCCCATTGCTCTGCGGCTCAACCCGGATGTGGATCCGCAAACCCACGCCAAAATCTCCACCGGCAAGAAGGATACCAAGTTCGGTATCAGCATGGAGGAAGCCTGGGGCATGTACCACCATGCACGCAGCCTGCCGGGGATCGCCGTGCAGGGGGTGTCGGTGCATATCGGCTCGCAACTGACCTCGCTGCCGCCCTTCGAGCAGGCCTTTGCGAAAGTGTGCGACTTCACCCGCGCCTTGCTGGCGGAAGGATTCCCCATCTCGGTGCTGGATTTAGGCGGTGGGCTGGGTGTGCCGTACCATCAGGAAGAACCGCCCTCGCCCGCGCTCTACGCGGAGAGCGTCAAAAAAGTGGTGGGGGATTTACCCTGCGAACTGGTGTTTGAGCCGGGGCGGATGATCGTCGCCAATGCGGGAGTGCTGGTGACGGAAGTGATTTATGTCAAAAGAAGTGGTCAGTTATCAGTTGCTAGTCCTCAGTCTGCTGGCAACTGGCAACTGGCAACTGGCCACTCCTCCCGCACCTTCCTCATCGTGGATGCCGGGATGAACGACCTGCTGCGTCCGGCGCTTTATGGCGCCTATCACACCATCATCCCGGTGCGGGAAGCCGAAGCGGATGCGCCGTTCTCCCCCGTGGATATTGTCGGGCCGGTATGCGAAACCAGCGATATTTTCGCGGAACAACGCCCCATGCCGCCGGTGGTTGCGGGTGACCTGCTCGCCATCCGCACTGCCGGAGCCTATGGCGCGGTGCTCGCCAGCACCTACAACGCACGGCCACGGGTGCAAGAGGTGATGGTAGGCAGCTAGGTTTTTACCACTTCCACCGTAAGCCCTGGGACGTTCTGCAACCCTAAACCTGCAATGCCTGCTACCACCTCCTCTGCCGCATGGGAATTGCGGATGTGATACTCATCCATCCCGGCACCAACCTCGCCAATGTCTGCTTTACCCACTAGGACGTTGAAAACCTCCACAGATGCTTCTTCCGATTTTCCACCCCGATTATACTTCACGACCACTTGTGTCGGACTCATCTCTTACCTCTTGTCTGTTACCTATGTTGCCTAACATCCAGCGCCTAACCGATCCGATTCGGCACTCCTAAACGCGTCAGATCACCCGATGCGTCCACAGCAACCCCTTCAGGCAGGTTCCCATAGCGTATCTCAACGCCCTGCGCATCTCCTCCTGCTCTCACTGAAAAAACAAGCGTGTCGCTTTCCGGCCCCTGTGTGCGCTTCTGGACGATCTGAATCGCCTGATCCACCTGCCCTCCACGCAGCTCATCCATCCGTATCTGCTTCATCTACCCTTCTCCCCTTTCACCAATGAACGGCTCTGAAAACAGCAGGTTCTCTACTCCGCCACCACGGTAAAACCATTCTGACGTAGTGCCTCCGCCACTGCGGGGGCACGACTGGCACCGACATCGTAGGTTTCGTATATTCTACCCCCGTCCCCCTGTGTCATAGTGTCGAACGTAGCGCTCCCATCGACTCCAGACACCACGTCAACAGGGTGCGCTCCTCTGATACGGTGAGCATTGATACTCTCAAACAGCGAGTCCGCCTCAACCGTCACACCACGCCGATTCAACCGATCCATTACAGCCATCACAACCTCCTTGTATGAATGAGGAGGTCAGCCATACATCACAAATATCACCGTTTTGTGACAGCCGCGTGCCTTTCTTCCCCCTACCCCCTCGCAATCAGCTCCAGATTGCCGCCAATCGCGGCCGTGTTGATGGTGCGGGTGCGTTCCACGGCGAAGCGCGGCAGGTAATGCGGCCCGCCTGCCTTTGGGCCGGTGCCGGAAAGCCCCTCGCCGCCGAAGGGCTGCACGCCCACCACCGCGCCGATCATGCTGCGGTTGATGTAGAGATTCCCCACTTTTGCCCGCGCCATGATCTGCCGCCAATGCGCCTCGATGCGACTATGCACGCCGAGCGTCAGGCCGAAGCCGGTCGCGTTGATGGCGTCCACCACCTTGTCGATCTCTCCGCCCTTGAACCGCACCACATGGAGGATGGGGCCGAACACCTCGCCCGTGAGCACGTCGATACCGGGAATCTCAAAGGCGGTGGGGGTGACAAAACTGCCCTTGAGGGTGGGGGTGGGGACTTCCGCAATCAGCGTCGCTTCCTGCCTCATGCGGGCGATATGTGCGTTCAGGTCAGTTTGCGCTTTCGCGTCGATCACCGGCCCAATGTCGGTGGCGAGGTTCCACGGGTCGCCTAAGCGCAATTCCTGCATCGCGCCTTTCAGCAGATCCAGCACTTTGTCCGCGATTTCCTCCTGTAGATACAGCACCCGCAGCGCCGAGCATCGCTGGCCCGCGCTGTGGAAGGCGGAGCGGATGACATCATCCACCACCTGTTCCGGCAGGGCGGAACTATCGACGATCATGGCGTTCTGCCCGCCGGTTTCGGCAATCAAGGCGGCGATCGGCCCGTTACGTGCCGCGAGCGTCTGGTTGATGGTGCGCGCCGTTTCGGTGGAGCCGGTGAAAGCCACCACCATCACCCGTGGATCGGGCAGGAGCTTCGCCCCCATCACCCGGCCGGAACCGGGGAGGAAATGCAGCGCTTCCGCAGGCACTCCGGCCTCGTGCAGAATCTTCACCGCCCAGGCACCAATCAGCGCGGTTTGCTCGGCCGGTTTGGCAAGCACGCTGTTGCCCGCTGCAAGCGCCGCCACCACCTGACCGGTGAAAATGGCGAGCGGGAAATTCCACGGGCTGATGCAGAATGCCACCCCGCGCCCGTGCAACTCCAGCGAGTTTGCTTCGCCCGTGGGGCCAGGAAGTGGCAGGGGCGCCGCAAACTGTGCTTCGCACTGATCGGCATAGTAGCGGCAGAAATCTACCGCTTCGCGCACTTCCGCGATGGCGTCGTTCAGCCCCTTCCCGGCTTCGCGAATGCAGATGGCCATGGCTTCGGGCATCCGCGCTTCCATCAAATCGCCTGCCCGGCGGAGTATCGCGGCACGCTGCGATGCCGGAGTCGCGTCCCATGCGGGTTGCGCGTGGGCGGCGAGCGCCACCGCACGCTCCATCTCGGCCTCGGAAGCGTGAATCGCCACCCCCACCTGATCCTCCGGGTTGGCGGGGTTCATCACCTTGCGCGTTTCCCCCACCACATCCACCTTGCCGCCGATGATGGGCGAGGCCTGCCACTGGGTGGATATAAACCGCTCCAGCTCGCCGGAAAGTGTCTCCCAGGTTTTGCGGTTGGAAAGCTCCGCCCCCAATGCGTTGGGACGCGACGCGCCATAGAGGTTTTGTGGAAGGGCAATGCGGGGATTCATATGCGAACCTTTATGTTGAGAGACGGTCACGGTCGGGTCTTCGATCACCCCGTCGATCGGGCGATCCTTGTCGGCCATACGGTTGATGAAGGAGGTATTGGCGCCGTTTTCCAGCAGACGCCGCACCAGATAGGCGAGCAGATCGACATGGGTGCCAATCGGTGCGTAAATGCGGCAGCCGATTTCATCGCCACGTTCTTTCAGCAATTGCGCCTGCAACGCCTCGCCCATGCCGTGCAGCCGTTGAAATTCAAACACCGCGTTTTTGTTCGCCATCTCCAGCACAAAGGCCATGGTGTGGGCGTTATGGGTGGCAAATTGCGGGTAGAATAGCTTGCCGTAATCCAGCAATTTCTGCACGCAGACCATGTAGGCGAGGTCGGTATTCTCCTTGCGGGTATAGACCGGATAGCTGAGGAGTCCCTGCACCTGCGCGTGCTTGATTTCGGCGTCCCAATAGGCACCCTTCACCAGACGCACGGGGATTTGCCGCCCATGAAGCCGCGCCAGTTCCGCCAGCCAGTCGATGACAAAGGGCGCACGTTTCTGATAGGCCTGCACCACGAGGCCAATCCCCTCGTAATCCTTAAAGGCGGGGTCGGTGTAGACGGCGTGGAATACCTCCAGCGAGATGTCCAGCCTGGCCGCTTCCTCGGCGTCGATTGCGGCGATGATCCCGGCATCGCGGGCGAGCAACAGCAGTTCCTTCAGGCGGAGTACCAACTCGGCGCGTACCCGCTCGCTTTGCGCGAATTCATAGCGCGGATGCAGGCCGGAGAGCTTGATCGACACCCCCGGACGGCGATGCATCGGCTGGTTGCGATCCACCTGCGGGGCGAGCTGCGCCAGCAACTCCTTATAGCCGCTGATATAATGCTGGGCGTAGGCTTCGTTGCGCGCCGCCTCCCCCAGAATATCGAAGGAATGGAGGTAGCCCTGTTTGGCGTCCTTCTTCGCTTCCTTCAGGGCTTCGGTGACGTCGCGCCCCAGAATGAATTGCCGCCCCATGATACGCATCGCCTGCTCAAAGGCCTTGCGGATCACCGGCTCGCCACTTTTGGAGACAAGCCGCTTCCAGATACCCTGCATACCGCCTTCCTCGGCTTCTTCGCCCAGTTCCAGCACACCACCGGTGAGCATCAACCCCCAGGTGGAGGCATTCACCAGCAGCGATTCGCTTTTGCCACGATGCTGGCTCCAATCCGCATCGCGGAATTTATCCTTAATCAGCGCGTCCACGGTGAGGGTATCGGGAATGCGGAGCATCGCCTCGGCAAGGCACATGATCAGCACGCCCTCGCGTTTATCCAGGCTGTATTCCTGCAAAAATGCATCCAGCCCCAGCTCAGCATGGTCGCGCACCTCCATCACCATGCGGAAGGCACGGTTGAACACCCGCTGACGCTGAATGTCGTCGTAACGCAATTCAGATAACAGGTGGGAAACGAGCCGGTGCTCATCCAGATAAGCCGCCGGGCTGATGGCGGTGAAGGCGTCGGTTTTCATCCAGTGTTGCGGCATGGAAATACTCCTTGAATCCACGACTATAGGAGGAGTTTGATGGCTTCGTAAAGGGGAGAAGAGCTTGAAGATTGTGACATATACACGACAATGTTGACTTTCTATGAGGGACTTGCCACAAGCGAATCTAACTGCATTAACATTTCCTTAAGGACACACACGCCGATGACACAAGAACCCGCAACAGTAGTAGCTCCAGCACACCCAACGACCGAAGAGGAAAACTTTGCGACACAAAACGCTCCTTCTGGAGCAGATACTGGGCCAGTGTACCGCTCCCCCGCAAGAACAGCAGAAGAGTTGCCCAGCCTAGTTGGCAGCGTATCTCCTGCGACTTCTACTCAGAAAAAATAATGCAATCACCACTCCGGCGTGCCACCCCGTCTGACGCCGCTGCCCTCTCGCAGCTGGCAATCGACACGTTTGTGGAGACCTTCGCGCATCTCTACCAGCCGGAGCATCTGGAACGGTTCCTGGCGGAGCGTTTCTACCCGGAAAAGCAGGCGGCCGAAATCAATGACCCCACCCTCACCACCTGGGTGGTGGAGGATGCGGCAGGCCTATGCGCCTATGCCATGCTGGGGCCGAACCGGTTTGGGGATACTCCGTCATTGCGAGCGACCAAAGGGAGCGCGGCAATCCAGCGAAAGGAAACAGACTGGATTGCTTCGTCGTCTGCGACTCCTCGCAATGACGACGCGCACACCGCCGAACTCCAGCGGCTCTATGTGTATAGCCGGGCGCAGGGGAAGGGACTCGGAAAACAACTCATCCATCTCTGCATCGACACCGCCACCCGCCAGGGCGTGCGGGCACTCTATCTCGGCGTGTGGGAGCAGAATTTCCGTGCGCAGACCCTCTATGCCAGCTTCGGCTTTGAGCGCGTCGGCGAGCATTTTTTCGATGTCGGCGGCCATCAGGATATCGACTGGATTTTGTGCCGCGCCATAGGATAATGCCCCCTCTCCCGCATCGCGGGGGAGGGAGGCTCGCCGCGTGAGATGGACGGCAGTCCATCGAGTCGCGTTAGCGAGACCGGGAGGGGGAGGGGAAGATTCCCTCACCCTTCGGCGTATACGCCGAACTCATCCCACAGGGAGAGGGTTTACCCCCTCCCTATCCCTCCCCCGCTTCGCGGGAGAGGGGACCGGATGCATGGCCACTCACCGAGTCTTTAGCCCTGCCCCCCCGATTCCACCTGTTGACCGAACGAATGATTTCCGATAGCCGTGAGCGTTCGTACGTTTTTTAACAAGCAGAAGGACGAATCGTATGGTTCTGGCGACCAACCTGGGATTTCCCCGCATCGGTGCACAGCGCGAACTCAAAAAAGCCGTGGAAGGCTATTGGAAAGGGTCGATGTCTGCATCCGAGCTGATGGAAGCCGGGAAAAAACTGCGCCGCCAGCACTGGGAATGGCAGAAAGAGCGCGGGATTGACCATATCCCCAGCAATGATTTCTCGTTTTACGATCAGGTGCTGGATACCGCCTGCATGGTGGGTGCCGTACCCGCCCGCTATCAGAGCACGCAAGGGCTGGTGGATTTCACCACCTATTTCGCGATGGCGCGGGGTCGTCAGGAAGGCGGGCTGGATGTGCCTGCGATGGAAATGACCAAATGGTTCGACACCAATTACCATTATATCGTGCCGGAGCTGAGCGCCGACCAACCATTTACGCTGCGTAGCCACAAGGCAATCGACGAATATAAGGAAGCCAAGGCACTTGGTATCGATACCCGCCCGGTGCTGCTGGGACCGGTCTCCTTCCTGCTGCAAAGCAAAATGACCGACCGTAAGGACGCGCTGGCGCTATTGCCTCGCCTGCTGCCGGTCTATGCGGAAGTGCTGATCGCCTTGCGGGATGCCGGGGCCAGTTGGGTGCAGATCGACGAGCCCTGCCTGGTGCTGGAAAGCGACGACCGCATCCGCGATGCCTATAAGAGCGCCTATGCGATGCTCACCGCCTCTGTATCGGGCGTCAAATTGCTGGTCGCCACCTATTTCGACCAGTTGGGCGGGAATCTGGATACGGCGCTGAACCTGCCCGTACAAGCGCTGCATATCGACCTCGTGCGTGGGGCTTCGCAGCTTGATAGCGTGCTTTCCAAACTCCCCGCTTCCATGATGCTGTCGCTCGGTGTGATTGATGGCCGCAACATCTGGCGGGCGGATCTGGACGCCGTGCATACCACGCTCGAAAAAGCCTATGCGAAACTCGGCGACGGACGGGTGATGATCGCCCCCTCCTGCTCGTTGCTGCATGTGCCGGTGGACCTCTCGCAGGAACATGTGCTCGATAGCGAACTCAAAAGCTGGCTTTCCTTCGCCCTGCAAAAGCTGGAAGAAGTGGCGGCGCTCGCCCTTGCCGTGAAACACGGGAAGGATGTCGCCCTGCCCGTCTTCTCCGCCAATCGGGAAGCGGTGAAAAGCCGTCGCGCCTCGCCGCGCATCCATCAACCGGCCGTGAAGGAACGGCTCGCCGCGGTGACGCCCGCCATGTCCGAGCGCAAAAGTCCCTATGCCGCGCGCCGGAAAGTGCAGGATGCCGCGCTGAAGCTGCCGCTTTTCCCCACCACCACCATCGGCTCGTTCCCGCAGACGCAGGAAGTGCGCAAAGCCCGCGCCGATCACCGCGTGGGAACGCTGAGTGACGCGCAATACGATACCTTCCTCAAGGCCGAGACCGAGCGTTGCATCCGCATTCAGGAGGAAATCGGCCTCGATATGCTGGTGCATGGCGAGTTTGAGCGCAACGACATGGTGGAGTATTTCGGCGAGCAACTGCAAGGCTTTGCTTTCACCGCCTTCGGCTGGGTGCAGAGCTATGGCTCGCGCTGCGTGAAACCGCCGGTGATTTTCGGCGATGTCTCCCGCCCCACCCCGATGACGGTGGAATGGTCGCGCTTTTCGCAGTCTAAAACTGATCGGATTATGAAAGGGATGCTCACCGGGCCGGTGACGATCCTGCAATGGTCGTTTGTGCGCGACGATCAGCCGCGTTCGGACACCTGCCGCCAGATTGCACTCGCCATCCGCGACGAGGTGCAGGATCTGGAAAAAGCCGGTATCCGTGCGATTCAGATCGACGAACCCGCCCTGCGCGAGGGGCTTCCCTTACGTCGCAGCGAGTGGAAAACCTACCTCGCCTGGTCGGTGGATGCCTTCAAGCTCTCCGCCAATGGTGTGGCCGACACCACGCAAATCCACACCCATATGTGCTATTCGGAGTTCAACGACATCATCGAGGCGATCGCCGCCATGGATGCGGACGTGATCTCCATCGAATCCTCGCGCTCGCATATGGAACTGCTGGACGCCTTCGTTAGCTTCAAATACCCCAACGAAATCGGGCCGGGCGTGTACGACATCCACTCCCCCCGCGTCCCTGCAGAGGAGGAGATGGTGGCCCTGCTGCGCAAAGCGCTCTCGGTGCTTGCCCCCGAACAATTGTGGGTGAATCCGGATTGCGGGCTCAAAACCCGTGGCTGGCCGGAAGTGAAAGCCGCGCTGGAAATCATGGTTGCCGCCACGAAACGCCTGCGTGCGGAAGCCTCGCAAACCACACAGAAAGCGGCAAATGGCGGTTGACTTTCTGCCGTTTTTGCCGTAGGAGCGTTCACCCTTCTTTATTAGGATTTGGATTTCATGGCTGTTAAAATTCGTCTTGCCCGTGGTGGCGCTAAAAAACGTCCTTACTATCGCATTGTGGTGAGCGATGTGCGCTCCCCGCGTGATGGTAACTTTATTGAAAAAGTGGGGACCTATAACCCCCTGCTCGCAAAGGATAATCCTGCCCGCGTGATCATCAATGAAGAGCGCGTGCGTCACTGGATTTCCGTTGGTGCGCAACCCACCGACCGCGTGCTGTCCTTCCTCCGTGCCGCTGGCATTGACAAGAGCAAGCCCGTCTATACCGAGCAGAAAAAAGCGCCGAAGAAGGCTGCCGCCTAGGCGGCTGGATCATGGATGACTGGACGATAGATGACTGGACATAAAGCCGCTCTCTCTCAGTCATCCAGTCATCCCGATTCCAGTTATCTCATCCACATCGCCACCATTACCGGCGTTCATGGCGTGCGTGGAGATGTCAAACTCCATTGCCTGACCGAAGACCCGGCCTCCATCGCTGATTACCGTCCGCTGCTGCGCGAGGACGGCTCGCCCTTTCCGGCGCTGACCCTCAAACATACCAAAGACCATACCGCCATTGTCGCACTCGCCGGGGTGAGGGACCGCACGCAGGCGGAAAGCTGGCGGCAGGTGAAATGCTACATCCCCCGCGAGGCGCTCCCCCCGGCGGAGGAGGGTATCTATTACTGCGATCTGGTGGGGCTTACCGCCTATAACTTACAAGGCGAGCGGCTGGGTGTCGTCACGCAGGTCGCCAATTACGGCGCAGGCGATATTCTGGAAATCGCGGAAGATACCGGCGAAACGCTACTCCTCCCCTTCGCCTGCCTGCGGGAGCATCTGCCAGACCGGGTAGTGCTGGATGTGCCGGAGATGGTGTAGATTTATATCAGACGGTTTGTGTCTTCTCACCTCCCCCTTGATGGGGGAGGTCGGCGAGCGGCGTGAGCGTAGCGAATCGCCAGCAAGGCCGGGAGGGGGTGGTCATTCTGAGGGGATGTATCCCCGAAGGATCTCCCCGTTTACGGAACACGGATAGGTTGACGCAAGTGGAGAGATGCTTCCACTTCGCTGCGCTCAGCGTCAGCATGACACCCTCCCCAGGAATCATGAACGATTCCGACCCCTCCCATTCAGGGAGGGGTGAAGAAGGGTCTGACGACTTCTATGTCTAGGGAAACAGCCTTAAAATCTTCTCCGGCTCCATGCGCCACCAGGCGGCGTAATGGCGCAGCACCTGCTTGAAGGCAAAGCCCATGCAGCTTCGGGAGCCGAGCACCGCAAACGGGTAAGTGCAGGTGATCTCCATTGGCTTAAGCCCCTTGCGATCCAGCGCCTTCCGCAGATGCCGATCCTCAAACAATGGCCCGGCACGGAAGCCACCATGGCGGTGCAGCAGGCTTGTGTGGATGAGTAATCCCTGCCCCGGCCCGGTGACACCCAACAGCCGGGTACTCAGGCGCGCCAGCGATTCCAACTGCCGTGCAGCCTGCCCTTCTGCCTCGTCGAGCCGAAAACGCCCATACCCGGCCACCGATTCCCCTTGCGCCTCCACAAACCGCAGCGCGGCACTGCGCCAACCGGTGGAAAGCTGCGCGCCGGGATGCAGCACCAGCAACCAGCCCTCGCCTGCGGCTTCCACCGCACGTTGTTTTTGCAGGCCACGGCTCGCGCCGCCGGGCACGATCGTCGCACCAAAATGCGCGGCCATTGCGGTGAGCGGCGTGGCATCGCCACGATCCACCACCCACCAGCGATCCTGCTTGTGCTTTGGCCCCAGCGAAACGAGTGTTCGCCGCAGTTGCGCGGCATCACCGGAAAAGAGTAGGATGACGTGAAAGGACATGGCATGTCATCTACCACACTCTTCCCCTCTCTTGCGATGGAAATGCGTTTCTCAGGCCGCGTGGTGGGCGTGGACGAGGTGGGGCGCGGCCCCTGGGCCGGGCCGGTGGTAGCGACTGCGGTGTGGCTGGACCCGGAACGCATTCCCCCCGGTATCCGCGATTCTAAGCAGCTCTCAGCCCGTAAGCGGGAGGCAATCGCCGCGCTGTTATGGGAGCAGGCAGTGGTGGGGATGGGCGAGGCGAGCGTGGAAGAGATCGACCGGCTGAACATCCTGCAAGCGACGTTTCTGGCGATGCGACGGGCGGTGGCAGCCCTGCCCTTCACCCCCGATCACGCGCTGGTGGATGGTAACAAGGTGCCGCCTCTCCTCCCCTGCTCCGCCACGCCGGTGATTGGCGGCGACCGGGTGAGCCTTTCCATCGGCGCGGCCTCCATTGTCGCCAAAGTGGCCCGCGACCGGCTGATGGCCGAACTGGCGCGCATCCACCCGCACTATGCCTGGGAACGCAATGCCGGATACGGCACCGCCACGCATCAACAAGGGATGCGGGAGCATGGCATCACCGAGCATCACCGGCGGAGTTTTAAGCCGGTGGGGAAGGTGGCCAAAGCTACAGGTCGATGCTCTTAACCTAGCCGCGCCAAGGGCTTCACGCCCCCCGCTTTCTTCCGTTTCTTCAACTCCTCGGCAATCAGAAACGCCATTTCCAGGCTTTGCGAGGCATTGAGGCGCGGATCGCAATGGGTGTGATAGCGTTCACGCAGGTCCAACTCGGAAATCGCCTGCGCGCCGCCCAAACATTCGGTGACATTTTGGCCGGTCATCTCAAAATGCACGCCACCTGCATGGGTACCTTCCGCCTGATGGATGGCGAAGACCTGCCGCAATTCCGACAAAATATCGTTGAATTTCCGGGTTTTGATACCGCTCGGCGACTTGATGGTATTGCCATGCATTGGGTCAGAGGACCACACGACTTCGCGGCCCTCGCTCTTAATGCCGCGCACCAGCGGTGGCAACATGCTTTCCACCTTCTCGGCGCCCATACGGGTAATCAGCACCAGCCGACCGGGGGTATTGTCCGGATTCAGCAGGTCGATCAGCCGCAGCAGCCCCTCGCGCTGCGCCGAAGGCCCTACCTTGATGCCGATTGGGTTTTCCACCCCACGGCAGAACTCCACATGCGCGTCTTCGGGATCGCGGGTGCGATCGCCGATCCACAGCATATGGGCGGAGCCGTTATACCATTTGCCGTCCCCTTCATCCTGACGGGTGAGCGCCCCCTCATAGCCCAGCAACAGTGCCTCGTGTGAGGTGTAAAACCGTGCTTCCTGCAACTGCACCAGATCATCCACCGGCAGGCGGCAGGCCTCGATAAAGGACAGGCATTCGTTGATACTGTCGATCAGATCCTGAAAGCGTTTCCCTTGCGGCGATTGGCGGATGAACACGGTGTTCCATTCCGAAATGCTGCGGAGATTCGCATGCCCCCCCCGCGCTAACGCCCGCAGATAGTTCATGGTGGCGGCGGATTGAAAATACACACGCAGCAGCCGTTCGGGATCGGGCGTGCGGGCTTCCGTCGCGAAATCCATGCCATTGACCATATCACCCCGGTAGCTGGGGAGCGCGACATCCCCTTGCTTTTCAAAGGCATCCGAGCGCGGCTTGGCGAATTGTCCGGCAATGCGCCCCACCTTCACCACCGGGCACCCCGCGCCATACATGAGCGAGACGGTCATTTGCAGCAGAATCTGGAAATATTCCTGCAAGTTAGTGTGGCTGAATTCGGCAAAACTCTCCGCGCAATCGCCGCCTTGCAGCAGAAAGGCCTTTCCTGCGGCCACATCGGCCAGTTCGTCGCGCAGGTTGCGTACTTCGCTGGGAACGGCAAGCGGCGGCAGACGGCGCAGCTCCTCCTCCACCCGCGTCACATGGGCGGGGTCCGGATAATCCGGCTGTTGCTTGATCGGGCGCGTTCTCCAGGATTCCGGATGCCAGATGGGCGATGTGGTCACAACATGTCTCCTTTGAACCCACCTTTATAGCGTGCGGCCCTGTGACAGGGCAACACGGAATTTTAATATTCTGCTGCTACCATAGCGTAAAATTCGGGAGGGGATATGCCTGACTATACGATTGATCCGGATATTGCTGCATTATTTACAAATCAGATCGATTTTAAACAGGGGGGTATTGGCAGTTGCTCCGAATTGAGTGTGACCTATGCATTGGCCATTCATGCACCAGATTATCTTCAGTCCACGATTGAGGTGGTGAGGGACCCCAATGGGAATCCAATCCTCGACAGTGATGGGAATCGGTATTTTCAGGTCTTTTTACCGAATAGTAGCGATGAGACTGGGCTGCGTACTTCCCGATTTGAAATCGTACGTGAGAGCGATCTCAAAAGCCGATCGGATATTGCGACTGGGTCAGATTGGATACGGATTCTGGATGCCGCATACGATGCCGTACTCAACGATCAGGGACATACGGCAGACAAAATAGAAAGCGTGATGCGCCAACAGGACGGAGATCACAACAGTTCAGAACATAGTTCAAACAACAGCCCATTCTATTATCTAACCGGCGTACCGGATCAAGAGTATTATTTTGATAGCAAAGAAGATTTTATGTCTTCTTTCAATCAACATCGCGACCATGAGCAGCTAAATATCGTAGCCATCTATCACGACATCACGATTGATGGGACATCGTTTCCAGCGCCGCACCATTATTATGTAACCCTTGATCATGTGAATGGAGAACCAAGGGTCCTCCTGACCAACCCCCATGATACCACACGGCCACATGCTGTGGCTGCTGAAGCCTTCTTTGATCAGGTATCCATAGACGGAAGTTTGCAATTCAGTATGATCCGTGCCGAAGACATACCCTCTCCACAGC
>JBIPLF010000022.1:0-32737 GCA_044368015.1 Rickettsiales bacterium
CCCGGAATCGTGAGCGATTCCGACCCCTCCCATTCAGGGAGGGGTGAAAACGCACCATGCGTTGTTCTAGATAGTGTCGTCAAGTTCGCTGCTATGTGGCGAAAATGGCAGTTTTCGAGAGTCGTAGTTTAGAAAAACAGGCTCTGTTTTTCTTAGCGAAGACGAAGTTCCAATGTATTCAACATACATGAAAGCCGGAAGCGCAGAAATCTGACATTTGCAGGCCATAGCAGTAGAGTTTGACGACACTATCTAAAACTATGATCGACTCCTCAATACAGGGTGCGGCTCCACATCCCCACCCCCACTCCGCCAAGAGCGAGCAGCAGGGAAGCGCCTACATACAGCGCCGCCAGCCCCCAGGCTCCGCGCATGGCAAGCTGCACCACCTCCAGTGAGAAGCTGGAAAAGGTGGTGAAACCTCCCAGCACTCCTACCATCATGAATAACCGGAAATGTTCCGAAGGGTGAGTCGCCAGTTGCGCGGCGCACCAGCCGATGCACACGCCGCCAAGCACATTCACCGCCAGCGTGCCGTAGGGGAAACCGACTCCCAGCATCCGCGTGGCTGCCATCCCCGCCAGATAGCGTAGGGCAGACCCTATGGCGCCCCCAAGACTCACCCACAGGATGTTTTGCAGCATAGCAGGCTCCTTTTGGCGCGTGTTATAGCATAGAGTGGGTTGGATGTGCTAGGATGACCGTGTACATTTCCCCCCTCCCTATCCCTCCCCCGCAAGCGGGAGAGGGGACCGGAGGGAACGCCTCTCCTGATTAACCACGCTGATCGTATGCGTGACGGATGCATCCGGTCCCCTCTCCCCGGAGGTGGGAGGGATAGGGAGGGGGCGAAAACACTAACCTTAGGCCCTGTTGAGGAATATTTAAAGGATTTCGCCATGAACCTGATTTTGCTGAAGAACAAGGAGAATTTTGTGGGCATACCCGGATGTACGTCCACAAAATTTTCCGCCGTTATGCGGCAAAATCAGCCATGGCCCTGCGGGTTGCGGCAAACCTCCTCGCCCACTGCGTCAAAGCGCTTGAACGTAGCACCACTACGACCGGCGCGCTTCTCCTTGTGGATCAAGAAGGTTTGCCAGCAACGAAACCTTAAAATACTCCTCAACAGGGCCTAAACTTCCATGGCCGATTCCAAACTTCCTGTTCCGATGAAAACAACCGATATCGGTGCCGTGCCGGGGCATGTCTGGCGCGCCGCTTTCCGTCCGGATATGCTGTTTGCGATTGGGATTATCGGCATCCTCACGGTGCTGCTGCTGCCGGTACCCACTTGGCTGCTGGATTTGCTGCTGGCCTTCTCCATCACCACCGCCGTGCTGATTCTGATGACGGTGCTGTTTATTGAACGCCCGCTGGATTTAAGCTCCTTCCCTACCATTCTGCTGATCTCCACCCTGTTGCGATTATCGCTGAACATCGCCTCCACCCGGCTGATTCTGTCGCAGGGGCATGAGGGATCTGCTGCGGCGGGTAAGGTGATTGAGGCCTTCGGCCATTTTGTGATGTCGGGGTCGATTGTCATCGGGCTGATTGTGTTTGGAATTCTGACTATTATCAATTTTGTGGTCATCACCAAAGGTTCGGGGCGGATCGCCGAGGTGGCGGCGCGGTTCAACCTCGACGCCATGCCGGGGAAACAGATGGCGATCGACGCGGACCTTTCCGCCGGACTCATCAACGAACAGGATGCCCGCGACCGCCGCAAAAGACTGGAAGACGAAAACACCTTCTACGGCTCCATGGACGGTGCCAACAAGTTCGTGCGCGGGGACGCCATTGCGGGGCTTCTCATCACCTTCATCAACCTGATCGGCGGGATGATTATCGGCGTTGCGCAGCGGGACATGGAATTCTCCGAAGCCGTGCATGTCTATACGGTGCTGACCATCGGTGATGGGCTGGTATCGCAGGTGCCAGCCATCATCGTGTCCATTGCAGCCGGTATGCTCGTCACCAAGGCAGGGGTGAGCGGATCCGCCGACCGGGCGGTGATCGGACAGTTGGGCAATCTGCCGCAAGCGCTGGGACTGAGCAGCGCCCTGCTCTTCTGCCTGGGGTTGGTGCCCGGCATTCCCGGCATTCCCTTCTGGACGCTTTCGGGGATCACCGGCTTTGCGGCGTGGCACAGCTACCGCGCACAGGAAAAACTAAAGGACGAAACCGCCGCAGCCGGTGGAGCGCCCGGCAGTGCCGCGAGCGGGGTGCCGGGGCAGCCGGGTGCTGCCGCACAACCGGCGGAAGAAGCCATTGGCGATACGCTCAAAATCGACACGCTGCGGCTGGAGATGGGCTATGGGCTGCTACCGCTCATCAATTACGAAAAAGGCCATCGCCTGACCGAGCAGATCAAAGCCCTACGCAAGCAACTGGCCAAGGAGCTGGGTTTCATTCTGCCGCCGGTGCGAATTCAGGATAATATGCAGCTCCCCGCCAACACCTACCTGATCATGGTGAAAGATACCGAATGCGGGCGCGGGGATATTCGTCCCGATATGCTGCTGGTGATGGACCCCACCGGTGCGCGCCTCACCCTGCCGGGCGAGGAAACCCACGAACCGACCTTCGGCCTGCCCGCCATGTGGGTGGCGCATAGCTACCGTGAGGAAGCGCTGTTCCGTAATTATACCGTGGTGGACCCGCCAACCGTGGTCACCACCCATATCACCGAGATTATTAAAGAGAATATGTCGGAACTGCTCTCCTATACCGAGACGCAGAAGTTGCTCGACGAGCTGGATAAGGAGCATCAGAAGCTTCTGGCCGATACCATCCCGTCGCAGATCACGGTGACGGGCGTGCAGCGGGTGTTGCAGCGCTTACTGGCAGAACGGATTTCCATCCGCGACCTGCCGACCATCATGGAAGCAATCGCCGATGCCAGCCGCCGCACCCAGAATGTGCTGGTGATTGCCGAGCATGTCCGTGCCCGCATGGCACGGCAGTTGAGCTTCGCCGCGATGGGTGGGGAAGGGTATATTCCCATCATCACGCTTAGCCCTTCCTGGGAGCAGCAATTCGCCGAATCCATCAGCGGACAGGGCGAGGAGCAGCAATTGGCTATGCCGCCGAGCAAAATTCAGGAATTTATCAAGCTGGCCGCCAAGGTGTTGGATGAGCAGGCGACGCGGGGGGAATCGCCGGTGATTCTCACCAGCCCCATCATCCGGCCCTTTGTGCGTTCGGTGATCGAGCGCTTCCGCCCCTCGGTGGGGGTGATGTCGCAAAGTGAAATCCACCCCAAGGTGAAGATCAAAACGCTGGGGCAGATTGGGTGATGGATGCCTCTTCCGCCTTCACCACCTGCCAGCCCTGCTCCAATAGCTCCAGCGGTACGGGCAGCTCGGTGATGCCCTGCGCAGTGAGCCATGCTTCCAGCGCCTGATAGCGGCGTACAAATTTTTCGCAAGCGGCTTGCAATACCTGATCCGGGTTCAGCTTCAGGCTTTGCGCGCAATGGGCCAGCACAAAGAGCAGATCTCCCAGCTCTTCCGCCACGGTTTCGGGGGTATGCCGCACCGCTTCTTCCAGCTCGGCGGCCTCTTCGCGCACCTTCGCGCAGATGCTCGGCACGTCCGGCCAGTCGAACCCGGCTTCGGCCACACGCCGCTGCAAGGCCGCCGCATAGGCAGCGGACGAGAGGCGGCGGTGCTGTTCCAGCCATACAGGATCAAGTAAGTTCATCGCGTATCCCTACCACGCGCTATGCGTCACTGCAAACGCCGGGTTGATTTTACGCCCGCTTGCGGCTATATGCCGCAGCAGAGGAGATTCCCCATGACCTATGTCGTGACCGACGGATGCGTGATGTGCAAACACACCGATTGCGTGGAGGTGTGCCCGGTCGATTGTTTCTACGAAGGCGAGAATATGCTCGTCATTAATCCCGATGAATGCATCGATTGCGGCGTCTGCGAACCGGAATGCCCGGAAGATGCTATCCGTCCGGAATCCGAAGAGCTGATCCGCTGGGTGGAGATCAACCGCGATTATGCCGCGCTGTGGCCCAACCTCACGGTCAAAAAGCCTGCCATGCCAGAGCATGAAAAATACAGCGGTGAAAAAGAGAAATTTGAAAAATACTTCAGCAAAGAAGCGGGCGAAGGCGAAGTATAGGTGGTTTTCGTTCGCATTTGATGTGTTACAGTACCAAGTAGTGCTGGATTTCGGGAGTCGCGGCTGCTAAAAAGTATAAAAATAAACAAAGATGCAGCCGATGTCCGACACACCGCAGGCGGGAAAAACCGCTGTCTTTTACCATAACCCTTGCCTTGACGGCGCTGCATCGGCATGGGCCGCCTATCAGGCATTTGGCGATGACGCCGTGTATTTAGGCATTAACCACAATACGCCGGAAGCCATCCTGGCCCAAATCATGCCGCTGGTGGAAGAGAGTTCCCGTGTGATCTTCGCGGATATTGCGCCGCATCCCAAAGTGCTGGAGGCGTTGGTAGAAAAAGCCGGAAGCATTGAAATTATCGACCATCACATTACCGAAATCCGTAGGTTAGACGGTTTTACGCACCCCAAAGTCACCACGGTGCTGGATAATGGTAAGTCCGGGGGATCACTGGTCTTTCATTACCTGCTTCCCAGCGAAGCCGTTCCCCCGGTCATTCAATGGGTGGAAACGGTCGATCTCGAACGCTCGGATGACCCAAATTTTTACCCCCTTGCCGCCTATCTCGACACACTCAATCTCTCCACGATTGAGCGTATCGTCGCTTCCTTCGAGCATACGGCGAGCCTATCCGACGAAGAAATTCTCTCCATCGGCCATGGCAAAGACTTTGTACAACGCGTGCGCATTGAAGAAGCCCTGCAAACCAGACAGGAAATCCAGATTCCTCTGGAAGAAGGGGGTCCCGCCGTTCCGGTTCTCATGATCTGCGGTAATCCCCGCGAGTTGGGGCGGCGCTACAGCAAACAATTACAGGCGATTGCAGCAGACCATCCATCGGGTGCGGCGCTTTCCTGGTTTGAGGATCCATACGGTACGGTGCGGGTGAGCGTGCGAACCAACGGCGTCCCGGATGCCAGCCGCATCGCAGAATATTTTGGCGAACAGGGGTTGAGCGGCGGCGGTCACGCCCGTCTGGCCGCAGCCCACTTCACCAAGGAACAGTTTGAGCAGTTTTTTGGCATTCCGGCCATCCAGCCAGAACTGGCGCAGCAAAGCCCTATGCTTAAGGGAATGCGGTCGAGCGCACCGAAGGAAGTGACGGGTTCCGGCGTGCAATTCCAGTTTCAGGCAGAACAGAAGGGCACTGCGCTACGGGCATAATGTCTAAGAGTCCCCGCCAACAATGCCTGTACTCCTCCCATGATTTCTTTTACCCTCTCTTCACCCTTCCCATCTAACCTGAAGGCATGATGCAGGACCCCTTTCATATCGATGGCGAAATGGTGCGGCCGGGACAGCGTCGCCAGCTTTCGATTGAGGTCGCCAAGCTCTACGACTTCACCGAGATGCGCATCCCGGTGGAAGTGGTGGTGGGTAAAAAACCCGGCCCCACCCTGTTTGTCTCCGCCGCAATCCATGGCGACGAAATCAACAGCATCGACATTGTACGGCGATTGTTGCGGCATCCGGCGCTGAAAACCATCCATGGTACCCTGGTCGCCATTCCCATCGTCAATGTGTTTGGCTTTAACGAAAAATCCCGCTACCTCCCCGACCGGCGCGACCTCAATCGCTCCTTCCCCGGCGAGAAAAACGGCTCCATGGCCTCGCAGATCGCCTATATTTTCCGCACTGAGATCGTAGAAAAATGCACCCATGGCATCGACCTCCATACCGGCGCGATCCACCGCTACAACCTGCCACAAATCCGCATCGGCAGCCTGAAAGATGAGGAAACCTTAGGTCTGGCGCGGGCCTTCGGCGCACCGGTGATCCTCAAGGCCAGCACCCGCGACGGCTCCTTGCGTGACATGGTGAAAACCCACATCCCGGTGCTGCTCTATGAGGGCGGCACGGCTCTGCGCTTTGACGACGATGCCAGCCGCGTTGGCGTGCGCGGCATCCTCTCCGTGATGCGGGAAATTGGTATGCTCCCCCATCCCAAAGTGCCGGAGCGCCCCCGCGACATTCTGGTTTCCAGCGCCAGCCAATGGGTGCGTGCGCCCCATAGCGGCATCTTCCTCGCCTATAAACGCATCGGCGAAAAAGTACGGCAAAACGAGCTTCTTGGGGTCATCACCAATCCGTTCGGCGACCATCAATTCACCATCACCGCTCCCTTTGATGGCATCATCGTCGGGTGCAGCCTGCTTCCACTCGCAAACGAAGGCGAAGCCCTCTTCCACGTCGCCGCCTTTGAGGATCTGGACATCGTTACCGACTTACCAGAGATTTACGGCGAGTACGGGCAGTAAAAAATATATCATTTGACACAAATCAACTGGCGCCATACCCTCCGCGACCTAGAAGAAACCAATAACAAATGGATATGTTATGTCAAACAACGTCAGTGGAAGTGCTATTCGCAATATATATGGCCTTTCTCAAGCCGCACCATCGAGTATCACCACCTATAGCGTCGCATCGGTTGGATCAGTAACCGATGGCACCGATGGGGCGGACACTATCCGGGACATTACCACGTCCAACACCTATATTTTTGGCATGGGCGGAAACGATACACTCTACAACACCAACAGTAGCGGAAGCATGATCGGCGTCATACTGGTTGGTGGAACCGGCAACGACATCTTCGTTTTTGACAACATTACCACTCACTTTCCCGAGGCCGTAGAGGGAAATGCCCTCGACTTCCAGGATGGCGACCGGATCGATGTGTCAGGCTTAGGTATCACCAGCATGGCTGGATTGACGATCACCGGAGAAAGCGATTCCAGCGGCACTGCCTATAATATTTCCCATTCCAGCGGGTGGAATATCGCTCTCACCGGCCCGGATATTTTAAGTGGTGGACTGAATGCTTCCCATTTTATTTTTTCCGGTGGCGGGAATACCTCTCCCACGCCGACCGGTACAGACGCGAATGATACGCTGACAGGAACCGCAAATGCAGAAGCCATGTATGGTTATGCAGGTAACGATGTAATAACCGGTCTGGCTGGTGACGACATCCTATACGGCAATCAGGGGGCGGACTCGCTGACTGGAAATCTTGGCAGTGATACGCTCTATGGTGGTCAGGGCGCGGATACTATTTTGGGTATGCGTGACAATGACCATATCTATGGCAACATGGAGGCAGACTTGCTCTATGGTGGATACGGTTCAGACACCCTCTATGGCGGTCAGGGCAACGACTCTCTTACCGGAGGGCCAGGATCAGATTATCTTTTGGGTGGAATAGGGAATGATTACTTTCTTTTCTTATCTTCTGATGCTGGCGCAGACATTGTTGCTGATTTTACAGACGGAGACCGTATCCAGATATCATCCAGCCTGTTATCTGGTGGCACCTTGGATGGAAACCTGACTTCCACTGCCAACGGCACGAGTGTCGCGTTGATCGGTGGCTCCATCTATGTAGCCGGAGTTGTACTGGACATCAACGACAGTGGGTTTGAGATCATATAGCGTGTGATATGGGTGCATAATCCATGCGTTGATTGGCCGTAGACAAAAGGGTTAAAGATCCTTAGGAGTTGGCTAGGCCCCATTGAGGCATAGATTCGCACCCATGAGGAGATTTTGATTATGCCCACCCCCCATACCCTTCTCGTCACCGGCGGCGCCGGATTCATCGGCAGCACGTTCGTCGCGCAGTGCGTAGAGCGTGGTGCGCAGGTGATCGTGCTGGATAAGCTCACCTATGCAGGGCATCCGGAAAACCTGTCTTGGATCACAGGTCCCGGCAGCTATGAGCTGGTGCAGGGCGACATTTGCAACGGCGAAGCCGTGCTGCAACTGCTGAAAAAACATCAGATTCAGGCGGTGGTGAATTTCGCCGCGGAGTCGCATGTCGATAACTCCATTGCTTCACCGGCTTCCTTCATTGAAACCAATATTGTCGGCACCTACAAGATGCTGGAAGCCGCCCGCTTCTATTGGGGCAGCCTCACGGGCGATGCCAAGCGCGATTTCCGCTACCTGCAAATCTCAACCGACGAAGTGTTTGGTTCGCTGGGTGAAACGGGTAAATTCAGCGAAAAAACCCGCATGAAACCCAACTCCCCCTATTCGGCGAGCAAGGCGGCGGGCGACCATCTGCTGCGCGCCTGGTATAAAACCTACGGGCTGCCGACCATCACCACCAACTGCACCAACAATTACGGCCCGCGCCAGCATCCGGAAAAGCTCATCCCGCTGATGATTACCAAAGCCCTCTCCGGCCAGCCGCTGCCCATTTATGGCAACGGCCAGAACATCCGCGACTGGATCCATGTGGAAGACCATTGCGCAGGCGTATGGCTGGCCCTCACACAAGGTAAACCGGGCGGCACCTACGGCTTCGGCGGCGATGCCGAAAAGAACAATATCGAGGTGGTAGATACGTTGTGTCGCATCCTTGGCGATTGCCAGCCCCGCCCCGACAAACGCGACTATGCCGAACTCAAAACCTTTGTGCAGGACCGTCCCGGCCACGACCGCCGCTACGCGATCGACGACAGCAAAGCGCAAACAGAACTGGGCTTTAAGCGGAAATACAACTTCGATGCCGGCATCCGCCAGACGGTGGACTGGTACCTCTCCCACACCGACTGGGCGGCTTCGGTGCTGGGCAAGCAGAAAGCGGCGTAGAACGGATTGTTTTCTTTCAACTCAAAGGTTTGGTTTATACTCAAGGAGGGTTTATGAAAAATCGCTATATATATACACTACTGCTGATCGTAGGGCTTGGAAGCTCCGTGGGGGCATTGGCGAAGGAAAAAGCAGCCTACTTTGAAATGACGGACGGAAGCGCCAAATCAATCAACTTTGTAATTACCTCAGAAGACCCAAAATTTATTGCTCAGGCTCGCAAAATACTCGCTGGAAAATATAAAGGAGCAGACACCACAATCATGGGAACCGTAATCCCCAAGCGAGCACCTTATAATAAAAAATGGAACTTTCATCTTAAGGATCCAGTCTTTTTTGAAATGGCGATAGAGCTATGCGACGCCAGAGCCTCCTATGTAAGCAAAAACTTAAATATGTGGGTTAAATCCGTTGGAAACTGGTGTCCGTGGGGATCATCGCTAGTCAAAGAAGTGAAGATCAAGAAGTAACTCAACAATGGCCATCGAACCGAATCGGCTCTCCCACTGCTTCGCTGCCCTTCACGCCCAGAACAGGCCCGCACTCGTGACCTTCCTGATGGGCGGTGACCCTGACCTCGCCCGTAGCCGTGAGTTGCTCTGCGCGCTTCCGGGTCAAGGTGCCGACATCGTGGAACTGGGGATGCCCTTCTCCGACCCCGCCGCCGATGGCCCTTCGATTCAGGCCGCCGGAAACCGCGCACTGGCAGCAGGCAGCACGTTAAAGCACATATTGGAACTGGCGCGTGCGTTCCGGGCGCAGCACGCCGAAACGCCGCTGATTCTGATGGGCTATGTCAACCCCGTCTTCCATTACGGCATTGAGGCCTTCGCCCGTGACGCCGCCGCTGCCGGAGTGGATGGCGTGATTCTCGTTGATCTCCCGCCGGAGGAAGAAGCTGAGTTCATGCCGCATTTCCGTGCGCATGGCATCGCCCGCATTCGGCTGGTGACGCCGGTGACGGATGACACCCGGCTCGCCCAGATTCTCCCCGATGCCGAGGGGTTTGTGTATTACATCGCCGTGGCGGGGATTACGGGCACCAAAGGCGCCACGGCAGAAGCCATTGCCGCCGGGGTGGCACGGGTGAAGCGCCATACCACCCTGCCCGTGGTGGCGGGATTTGGCATCCGCACGCCGGAACAGGCGGCCACCCTCGCCCCCCATCTGGACGGCATCGTGGTCGGCTCCGCACTGGTGGAACGGGCAAGCAAAGGCGAGGATGTGGGGGAGCTGGTGCGGAGGTTAAGGGGGGCGCTGTAATCCTGCCCTTTGCAGCAAGCCATAGTAGAAAAATGGGAGAACCCTACAACCACACCCTCTCGGTCACGGCCTTGCCAAAATAATAGCCCTGCATGTAATGCACACCCATTTGCATCAGCGCCTTGGCGACGTCCCCCGTTTCCACATGCTCGGCGACCGTATGCAACCCGTAGCCATGGGTGAATTCCAGCAGGGTTTGCACAAACAGGCGGTTGTCGCTGCTTTCCAGCATGTCGCGGACAAAATTCCCGTCGATTTTCACGATATCACAGGAAAGCGCCCGTAACTGGCGGAACGAGGTATAACCCGCGCCGAAATCATCCAGCGCCACCCGGCACCCCAGCCCCTGCACAGATGCCACGAAATAAGCGGCCTCGCGGATATCCTGCTGGGCCGCGGTTTCGGTAATCTCCACAATCATGCGCGGGCAGATTTCCGGCGTTTCGCGGGCGATCCGCTCCAGCGTGTCGTACCATTCGCGGTTCATGACGGTCAGGCTGGAGATATTAAACGACAGCACCACATCCGGATTGCGGAGCAGATCCTCCACCACCATTTCCAGCACCATCTGGTCGATCTGGTCGATCAGCCCCAACTTCTCGGCAATCGGCACCAACCCTCCGGCGGAGGTGATATGCCCATCCTCTCCTTGCAGGCGCAGCAGGCATTCGTAGAAGCCGGTTCCCCCCGTTTGCGTGTCGATGATCGGTTGATACGCGAGCAATAATTTCTGCCCATGGATCGCACGATGCAGGAAGGTCGCCATTTCCATCTGTTGCAAGGGCGACGGCTCGCCATAGGCTTCCTGCACCAGCGCTTTGTAATTCTGCTGATGCTTCGCTTCCAACGCCTGATAGGTCGTGTCGATCACCGCGTCCAGATGATGCGCTTCTTCCGGAAATTGCGTACCCGCCACCGACACCACCACATAAAGCGACGCGGTATCCTTCGCGGCAAAGGAACGGATAAATCCGGGCAATTCCTGCACCAGCGCGTGTTTGCGCTCCATGGTGCAATGGGGAATAAACACCCCAATCTCGTTATGCTGCACCGGCTGAACCTGCGCCCCGGAGGGAAGCTTGCTGCTCAGATACTCGGCAATTTCCTGCACCATGGCCTCGGCACGGGTGCGGCCATAAGCGGCAATCAGCATCGGCATATTGTCGATACTCATCACCAGAAACGCCCCCGGTTGCTGCGCGGCAATCGCCTCCTGCACCATGCGATGCAACGGACGCTCTGCCCGCACTTCGGCAAATAACGGGTGGTAGACGCCCATCCCTTGCGAGGCACCCGAAATCACCGAGCTTTCATCCCGGCATTGCAGTATCCCCAGCACTTGCATCCCCAGCACAGGATCATGCACCAGGCGGCCTGATTCATGCACATGCAGAATGCGCCCCGCCGCCCCGCGTATCCGGTAAGCAAGCTGAAAGGGCGGCGATTCCGGACGTACATGCCGGGTGATCTCCTCCAGCCGCGTGCGATCCGCAGGGTCCACATAGGCCAGAAACGCCCGGCGGGTAGGCGGCACATCGCCATCCAGCTCCAGCATTTCGGCAATTGGGTCACTCCAGCGCACAGCGTCCGTCTCCGGAGACCAGGCATAGGCAACCGTCTGCAACCCGGAAAGCACGCGGCTGAGCCAGAAATCCGTATCATCGGTGGGCGGTGCGTGCGACGTCATCACCATCAGCCTAATGTAAAGCCATGAAGAGAGGGTTAATCCGGATCCACCTGTGCGCGTCCCAATGACGCATCCAGCGTCTGCATCATCTGGGTTAGGGTCGTTTCCAGTTGCGTGTGCAACGCATCGGCGTCCCGGCCGGGTGGCAGCGGCGCGCCCGCCCAGATCACCCCACGCCCAAAGGGATAGGGGAGCAGGAACCGGTCCCAACTGGCAAAGCAGACCCCATGGCTGACACTAAACGCAAAGGGCACAATCGGCACCTGCGCATGGACGGCCAACACCGCCGCCCCACGGGAGGCACGCATCCGTGGCCCTCGTGGCCCATCGGGGGTGATGGCAATGGCGTAGCCTTCTTTCAGCGCGGCGAGCATCTCCCGCGCCACGCGCCCTCCCCCCTTGCTGGAGGAGCCACGGATGGTCTCCATGCCAAAATCCTGCATCACCGCGGCGATCAGCTCCCCGTCGCGATGGTGGGAGATCACCGCTTTCACCGGCCCGATGCGAGGCTTGAGCAGCGGCGCACCCATCAGCCGCCCATGCCACCCGGCAATCAGATGCGGGTCGCCATAGCGCCATAACCGCTCGGTTTCAGACGCCACACGGATATCCCAGCGCACCGTCAGACGGATCAGCCGGATATAGGTCGCAATCAGACGGGCAACCATCTGCTGAAACCGGGGATGAGACAGAAGTTTTTTCATCGCCTAATGCTTTTATCACGCAAGCGCTTGTGCTAGAAAGCACGGATGCAGAAAATGTGGTGTTTTCGCTTTATTTCCAGACTAGGAGTGTGAGGCGAGAAAAATTCCAGCGTAGGTTTGCTACGTGCATTTTTGGAGTCCGATACAGGACGAAGTCTGGGGATAAATGGGAAATACTATAGCGATCGTAGTAGGCGGAGGACTCGCAGGCAGTGAGGCTTCCTGGCATCTGGCGCAGGCGGGGATTCCCGTACGGCTCGTTGAAATGCGCCCCATAGCCCGCACCGACGCCCACCAGACGGATACACTCGCCGAACTGGTCTGCTCCAACTCCTTTCGTTCCGACGACTACCAGCATAATGCCGTGGGGCTGCTGCATGAGGAAATGCGCCGCATGGGTTCACTCATCATGGCGTGCGCCGACGCGCATCAGGTACCCGCAGGTGGCGCGCTGGCGGTGGATCGCGAAGGCTTCGCACAGGCGGTACAAGCGGCGATCACCAGCCACCCACTCATCACGCTGGAGCGACGGGAGGTGACGGAACTTCCCGATTCCCCGGCGATCATCGCTACCGGGCCGCTAACCTCGCCTGCGCTGGCATCGGCGATTCAGGCGGTGACGGGCACGGAATACCTAGCGTTCTTCGATGCCATCGCCCCGATTGTTGCCCGCGAGAGCATCAATTTCAGCGTTGCATGGTACCAAAGCCGCTACGATAAGGAAGGCCCCGGCGGCACCGGCAAGGATTACATCAACTGCCCCCTCAGCCGCGAGCAATACCACGCCTTTATCGACGCATTGCTGGCGGGTGATAAAACCCAGTTCAAGGAATGGGAGAAAAACACCCCCTATTTCGAGGGCTGTTTGCCGATTGAGGTCATGGCCGAGCGCGGGCGCGAAACCCTGTGTTTTGGCCCCATGAAACCGGTAGGGCTAACCAACCCCCATACCGGCATCAAGGCCCATGCGATTGTGCAATTGCGGCAGGATAACAAGCTCGGCACGCTGTACAACATGGTAGGCTTCCAGACCAAACTCACCTACGGAGAACAAGCGCGCATCTTCCGCATGATTCCGGGGCTGGAGGACGCCGAATTCGAGCGGCTGGGGGGTATCCACCGCAACAGCTTCATCCAAAGTCCGGTGTTGCTGGATCGCACGCTGCGGCTGAAAACCCACCCTCACCTTCGGTTCGCCGGGCAGGTGACAGGGGTGGAGGGCTATGTGGAAAGCAGCGCCTGCGGGTTGCTGGCGGGGCTGTTTCTGGCCTCCGAGCTACGCGGGGAGCAACCCTCCCTGCCGCCAGCGGAAACAGCACTTGGCGCGCTGCTACGGCACATCACGGGCGATGCCAACCCCGAAACCTTCCAGCCGATGAACATTAATTTTGGCCTCTTCCCGCCGATGGATGCGAAGATTCGCGGCAAACGGGAACGGGCAGCCGCACACTCGGCGCGGGCATTAACAGCGCTGGAGGGGTGGCGAGGAGAGAGTCAGAAGGCGGCCTAGCCCCCTACTTCCGCTCCAGCGCCACCAGATACATCTCCGATGATCCCTTGCGGCTGGCGGCGGGCTTGGCGTGTTTCACCACACGGAACCGTTGTTTAATCTGGGTCAGCAGCGCCACTTCCGTGCCGCCCTGAAAGGTTTTGGCAACAAAATGCCCGCCGGGTTTGAGTGTCCGTTCGGCCAGTTGCAACGCCATTTCACATAAGCCCATAATCCGCATATGGTCGGTTTCGCCATGCCCGGTGGTGTTGGGTGCCATGTCGCTGAGGACCAGATCCGCCCTCCCCTCCGGCAGCAGGGCGATCAGCCGCTCCATCTGCGATTCGTCGCGCATATCGCCTTGCAGAATCGTGGCGCCCGGAATTGGCGGAATCTCCAGCAAATCGATCCCGATTACCGTGCCGCGTTTGCCCACCTTGTGCAGCGCCACCTGTGTCCAGCTTCCCGGCGCGCAGCCTAAGTCCAGCACCGCCATGCCCGGCTTCAGCAGCTTGAATTGCGCGTCCAGCTCCAGCAATTTGAACGCCGCCCGCGAGCGATAGCCATCGGCCTTCGCCTGTTGTACGTAAGGGTCGTTGAGTTGGCGTTGCAGCCACCGGGTCGAGCCAATAGGCCGCCCCGCTGCCGTTTTCACGCGTGCGGAAAGCCGGGGGTTTTTGCTGGTACCTTTGGGAGGTTTGGACACGCCTAGGCCTGCTCTGCCCGCAGCCGCACCTGCGTTTCCTCGGACTCAAACACCAGCTGCAAACCAGACTGACGCGCCAGCAGCGCCGTATAGGCATATTGCACGGTTTTGGGCGAAAGCTCCTCGCTTGCCGGACGCGTGAGCAGGCGCGGTGCATCCTCCGGCATGCGGATGGTGGGGCCTTCGGCCGTCACCTGAATGCCGGTTTCATCGGCCATCACGCGCAGCACACCGCCCCGCATCAGCGCCCCCTGCATGGCAATCAGCATGTTGGAAATCAGCTTCCCCTGCACGGCTGGCAGGGTGATATTCGCCGGAACCTGCCATTCCAGCCGCGTATGGGTGGTGCGGTAATAACCCTGCGCGAGCGTCTGCAACTGGGAGAGATCGGCCTCGCCACGCGTCATCGCCACGCCGTAAGCGAAGCGAAAAAACTGCACCCGCGCCACCGCTTCCCGCGCACTGCTGGCGATGAGCTGCATCGCGTCCTGCACCATGGAGGGGTCTTCCTCCACCAGCTCCACGCCGTTATGGATCGCGCCCAGCGGCCCGGTGATGTCATGGCTGAAACGGGTGGCGATCAGTTCTGCAAATTCAAAAGGCTGCATGGTGTGCTCCTTATTCGGCAATGGCTTCGTCGCCGTCTTCGTCATCCCCCTCATCGGCAACCCGCACGGCAGAGGCCACTTTCTCCGAATCCTCGATGCGGAAGATCGTCACCCCTTGCGTGTTGCGGCTGGCGATGCGGATATCCTGCACCGGACAGCGGATCAGCTTACCGGTATTGGTGAGCAGCATGATCTGGTCGGTAGCTTCCACCGGGAAGCTCGCCACCACGGCGCCGTTGCGCTCGGAGGTCTCGATATTCACAATGCCCGATCCGCCGCGGTCGGTGGTGCGGTATTCGTAGGCTGAGGTGCGTTTGCCGTAGCCGTTTTCGGTGATGGTGAGCAGGAATTGCTCTTTTGCAGCCAGTTCGGCCAGACGCTCGGCGCTCAATTCCACCGCTAATTCCTCCCCGCGACGGGTGGCGGCGGCGAATTTCAGATAGGCTTCGCGCTCCTCGATCGGGATTTCCATCCCTTCCAGCACGGTCATGGAGATGACCTTATCGCCTTCCGCCAGACGCATCCCGCGTACACCGTCGGAGGTGCGGCTTTTGAACACCCGCACGGCGTCCACCGGGAAACGCACGCATTTACCCGAATGCGCGGCCAGCAGAATATGCTGATCGGCATTGCAGATTTTCACCCCCACCAGCGCATCGCCTGCATCCATGCGGATGGCGATTTTGCCGTTGCTCATCACATGGTGGAAGTCGGATAGGTCATTCCGCCGCACATTTCCGGAGGCAGTCGCAAACATGATATGCATGTCATCCCACAACGCTTCATCAGCGGGCAGCGGCACGAAGGTGGTAATCACCTCGCCCGGCTCCAGCGGGAAGATGTTCACGAGCGCCTTGCCCCGCGCCTGCGGCGTGCCAAGCGGCAGACGGTACACTTTGATTTTATACACTTTTCCGGTGCTAGAGAAGCATAAGACCGGGGTATGCGTGGTGGAGACAAACAGCTCCGTCGTCACGTCCTCATCGCGCATACTCATTCCAGAACGGCCCTTGCCGCCACGTTTCTGGGCGCGGTAAGCGGCCAGCGGCACGCGTTTGATGTAACCGCCCATGGTGACGGTCACCACCATGTCTTCCACGGGGATCAGGTCTTCGACATCCTGATCGAATTCGCCTTCCTCGATGGTGGTGCGGCGCGGGGTGGCGTGGGCCTCGCGGATCGCCAGCAATTCGCCGCGCACAATCCCCAGCAGCACTTCGCGGGAGCCGAGAATCCGCAAATACTCCTGAATCTCGCCCGCTTTTTCGCCCATTTCCTCGTCGATTTTGGCGCGTTCCAGACCGGTCAGGCGTTGCAGACGGAGTTCCAGAATCGCCTTGGCCTGTTCCTCGGTGAAGCGGCATTTGCCATCCACCACCAGATTGCCCTTATCCTGCACCAGCGCGATGAGCGGCAGCACGTCGCCTGCCGACCATTCACGCGCCATGAGTTCCATCTTCGCCGCCACGGGGTCGGGTGCGGCGCGGATGACGCGGATCACCTCGTCGATATTGGCCACCGCCATCGCAAGCCCGATCAACAGATGGGCGCGATCACGGGATTTGCGTAGCAGGAAATGCGTGCGACGGGCGATCACCTCCTCGCGGAAGTGCAGGAACGCCGCCAGCACCTGCCGGACATTCATCAATTCCGGGCGGCCATCGTTGAGCGCCAGCATGTTGACGCCGAAACTGGTTTGCAGCGGCGAGAATTTATAGAGCTGGTTGAGCACCACATCGGCCTGCGCGTCACGCTTTAGCTCAATGACGACGCGCACGCCTTCGCCGTTGGATTCGTCGCGCAGGTCGGAAATGCCCTCCACGCGCTTTTCGCGCACCAGCTCGGCGATGCGCTCAATCATCCGCGCCTTGTTCACCTGATAGGGAATCTCGGTGATGACAATCGCTTCGCGGTTATGGATTTCTTCCGTGTGGGAGCGCCCGCGCATCACCACCGAGCCGCGGCCCGTGGTGAAGGCCTGATGCACGCCATACCGTCCCAGAATCATCCCCCCGGTGGGGAAATCCGGCCCCGGCATCACTTCCATCAGGGCTTCGGTGGGGGTTTCCGGGTCGTCCATCAACAGCAGGCAGGCGTCGATCACCTCGCCCAGATTATGCGTCGGGATGTTGGTCGCCATCCCCACTGCGATCCCACCCGCCCCATTGACCAGCAAGTTGGGGAATTGCGCGGGCAGCACCACCGGCTCGCGTTCGGCACCGTCATAGTTGGGTTGGAAATCCACCGTTTCGCGGTCGATATCCTCCAGCAGACGGTGCGCGGCCTTGGAAAGGCGCGATTCCGTATAGCGCATGGCAGCGGCTTTATCGCCATCCATGGAGCCGAAATTGCCCTGACCATCCACCAGCATCAGCCGCATGGAGAAATCCTGCGCCATGCGCACCAACGCATCGTAAATCGCGGAATCGCCGTGCGGGTGGTATTTACCCATCACCTCGCCGACGATCCGCGCCGATTTGCGGTAGGGCTTGTTGTAGTCGCAGCCGGATTCCATCATCGCGTAGAGAATACGGCGATGCACGGGTTTCAGCCCGTCGCGCACATCGGGGATGGCGCGGCTGACGATCACGCTCATCGCGTAATCGAGGTAGGAGCGCTTCATCTCCTCTTCAATGGCAATGGTATGGAGTTCGGGAACGAGGGTGTCTTGCATATGCGATGACTCGATGATTGGATGACCGATGATTAGAGGATTTTCATCGGCGAGTCACGCGGGAAGTGGAGCAACACCCACTCAATGAGGGGGAACGCTATATACCGGAGATAAAGGCCAAAGCACAAGCCACACCACTATAGGACGCCGTGTTGTAGGCTGAGCTGGCACCAGCGGAGTTAGTACCCGTACTGCAATCTGTCGGAAGAACAGCGCCAGTGTACGGCCGGATATTTCCAGTTCCCGGTATTCCATCATCCATTTTTTGATCGATCGCATAGGCTTCCGCCGGGGTAAGCGCAAGCCCCCAAGTTTCACCTACTGGGGTCTTCGTACCAAAATGCAACGTATTGCCATAAAAACCATCGTAGTGATTGGTCGCACCGCTCATCATGCCGCGATGATACCAACTGAAACCGGTGGCAGCAATTCCTGATGATGCAGGCATATTGACGCCAAGCACACCATCATACGTACCTGCCGGTCCGGCAACACCGGTGAATGTACCCTTTATCAGTCCTGCCAACGCCATTTGCTCCCACGCGCCGAAAATTTCTCCGGCGGTACTGGCCGACGGCGCATCGTTCATCTGTCCATTGCCATTCCCGTTCGCCACAATACTGCTCGACCAGAAGGTAGTGGCATTGGTGATGTCGCCTGGAACACCCTGATATTTATCGACAAACATCTGGGTAGCCGCAGCATAGACCTCCAGATCCGACACCACACGGTTGACCTGCATGGAACGGATCATACTCCTCCCCACCATCACCCCGCCGAGAATCAGGCCAATGATAACCAGAACGATAGAGAGTTCGACGAGGGTGAAGCCGGGAGCGGCGTAAACCCTCTCCCTGTGGGACGAGCTCGACCTATAGGTCGAGGGGTGAGGGTATCTTCTAGGTGATTGGGTGTTTCCCTCACCCCGGCCCTCTCCCACAGGGAGAGGGAGCGCACCTTGCTCAGCATGACAGAACCTGCCGCTACGCCCTACGGCTGAGTGCTGAGTGCTGAGTGCTGAGTGCTGAGTGCTGAGTGCTGAGTGCTGAGTGCTGAAGCAAAGTATACCCCCTTTTTGATAGAAACATCCAATCATCGCTTATCGAATCATCGCGCCACGCACTCACGCCGCTTTCTCATCCCCTGGCAGCACATAATGCGGGCCTTCCCACGGGCTTTCAAAATCAAAGGCGCGGAATTCCTGCGTGAGGGTCACGGGTTCATAGACCACGCGCTTCCGGGTGTCGTCATACCGCACTTCCACAAAGCCGGTGAGGGGAAAGTCTTTGCGTAGCGGATGCCCCTCAAACCCGTAATCGGTGAGCAGACGGCGCAGATCCGGATGCCCCGCAAACCAGATGCCGTACAGATCATAGGCCTCGCGCTCATACCATCCGGCGCTGCTGAAGGCCGACACCACCGACGGCACCGGTGTTTTATCATCGGTGGAGAGCTTCACCCGCACCCGACGATTATGCCGGTAGCTGAGCAGGTGATACACGACCTCAAACCGTTCGGCGCGCTCCGGATAATCCGCCCCGCACACATCCACCAGCGTCTTGAACCAGCATAAGGGGTGGTCGCGCAGATGAATGAGCAGCGGCAGCAGTTGCTCACGCGAGGTGGTGAGCGTCAACTCGCCAAAGGCGATCTCCGTCGCCACCAGATGCTGGGCCGCGCTGCTTTCCAGCACTTCCCGCAATTCACCAAGGGTTAGGGTATCACTCATGGACTACACTTTCGATTCAGGAGAATGTTCTGGGGAATCCAGCCTTTTACGCAGAAACTCCGGTGCAAAGTCGGCCCCGTTCGGCCAGGTGATGGTATCCAGCGCCACGGTAAAGTTCCGGAAATAATCGACATCGCGCAGGGGTTCAAAGACGGGTCCCCACAAGCGATCATGCAGATCCACCTCTCCGGAAGCACCGTCATTGAACTCCAGAAACACGCGGTATCCATCCAGATAGCGAGCATTAATCACGTGTGCAAACATGTTTCTACTCCAAAGGGGCAATCGTGAGGAGGGGCTTGTGCTCACGAGCAAGCTCCCAGTTATAAATCAGCGCCTCCCGGTAGATCTCGTACCAGTCGAGCACCGCCCGCAATGCTCTGCGGGGAAACTTACCTTCTACAACTCCGGAATGGATCTCTATTTGGATCTCGAATCCTTGATACTTCGCATGGAAATGCGGCGGCGCATGTTCATCATAATACATGCTGATGATAATGCCAAGGAATCGGCTAATCTCAGGCACAAACCTACCCCCTCGCGATGGTCGTCGTGCGACGGATTTTGTTCTGAAGTTGCAGAATACCGTAAATCAGCGCCTCTGCGGTGGGAGGGCATCCGGGGACATACACATCCACCGGTACAATCCGGTCGCAGCCGCGCACCACGGAATAGGAATAATGGTAATACCCGCCCCCATTGGCACAGGAACCCATGGAAATCACCCAGCGCGGCTCGGACATCTGATCGTACACTTTCCGCAACGCCGGTGCCATTTTGTTGGTGAGCGTTCCGGCCACAATCATCACGTCCGACTGGCGAGGGCTGGGGCGGAACACCATCCCGAACCGGTCCATATCGTAGCGGCTGGCAGCGGCCTGCATCATCTCCACCGCGCAGCAGGCAAGCCCAAAGGTCATCGGCCAGAGCGAACCCGTGCGCGCCCAGTTGACGAGCTTATCCATCTGCGCGACCACAAAACCGCGATCGGATAGTTCATCCGTGACGCTTTTCAGCACCGCGTCCTGATCCAGTCCCGGAGGCAACGGAGCGGTTGCGGGTTGGATTACTCCCATTCCAGCGCCCCTTTCCGCCATTCATAGGCAAACCCCACGGTGAGAATGCCGAGAAATCCCATCATCGACCAGAAGCCGAACACGCCAATTTCTTTCAGTGCCACCGCCCAGGGGAACAGAAACGCCACCTCCAGATCGAAAATGATAAACAGAATGGCAACCAGATAAAACCGCACATCAAACTCGCCGCGTGCATCGCCGAAAGCCTCAAACCCGCATTCATACGCGGAGAGCTTCTCGGTATCGGGCTTAAGTTTTCCCAGCACAAACGGCAGACCGTTCATGACGGTCGCCAAGCCAAGCGCAATCGCCATGAAGACGAGGATCGGGAAATACTGTGTAGCAACGGATTCCATGCGGGTCTTGCTATCACACCGTTTTTCGTTTAGCAATGCGTCCGATGCATTCCCACTCCCACACCTATACACTCACCCTCTCCTGCCGTGACACATTGGGCATAGTAGCCGCGGTGTCCGGCTTTTTATCCGAGCATGGCTGCTTTATTCTGGAATCCGGGCAGTTTGGCGACCTCTCCACCGAGCGCTTTTTCATGCGCACCCAGTTCACCCTGACGCGGGACGGTATGAGCGAAGCCACGCTGCTTCAGGCTTTTTACCCCATTGCCGAGCGGTTTGCGATGGAGTGGCAATTGCGCGACAGCCGGGTGAAGCCCCGCCTGCTGCTGATGGTATCGAAAGCCAGCCATTGCCTGAACGATCTGCTGCACCGCTATGCATCGGGGACCTTGCAGGTGACAATTCCGGCGGTGATCTCCAACCACGAGGAGTTACGCGGCCTGACGGAATGGTATGGCATCCCCTATCATTACCTCCCCGTGACACCGGACACCAAACGCACGCAGGAAGAAGCCATTGCGCAACTGGTGGAGCGCGAGCAGATTGATCTGGTGGTGCTCGCCCGTTACATGCAGATTCTCTCGCCGTTTCTGGTGGGCAAGCTGGCGGGAAAGGCCATCAACATCCACCATTCCTTTCTGCCAAGCTTCAAGGGCGCCAAACCCTACCATCAGGCCTTTGACCGCGGGGTGAAGCTGATTGGCGCCACCGCGCATTATGTATCGGATGATCTGGACGAAGGCCCGATTATCGAGCAGGAAGTGATGCATGTGGACCATGCCTACACCCCGCAGGCGCTGGAGGCAGCAGGCCGCGATATCGAAAGTCGGGTGCTCGCCCGCGCTGTGCGCTACCACACCGAAAACCGCGTGCTGGTGAATGCGCACAAGACGGTGGTGTTTCGGTAGTGCTGGAACGGAAGTAGGGGGGGCTAGAACTGCTGAAGCCACATCACGGTGCAGTTATAGGGTGGACTGGGTGGAAGTGAAGCCAGTGTACTGTAGTTTGGCGGGGTCCCGCACCAACCACTTCCTCCCGTCAGGATACTTCCGGTTGAAATCAACCCATCATCCACCTTTTGGTCAATTGCGTAGGCTTCCGCCGGAGTAAAACCTCCCACCCGAATAAAATGCATGGGTGGATTGTACCCGAAATCCAGACCATTATGGTTACCCGGAGAAATAATCCAATAAGTGCCTGGTCTGGCTCGTGCTCTTAGTATCTCTGTGTTGAACGCACTTCCACCTACATCCGATCTGTTCCCCTGCAATAATCCGGAAAGCAGCAGGTGGAACCATGCCAGCTCATGTTCATTATAGGGTATTCCTCCATCGCTAATGCGACCATTGCCTCCGCCGTTACAGGTTCCGGGGGTTGCCGCCACACCCGATTGTCCGGGACAGGCGACCATATCCTTTCCCCAGAATTTTGTGGCGTTGGTCATGTCTCCGGGCAGAGCGTTATATTTGGATATGAAGGTCTGTACGGCGGCTTCTATTGTCTCTTGCTCCTTAAGCACTGCCTTAAGCCGGACAGATTCCAGCATATCCCGCCCCACCATCACTCCGCCGAGAATCAGGCCGATGACGACGAGGACAATGGAGAGTTCGACGAGGGTGAAGCCCGCGTCATCCTGAGCCGCAGGCGAAGGATCCCGCCCTTTGCCAAACGCGGATAGGGTAGAGCCAGCGGGGAGATCCTTCGCCTGCGGCTCAGGATGACGGAACCCGCCGCTACGCCCTACAACTGGAAACTGGAAACTGGAAACTGGAAACTGGAAAAACATGCCATGGAGAACCTTTATGTCAAGTTGAAGCAGCCCGGGCAGCCTACCACCTTCCGTATCCCACTTAAAAATAATCCGTCTGGCTGGTGAAGATTTTCTCCACTTTCTTGACCATGGAGGCAAGGGTCAGCAACACCAGATGGTCGTGGCAGAGGATTTCGGTTTCTGGGTCGGGGATGAACACCCGCTCGCCGCGCACAATGCAGCCGAGCGCCACATCCACCGGCAGGCTGAGTTCCTGCACCTTCTTGCCGATCAGCGGGGAATTGACGATCACCTCCGCCTCCATCACCTCGGCCTCGCCGTTGTGCAGGGTGTGGGCGGAACGGATTTTGCCGCGCCGAATATGCTGCAACACGCTGGAAATGGTGGTTTCCCGTGGGCTAACCACCACATCAATGCCCAGCGTATTGATGAGCGGAATGTAGGAGATATCGTTCACCAGCGTGATGGTGCGCTTGCAGCCATAGCGTTTGGCGAGCAGCGAGGCGATGATATTCACCCGGTCGTCATTGGTGACGGCGATCACCGTTTCCACCGCGGCGATATTGCTTTCCACCAGCACGTCGCGGTCCAGCCCGCTGCCATGCAGCACAATGCTGCTGCGCAGGGCTTCGGCCACGCATTCGGCGCGGTCGCGGTCGGACTCAATCACCTTCACCCGGTTGAAACTGTCCTTCTCCAGATGTTGCGCCAGCAGCAAGCCGATATTCCCGCCGCCGATGATAATCACCCGCCGGGCCTCGTTTTCCTCGAACCCGAAGACAGACAGGGCCTTCTTGATTTGCAGGGTTTCACCCGCGATATAAAGCTCGTCGCCCGATTGCAGCCGGTCCTGCGGCTTGGGAATCAGAAAATGATCGCCCCGCACCAGACCCACAATCGCGGCGCTGTGGGGACGGATCACCTCGTTGATATCGGTCACACTGCGGCCAAGCGTCGGGCAATAGGCACCGCTGCGCAGGGCCACCACAGCCACCTTGCCCTTGCCGAGCAGAGCGAGATCCACCGCGCCCGGCACATGGAGGCGATGCTCAATCGCGTGCGCCACCTCGATTTCCGGCGAGATGATGACGTCGATCGGAATATGGTCGCGCTGGAACAAATCGCGGTATTCCGGCTCCAGATAATGCTGGTTGCGGATGCGGGCGATTTTGAATGGCACGTTGAAGATCGCGTTGGCAATCTCGCAAATCACCATATTGACTTCGTCGGAGACGGTGACCGCAATCACCATGTCGGCATCGCGCATGCCCGCCTGTTCCATCACGGAAGGGTGGGAGGCAAAGCCGGTGACGGCGCGCACATCCAGCGTGTCGCTCATCCGCTGGGAGAGCGCCTCCGACTGGTCGATGATGGTGACGCTATGCCCCTCCAGCGCCAGTTGACGGGCAATAGAAGTGCCAACCTGACCGGCACCGCAGACGATGACTCTCACGCAATTCTCCTTTTGATGGCGCGTTTGGCATCCTCGTCACTGCGAGGAGGTAAGTAAAGCCGACGCCGCGCCAGCGTAGCTCGCCCGCTATGACGGGGAGGCGAGCGGCCAGTCAACTATAGACTACCCTTCGGCGTGGAGCGCAAGCGATTTGATCTTGCGGTGCAGGGCTGAACGCTCCATGCCGATAAAGCTGGAGGTACGGGAGATGTTCCCCCCAAACCGGCTGATCTGCGCGGCGAGATATTGCCGCTCGAACAATTCCCGCGCTTCCTTCAGCGGCATGGACATGAGGTCGGCGTTGAAGTCGGTTTTACCCACCGACGGCGTGGAGCTGAGGAATTCCGGCGGCAGCATATCGGCCTTCACCAAGGTACCGACATCGCCTGCGACCATAATCAGCACCCATTCCATCAGGTTGCGGAGCTGGCGCACATTGCCCGGCCATTCATAGGATTGCAGCGCGGCCATCGCATCGCTGGAGAAGCGTTTCAGCGGACGACCGAGCATCTCCGACGAGCGCTTCAGGAAATGTTCGCACAGATCGGGGATATCCTCGCGGCGCTCTTTCAGGCTCGGCACCATTACCGGCACCACATTGAGGCGGTAATAGAGGTCTTCGCGGAAACGTCCGGCGCGGATTTCCTGCGGCATATCGCGGGTGCTGGCGGCAATGAAACGCACATCCACATCTACCTTGCGGGTGCCGCCGACACGGGTAAAACCCTGGTCATGCAGTACGCGCAGCAATTTACCTTGCGTGGAAAGCGGCAGATCGGCCACTTCGTCGATAAACAGCGTACCGCCATGGGCGCGCTCCAGCGTGCCAATCACCTTGGCACCACCGGAAGGGTTTTCGGTATCTTCCACGCCGAACAGCTCGCGCTCCATCCGCTCAGGCGACATGGAGGCGGCATTGAGCACCACAAAGGGCGCATGGGCGCGGCGCGATTGCGTGTGGATCAGCCGTGCGACAATTTCCTTGCCCGTTCCGGCCTGACCGTTGATCATCACCCGGCTGTTGGTGGAGGCGACTCTAGCAATTGCCCCGCGCAGATGGCGGATTGCTGCCGACTTGCCAATCAGGTCAGTCTCCACGGCGCTTTTGGCGCGCAGCTCGGCATTTTCGCGCTTCAATTTGCTATTTTCAATCGCCCGCTGCACCAGCACCAGCAATTGCTCTTCCTTGAAGGGCTTGACGATGTAATCATAGGCGCCGAGCTTGATAGAGGTCACGGCGGTTTCGATATTGCCATGCCCGCTGATCATGATCACCGGCAGATCGGGGTATTTGGCCTTGACCATTTCCAGCACACCCAGACCGTCCAGCTCGCTGCCATGCAGCCAGATATCCAGAATGATGGCGGAGGGGACACGTTCGGCAACCGCCTTCAGCGCGGCATCGCTATTATGCGCGGTGCGCGGTTCGTACCCTTCATCCTTTAGGATATCCGAAACCAGCGTGCGGATATCGGCTTCGTCATCAACGATCAAAATGTCAGCACCCATGAGGCATCTCCGCGAATGGTAGCATGATGTCACACTGTGACCCGGAAGCTCCGGTTTGTTGCGACAAGGCAACGTAAGACTGGTATAGGAAAAAAACTTACGCTTGCAAAGCAAAAAAATCACACCCCTTGCCTAAAAACCACAAGGGGCTGTGGATAAGTAAGATGACAACTACCAGAATTAGTGGATGGAACCAGAGGGCGTCACGTAATTTTTATCCATCCCGTCATACTGCGGCAACAATTAGCGAGTAGGATACCATTGTAGGTTTGTCACCTTGATGGACTCGACAACCGCGATCATATTTAAGTGGAAGGGATTTTATACATGACTACAAGACAATTGTTCAAAAAACTACCAGAAGATGAACAGAATACACTCACTGGCATAGCTGATGGAACAGTTACGCTTGCAGCGCTTACTGCTTCAGTCGTGGCGCAGCTAGGTGGGGACGCGATTGCTGCCCGGCGACTTGAGCAAATCGCCGTTGAGTATGGTGCAAGTTGGAAAGAGGCACTTGATAACACACGCCACGGGAGGTAGGCACGATTGCTTCGTCGTTATACTTCTCGCAATGACGTCCACAGGACCTACCCCTCCCAGCGGAATTCCACCGGGATGGCGATGTCCGGATGCAGGCTCTGATGCACCGGGCAGGTGAAGGCTGCCTGTTGCAGTGCGTCCTTTTGTTCCTCGTTGAGCAAGCCCGGCACGGCAATGACGGTGGTGAGCGATCCAATCCGCCGGAGCGGCACCTGCACCATACCCTTGGTCACAGAGACGGTCGCGCCGGTGATGTCCACCCCCAGCTTGCGCGCCGCCATGCCCATGATCGTAAGCATACAGCTACCGAGCGCCGTCGCCACCAGATCGGTGGGAGAAAAGCTCTCTCCCTTCCCCTGATTATCTTTCGGGGCATCGGTGGTGAGTGTGACACCGGACGGGCCATGCACCGCTTCGCAGCGCAACTCACCCCGATACAGAATGGCGATCTCAACCATGTTTCTTCTCCCAAAAAGCAGCATGACATCGCCCCAACGCTACCCAAACCTCAAGAAGAGAGCAATAACGATATTGCATCTCCTAAAAATGCCTGAACCCTCCGGGACATAGCGGCGTTGGCTTCCCCTCCCGGTCCTGCATCAGGATGGCGCTCCCTTCCGAGATCCTCCCAATCTGCGTCACAGGCGTGTGCGAGGTGGCGCCTGCCTGTTGCACGGCTTCTTCCTGATCCGGTGGATAGGTGAAGAGCAGTTCGTAATCATCCCCACCATGGAGGGCGGCTTCCAGCCATTCTGCATCCGGAATCGCGTGTGTGTGAGGTGAGCGAGGGAGGCGCGTGGCTTCCACCACCGCTCCCACACCGGATGCCTTGCACAGATGCGCGAGGTCGGAGGAAAGCCCGTCCGACACATCCATCATGCTGGAAGCGATGCCGCGTAAGCCGATGCCCAGTGCAATACGGGGAGAAGGGAGGAGATAGCGCTGGGGTAAGAAGTTGTCAGTTGTTAGTTGCCAGTTGCCAGTGCTAAAGGCTAATTGCTCGTACGCTGCTCTATTGCTGGCAACTGAAAACTGGCTACTAGCAACTGCGCGTAACACGCGCAACCCCAGCGCCCCGTCCCCCAACGTACCACTGACCGCCAGCGCGTCGCCTGCCTTTGCCCCATGACGGCGGATCATCTGGTGGGTGGGGACGTGCCCCAGCAGGGTGGCGGTGAGGATGGCGGGGCCGGGGCTGCGCACCGTATCGCCGCCGAGCAGGGTGATGCCAAACGCCTGCTGATCTTCCTGCAACCCGTGCGTAAAGGCGGCAATATCTGTTTCCGTGATGCCTTCCGGCCAGGCGGTGGAGAGCAGGTAACCGTAGGGGGTGGCTCCCATCGCCGCCATGTCGGAGAGGTTCACGCGCAGTAATTTCCGGGCAATCAGGTCCCAGCCTTCCGTCCCCAGAAAATGCACGCCTGCGACCATCGTATCCTTGGCGATGACCCAGGATTCCTCTACCGCAAGCGGGGGCAGAAACGCGGCATCGTCGGTGAGTCCCCATGCCGTTTCCCCGCTGAGTGGGGCAAAATAGCGGGCGATCCAGTCGAATTCAGACATGGCTTTCTCTCTAACCGATTTGTAATCATTGCATCCTATACTAAGATGCATAGAATGGTGGGCTATGCAGTATTTTTTACCTCCGCTTCTGGCACTGTTTCTGGCGATGGCCGCAATTGCTTTTGCGGCAGAACCTCCGCTGGGAGGGAAGGAGCCGGTGGATATCACTGCCGATAGCCTGGAAGTGCTCCAGAAAGAGCAGATCGCCATCTTCAGCGGCCATGTGGAAGCCGTGCAGGGGACGGTGACGCTGCGGGCCGATACGATGCGCGTGCATTATCGTGGGGAAGGCGGCGGGGCAACCGCTCCCGACACCGCCACTCCCGGTGGCATGGGGCGCATGTCCAAGATCGAGGTGATTGGGAATGTGCTGATGCGGACCCCGGAGGAAACGGTCAAGGGAGATCGCGGCCTGTATGACGTGCCGCGCCAGCTGGTGACGGTGGAAGGCTCGGTGCTGCTCACCCGTGGCAAGAATGTGATTGGCGGCAGCAGGCTCGATTACGATATGAGCAGCGGCAAAAGTCGGATGCAAGGCAGTCAGGCGGTGATCGCGCCGGACGGCACCCAAACCGGCGGCCGGGTGCGCGGGGTGTTTGTGCCGGAAGACAAGAAAGAACCCAGCCCATGACCGGCATGTATGGCGGGTTTGAACCGCCTTCCTATCCAGAACAGGAGGCGCAAGGGGCCGGATTTACCCCCTATGTGGTGCCGACCACTTCTGGCCTTATGGCGAGCAACCTAGGCAAGCGCTACGCCAAACGTCCGGTGGTGCGGGATGTGAGTTTGCACTTGAATCGCGGCGAGGCGGTGGGGCTACTGGGGCCAAATGGCGCGGGGAAAACCACCTGTTTCTATATGATTAGCGGGTTGATTCGCCCCGATTACGGCTCCATTCAACTGGATGGCGTGGATATTACTGAACTGCCGATGTATCGTCGTGCGCGGTTGGGGATTGGCTATCTTCCGCAGGAAAGCTCGATTTTTCGCGGCATGAGCGTGCAGGAGAATCTGCTCGCGGTGCTGGAGGTGGTGGAACCTTCCATGGAAGCGCGTCAGCAGCGGCTCGACGGATTGCTGGCGGAATTTTCCCTCACCCATTTGCGGCAGGCGCCTGCCGTGGCGCTTTCCGGCGGGGAGCGGCGAAGGGTGGAGATTGCGCGGGCGCTGGCCTCTGACCCCGATTTTATTTTGCTCGACGAACCGCTGGCGGGGATCGACCCGATTGCGGTGGGGGAGGTGCGGAACCTCATCGCGCACCTAAAAGACCGGGGGATCGGCGTGCTCATCACCGATCATAATGTCCGCGATACTTTAGACATTATTAACCGTGCCTATATTATACATGATGGTAGGGTACTCATGGAGGGTACCCCGACCGAGATCGTCAATGATCGCGATGTGAGGCGGGTGTACTTAGGTGAGAAATTCAGCATTTGAGTTTTCAATTGCTACTACCATGGTCTGCAAACGGCCATTTTCTGCGCTTCCGGCTTTCATGTATGTCAATACATTGGAACTTCCGGTTCTCGAAAATGGCCGTTTTCGCCACATGCTAGCGCAATTGAGACGCCCCGAACAGGACGTCATTGCGAGCGAGCCACGCGAGCGCAGCAATCCAGCAAAAAAGCGTTTACTTCTGGATTGCTGCGCTCGCGTGGCTCGCTCGCAATGACGACGGATAGGCTCCAGAGAACCCTCAACCCTCAGCACTTAACCCTCTCAAGGAAGCCATGTCCTCTACGGGAATGCGTTTAGAAAATCGGCAGTCGCAGCAATTGGTGATGACTCCCCAGTTGCAGCAGTCGATTAAGCTGCTCCAGATGTCCTCGATGGAGTTGCAGGAATTCGTCGCGGAAGAAATGGAAAAAAACCCGTTGCTTTCCTCCAGCGAAGGGGAGATCGGCGAAAGCGATGCCTCGGAAGTGACGCCCACCGAGGAACAGCAACATGATTCCCAGATGGAGGAACTCAAAAATTACCTAGGCGATTGGGGTGACACCCCGGATTACAGTGGTCGCAGCGTGCGTTCAGATGATGATACCAGCGCCAGCGATATTCTGGAACGCACCATGCCGGATATTCTCAGCCTGCGGGATCATCTGCTGGAGCAGCTGGCGCTCGATGTCAGCGATCCGGAAATGCGCATCATCGGTGTGCAGCTGATCGGGATGCTCGACGATGCCGGTTATCTGCGCGAGGATACCTCCGAACTTTCGCAACTGCTCCTGTGCCTGCCGGAGGATATTGAGCGCACACTGGAGGTGCTGCAACGCTTTGAACCGGCGGGGGTGTTTGCCCGCTCGCTTCGTGAATGTTTGTGGTTGCAATGCCGCGAGCGCGAGATGCTCACTCCGGAAATGGAGATAGTGCTCGACCATCTGGATCTGGTGGCCGGGCATGACTGGCCGAAGCTCGCCCGTCTCTGTGGGGTGGATAAGGACAGCCTGCAACAGATGGTGGCCGAGATCCGTTCTCTCGATCCCAAGCCCGGCAGCCATTTTGGAGGCCATACCGTGCAGACCGTGGTGCCGGACGCCATCGTGCGCCCCTATAGCGAAGGCGGGTGGTTTGTGGAGCTGAACGCGCAAGCCTTGCCACGCGTGCTCGTCAACCGGCATTATTTCGCCACCGTTTCCTCCAAAACGGTCAATCGTGACGAGAAAAAATACCTCACCGAGCAAATGAGCAATGCGCGCTGGTTGGTGAAGGCGATGGATCAGCGCGCACGCACCATCCTCACCGTGGCGCGGGAGATCGTGACGCAGCAGGAGGCGTTCCTGCGTTATGGGGTCAAGGCCCTGAAACCCATGATGTTGCGCGATATCGCCGCCAAGGCGGGCCTGCATGAAAGCACGGTCAGCCGGGTGACCACCAACAAATTTTTGCAAACCCCGCGTGGCGTGTTTGAGATGAAGTTCTTTTTTACCACCGCCGTGGGGGCGGACGACCAGCGTGACGGCCATTCCAGCGCGGTCATCAAGCAGCATATCCGCGAACTGATTGAGGATGAAGCGCCGGGGGAAATTCTCTCCGACGATGCGATTGTCGATCTGCTCAAGACGCTGAAAATTCAGGTGGCACGCCGCACGGTGGCCAAATACCGCGAGGCGATTGGCATTGCCGGTTCGGCTGAGCGGCGTCGTCAGAAAAGGGGATAGCGATGGAAACACTGAAACTCGCCACTGGTGACGTGTTGTTTCAACAGGGGGATCCCGCGGAGGCGCTCTATTTGGTGCTGTCCGGCATGGTGGAATGGCGCGATCCGGAGAAGAATTACACCGAGATTCTGGGGCCGGGTACGGTGGTGGGCGAGAGCGAAGCGCTCAGCGGCGGTATCCGCAAAACGACCGCCTCTGCCCTTACCGAGAGCGAGGTGCAGGTGGTGCCACGCGGACGCATTGCCGATCAGGGGGAATGGCTGGAACCGTTGCTCAGGAAAATGGCGCGTCGGGCAAAACCCGCGTCCGATGCCGCGCAGAAGCCGACCAGCGTGGAGGAAGCGCTGGTGCAGGTTTCTCAAACGGTTTCGAGTGCGGTGCAGGCCTTCCAGCAGCAGAATATCGCGTTTCAGGAGCGGTTTGAGCGGTTACTTCCCAAACCAAAAAAGGAAGAAGAATTAAAACTGGGACTCCGCGATGTGACGGTGGATTTCGGCCCCATCACGCCGTTGATTGAGGACGGTGCCATCAACGATATTCTCATCAACCGTTATGATCAGGTGTATATTGAGCGTTTCGGGAAGCTGGAACGTACCTCGATTGTGTTTCCGAACGACGACGCCGTGCTGAAACTGGCCTATGCGATTGTGGATGCGGTGGGGCGGGATATTAACCCGCACCGTCCGGTGGTGGATGCACGTTTGCTGGATGGTAGCCGGGTGAATGTGATTGCCCCACCACTCGCGGTGGATGGTACCTGCATTTCCATCCGCAAATTCTCGGAGAAGAAGCTCACCCTCGATCATATGATTGAACAGAAGAATATGTCGCCGGCCATCGGCAGCATGTTGAAGGTCATCAGCAAATGCCGTCTCAATGTGTTGATCTCTGGCGGAACGGGGGCCGGTAAAACCACGCTGCTCAACGCCATCTCCCAGCATATCGACCATTCCGAGCGGATTGTGACGGTGGAAGACGCGGCCGAGTTGCAGCTTCAGCAGCCGCATGTGGTACGTTTGGAAACCAAGCCGTTAAGCTATCGCGGCAATCCCGGCGATGAGGTGAACATCCGCGATCTGGTGCGGAACGCGCTGCGGATGCGCCCGGACCGGATCATCGTCGGCGAGGTGCGCGGCCACGAAGCCTTCGACATGATGCAGGCTATGAATACCGGCCATGAAGGCTCCATGAGCACGATCCACTCCAACCACCCGCGGGATGCGCTCAGTCGTCTGGAAAACATGATCGGCATGGCGAATATGAATATCCCCGCCAAGGCGATGCGCTATCAGGTGGCGTCGGCGCTGAACGTGATTGTGCAGATCAGCCGGATGCGCGACGGGGTGCGGCGGATTCGCCAGATCACCGAAATCGCTGGAATGGAAGGCGAGCAGATCACCATGCACGACCTCTTCACCTATGATCAGAAAGGTGAGGACAGCGACGGGAATATCATCGGCGATTTCAAATGGTCGAAAATCACCCCGCGTTTTGTGCGTCGCGTCGGCTATTACGGCCTGCATGACGAGTTGGAACAGGCGCTGGGGGTGCGGTTGCCGAAGATGTAGGTCCGTTTCCGGATTTTTTTACCTATGTTCCGCGTGCTCCCCAAGCCCGTGCCGCTCCTAGACCGGGTGTTTCAGCTGCTACGGTTGTCGGAGTAGAAGGCGGAGGGGGGGGGGGGGGGGGCGGTGATTTGGATTAC
>JBIPLF010000053.1:0-9531 GCA_044368015.1 Rickettsiales bacterium
CAGCGGCACTAATATTGTTCGCGTGCTGTTGCTTCAACGCTTCTACCCGTGCGGTATTGGCGTCTATCTCTGCTTGCGTGATGTCTGACTTAAATGCCATTTTATGACTCCTGATGTGTTGCTATTGGGCGTACTGTAACAGCCATTGATTACAAGTTAACGACACTCCGCGCCGGGGCTATCCTTCTCTCTGGACGCAAGCATCCAAACCCGCTAACCTGCGGCGCATGCTGTATATTACGCGCAAGCTTGGCCAGTCGCTGATCATCAATGATGATATTGAAATCACTTTGGTGGATGTCAAACGGGGCAGCGCCAAGCTGGGCGTGGTGTTTCCGGCCGATGCCACCGTGCTGCGCAAGGAAGCCTATGAGCGGGTGCGCGACGAGAATATCTCCGTGGCGGCGAAGGTGACGAATGACGACCTGATGGCGGCGCTCGCCAGCCTCAAAGCGCCTATCAAGCCGGTATCATCGTAAATGGAGGGTGTCATCGCGTTTTCTCAATTATTGGATCACAGCATCTCCACATCTCTCCCCTCCCGCTTGCGGGAGGGGGAAGGGGGAGGGTGTCCTTCTTATGACAAAGAATCCTTTGTTTGCAACACCCCCTCCCTAACCCTCCCCCGCAAGCGGGAGAGGGAATCAGGTCAGAGCGCGATTCCCAATATGAGGAAACCCAACGCATGACCGACCTCTTCGACCAGATGCCGGAACCGGGGGTGAAACGCCGTCGCAGCATCGCCAAGGCGGTGGCGATCAAGCATCAATGGCAGGGGGAGGGCACGGTGCCGAAGGTGGTGGCCGCCGGGATGGGTGCCTTTGCCGATAAAATCCTGCAACTGGCATTTGATAGCGGGATCAAGGTGCGCGAAGATGCCGATCTGGTGGAGGTGCTCTCTGCGCTGGATATCGACGCGCCGATTCCGCTGGAAACCTATATGGCGGTAGCGGAGATTTTAGCCTATGTCTATCAGGCCAACGCCCACGCTCCAGCACGAGGAATCGCCGATGCCTGATGCCATCCTGTCTCTGTTTGACGATGCCGAGCAGTTCGTTACTTCCTGTCTGGAAGCAGATCCCGAAACGGTGGATCTCGCTCCTATGCAGGGAAAAATCGCGGCAGTCTGTGGCGCGGTGGCGGCTCTGCCGGGTGCCGAGGGGCAGCAATATCGCAACCGGCTGGAGGCGCTGATGGCGCAAATTGACCATTTGAGCGTGGCGCTCAAACTCACGCCAGGGGATGTCAAACAGGCGCTTTCCGGTGCCACCCAGCAGCATCAGGCCCATGCGGCCTATCGTAAACGGCAGGATTCGTGATGGGTATGGCTTTGTCGTTCACGGTTTCGGGGGAGGGTGTCATCCTGAGCGTAGCGAAGGATCCCTCCGTTTACATAAACCTATCCGCGTTTCGCAAAGGGCGAGATCCTTCGGGGATAAATCCCCTCAGGATGACGCCACCCCCTCCCGGTCTCGCCTTGGCGATTCGCTACGGTCACTCCCCCATCAAGGGGGAGGCGAAGCGCACAGTGCCGTCCGGTGAACACAGAAAACGTGATGAGCGGTTGTTATGGAATACTTAAAAGCCATTGCGGGATTGCTCTTTGTGTTGGGGCTGGTGGGGGTGTCCTCCTGGCTGGGACGGAAATATTTACAGCAGGGCGGCCGGTTGATGCCCGCTAAAAACAGCGTGAATCGGTTGAAGCTGTGCGATCAACTGCTCCTCACCCCCAAACAGCGGTTGGTGGTGGTGGAATATGCCTCGGAGGAATGGTTGTTGCTGCTCTCCGGTGATCAGGCGAGCGTGGTGACGCATCGGGCCAAAGCGGAAGGAGCCGTGTGATGCGTGGTTACTCATTCGTTGCCTGGCTTGGGCTAATTGGCGTATTGCTACTCCCCTCTCTCGCCCATGCGCAGGCGATTTCGCTGGATCTGGGCGAGGATATCAGCGGTTCCACCACCGCCCGCATGGTGCAGTTGATTGCGCTGATTACGGTGCTCAGCCTGGCGCCGTCGCTGCTGGTGATGGTGACCTCCTTCACCCGGATCATCATTGTGCTTTCCATGGTGCGGACGGCACTGGGGTTGCAGCAAAGCCCGCCCAATCAGGTGATGATTAGTCTCGCACTGTTCCTGACGTTTTTCATCATGGCACCCACCTTCCAGAAGGCGTGGGATAACGGCATAGCGCCGCTGGTGGAGGAGCAGATCACCGAACAGGAGGCCTATGACCGCACCACCCTGCCGTTTAAGCAATTTATGCTGCGGCATGTGCGGGACAAGGATTTGCAACTCTTTATCGGCATGTCGGGTGTGAAGGCCGGAGTTGATTGGGCTGCATATTCTCACCCCCGCCTTTATGATCAGTGAGCTGCGGCGCGCCTTTGAAATTGGTTTCCTGTTGTTCCTGCCCTTTCTCATCATCGATATGTTCGTCGCATCCACCCTGATGTCGATGGGGATGATGATGCTACCCCCGGTTTTAATCTCTCTACCTTTTAAAATTATCTTTTTTGTGATCATTGATGGCTGGTATTTACTTTCTGAAAGTCTGGTTAAGAGCTTCGGAGAGGGGCTATAGGCGTTGATTTGCCTTTGTTTTTCAGTGAATGGCATTTCTATCAAATTGTCACAATCGTTAATTCCTATTTAATAATATTAATGCAAAGTAAACAACATGCTACTCAGGGTGGCGTGTTCGGGGAAAGCACGCGCACCTTCCTAATAACAAAAACAATAGGAGTGCACGCATGGGGTTTAATCTCTCGGATCAAGGAATGCTGGAGTGTCATTGCCTTGGTTGCCAGTCGAGCAGTTCAGGGTGGATGAATAAAGGAAATGATAAGGTCAGTATCGACTTTCAGCAACTTGCGATGGCCAAAAGTCCCACACAAGCGCTCTTTGGCAAGGATGAGGCGATCTGGAACAACAATGCAACTCCAGGTACCGCGGCCCTTGGTAATGCGATTACGGTGGCTTACACCTTCGACGATCTGAGCTGGGGAAACCCGTTCAACTACAGCATGGAATCGGCACTGGATGCCACACAGGAAGCGGCTGCGGAAGCTGCCATGCAGATGTGGATGAATGTCGCCAATATCACTTTCACGGAAGCTGCGGCCGGAAGCGCCAAGATCGGATTCCGTGAATACAACCTGCCTTCCGGGGTGGCTGGCGAAGCTGCCGTCTGGAAAATCAATGAAGATTCGGGTAAGGGGGCCGATCGCATCGTCAAGGGGGAAGTGACGGTGGATAGCGATGTGACCGGCTATACCGCAGGTGGCTGGGGATGGGTGACCATGATCCACGAAGTCGGCCATGCGCTGGGTCTGAAGCACCCCGGCAACTACAATGCCGGGGGTGGTGGCGCCAGCGGTCCCTTCCTGAAAGACTTTAAAATCACCGATAGCCGCGATGCGAGCATCATGTCCTATGCAGGCGGCACCTATACGACGGCGGCGAATCCCACCACGCCGATGCTCTACGATATTGCGACGATCCAGCAACTCTACGGGGCAAACACCAGCTATAATTCCGGTAATACCACCTATACGCTGAGCGGTAGTACCAATGCCTATGCCATCTGGGATGGGGGCGGAACCGATACGCTCAATGCCAGCGGGGTGAACAGCAATGTGACACTCGATTTGCGGGCCGGAGCCGACTACGCTTCCCATGTGGGCAGCGAGCATGTGTGGGTGGCCTTCAATGCCAATATCGAAAACGCCACCTCTGGCGGTGGGGCCGATACGCTCTACGGGAATGAGATCAATAACGTCCTGACCGCAGGCGGCGGCAACGATACGCTCTATGGCAGTGCGGGCACCGATACGCTGAACGGTGGGGCGGGTACCGATACCTATCTGATTACCGGCAGCACCGTCGGCACCACCACCATCGTGGATAGCGATGAACTCGCTTCGATCAAGATTGACGGCGTAGCGCTCACCGGCTCGGCAATCAATTTCGGGAATGGCAATTACGGGCTAACCATCGGCAAGGCCACCTACGATCTGACGCTGGCCAGCGGCACGCTCACCGTAACCCCCATCAAAGGGGTGGTGAATGTGGCGATTACCAACTTCACCGGCGGTGATTACGGTATTACGCTCGGCAGTCTGGGAACAACGGTCAGCGGTACGGGCATGGCCGATACCCTGAACGGTACCATCGCAGCTGAAATCATCAATGGCGGTGAGGGGAACGACAAAATCACCGGCAACACCGGCGGTGACACTATCGGCGGCGGCGGCGGTGATGACACCATCACCAGCGTCGGACGCGGCGCGGTGGTCAGTGGCGATGCGGGTAAGGATAAAATTACCCTCTCCGGCAATCAGGCTACGGCCAATGGTGGTACGGAAGACGATACCATCAGTACCTCCGGCGTCAGTAACGTGGTGAACGGCGACGCTGGTAACGATACCATCACCACGAAAGGTGCAAGCTCTACCGTCAGTGGCGGCGAGGGCAATGACAAAATCACCGCAAGCGGTGAGAGCACAGAGATCCACGGTGGTGGCGGGGTCGATAACATCACCAGCAGCGGCATCAATGGCCTGATGTATGGCGATGCCGGTAACGACGTGATGAAAGGTGGCAACGGGGTGGATACCATCTATGGCGGTGCCGATAATGATGAGATTTCAGGCGAGAAGGGCGCCGATGTCCTGTATGGCGATGCCGGCGACGACCTGCTCTACGGAAAAGACGATAACGACCTGATAGTGGGCGGCACGGGGATCGACCACATCTGGGGCGGCAAGGGGAATGACACCCTGACAGGCGGCGATGGAGCCGATGTGTTCCATTTCGTGACCAAGGAAGGGATAGACCACATCACCGATTTCACCAATGGGGTGGATAAATTAGCGGGGATGGCGCTCGGTGGCGCACTGGCGAATGTCGCCAGCATCATCTCCAGCGCGGTGGTGGTAGCAGGCGACGACCTGCAAATCACAGCGGCCAACGGAATGACCGTGATTCTGGATAATTTCGCGATTGGCAGTCTGGACAGCAGCGACTTTATTTAGGGTATAGTCGCGTTACAGGATAGGGGAGGGCAGGGTTTACCTGTCCTCCCTTTCCGTTTGTGTTGCGACGGGATTCGTGGGACGATGCGCCCGATGATTACCTATCAAAAACACCCCGATGCCCTGCAACGGCTGGACCCTCTGCAACGGGAGGTCACGCAGGCTTGTGGCACGGAGCCTCCCTTTCGGAATGCCTATTGGGATCACAAGGGCGAGGGGATTTACGTGGATATTGTATCGGGTGAGCCGCTGTTTGCCTCCTGCGATAAATACGATTCCGGCACCGGATGGCCCAGTTTCTCACGTCCGCTGGAGGCCGACTATATCGTCGAAAAGCGGGACACAGCTCACGGCATGGTGCGGGTGGAAGTGCGCTCCAAACACGCCGATTCGCATCTGGGGCATGTGTTTCCCGATGGACCGAAGGAAACCGGTCTGCGTTACTGCATCAATTCCGCCGCGCTGCGCTTTATTCCCGTAGAGGCGTTGGAGGCAGAGGGGTATGCTGCTTATCTGCCGTTGTTTCGTCAGGAGGCTGACTGATGGTTCTGGAGCGTGCGATCCTCGCGGGCGGCTGTTTTTGGGGCATGGAGGAGTTATTCCGTACCGTGCCGGGGGTGGTGGAAACCCGCGTCGGGTATACGGGGGGCGAAGGGGAACCTGTGTATGATCAAGTAAAAACAGGTCGCACCGGCCATGCGGAAGCGCTGGAGATTGTGTTTGATCCGGCAAAGGTGAGTTACCGTCATCTGCTGGAATTCTTCTTCCAGATTCATGATCCGACGACATTGAACCGTCAGGGAAATGATCGCGGCTCCCAGTATCGGTCCGTCATTTTTTATGGGGATGAGCAACAAAAGCAAACCGCCGAAGCGGTGATCGCGGCGGTCGATGCCTCCGGTCAATGGCCGGGGAGGGTGGTCACCGAGGTTGCAATGGCGCAATCTTTCTACGCTGCCGAGCCAGAACATCAGGGCTATTTAGCGCGCTATCCGCAAGGCTATACCTGCCACTTCCTGCGTCCGGGGTGGGTGCTTCTTACGCAGTAACTCACTTCTCTTTCGCGTAAGGATTCTTCCCTCCCCGCATCAGCAGCCGGGCGGGGACGCCTTCCAGATCAAACGCGGCGCGCAAAGAATGCATCAGGTAGCGGGCGTAATGTTCCGGTACGTCTTTCGGGCGGTTGGTGAAGAGCGCGAAGGTCGGTGGTCGGGTTTTGACCTGCGTCACATACCGGCATTTGAGCTGCCTTCCTCCGGCCAGTGGCGGCGGATGGGCGATCAGCGCCGCTTCCAGCCATTCATTGAGGCGCGCGGTGGGTACACGCGAATTCCAGCGGCGGAAGAGGCTTGCCACTTCGCGCATTAGCCGGTCGGTATGCCAGCCATCCTGCGCAGAAATGGGGATCATCGGCGCGTGGGGAAGCTGCGGCAGGCGGTCGGCCAGCTGGTGCATCAGTTGCGTGCGGAAGGCGTCCTTATCCTTCACCTTGTCCCACTTATTGACGGCAATGACGAGGCCGCGCCCCTCGCGCTCCACCAAATCGGCGATGACCACATCCTGCTTCTCGAACGGGATTTCAGCGTCCATCATCAGTACCACTACCTGCGCGAAACGGATGGCGTGCAGGCTATCGCCCACCGCCATTTTTTCGATGTCGGCCTCGATGCGCGCCTTGCGACGCAAACCCGCCGTATCTACCAGCCGGTAGCGCTGGCCTTCAAAGCTCCAATCCACGGTGATCGCATCCCGCGTGATGCCCGCCTCCGGCCCGGTGAGGACGCGGTTTTCACCCAGCAACCGGTTCATGAGGGTGGATTTCCCGGCATTGGGACGTCCCACAATCGCCACATGGATCGGTTCGTGACTGATGGGGTCGGCTTCGGCATCCGGCAGTTCTTCCAGCGATTTCCGGCTGCGCCGACGGGGGAGGGGGGTATCGGCGATGGGGCCAAACTGTCCTTCTAGCGGGGCGAGTGCCTCGTATAAATCGGCCAGCCCCTCGCCATGGGTGGCGGAAAAGGGAATCGGCTCGCCAAATCCCAGCCGTTGCAACTCACCGAGCTGGTAGCGAGCGGCGCGGCTGTCACATTTGTTGGCGAGCAGAATCACCGGCTTGTTCTGTTTACGTAAATGGTCGGCGAACACCCGGTCATGCGGCACCACCCCTACCGAGGCGTCGATCACAAACAGCACGGCATCGGCACGGTCGATGGCGGTGAAGGTCTGGTCGCGCATCCGGGCGGGGAGGACATCGCCCTTCGCATCCTCCAGACCGGCGGTATCCATGATGCGCAGCCGCATGGGACCCACGCGGGCCTCGGCCTCCTGCCAATCGCGGGTGAGGCCGGGGGTATCGTCCACGAGTGCGAGTTTCTTCCCCGTTAACCGGTTGAAGAGGGTAGATTTTCCGACATTGGGGCGGCCAACAATAGCGAGTAAAAAAGACATTTAGGGGATTCGTACCAGTTCTGCCTGACGGGTGACAGCATAAAATGCGCCGCCCGCGACGATAGGCGCGTGGTAAATGCCTTCCGGAAGCGGGGTTTCCTCGATCAACGCGCCATCCAGCGGGGTGCGTTTTTGCAGGACGCCCTTCGCGCCGATCAGCCATAGCTGGTTATCCACCAGCATCGGCCCATACCATGGCTGGCTTTCGGAGGTGGTAACCGGCACAGCCCAGGCCAGCTTGCCGCTGCCGGTGGCAAAGGCGGCGAGCTGCTGGTCGGCGGTGAGGGCAAATCCCCAATCGCCCGCAATGAAGGGAGGCTGGGTGCTGGAAATCGGCTGTTCCCAGATGCGGGTGCCGGTGAGGGCGTCCCACGCCGCCATGCTGTTCTGAGTGCTGGGTACAAACAACACATTCCCCGCCAGTACCGGGTGGGCGGTGATGCCGGGGGTCAGCGACGCGCTTTGCGGATTCCCCAAACGGTCGCGCCAGACTTCCTCGCCGGTGAGGGCCGAGAAGGCGATGATCTCACCCGATGCATAGGCCTGTACCAGCCGTTTGCCATCCGGGGTGAGGGCGGGAACCCCACCGCCTGTCATGCTGGCACTGGGTTGTAACCCCTGATGTTTCCACAGCAATTCGCCTTTGGCGGCGTTCAGCGCCAGCAACTCCTGATTCGCGGTGAGCAGGTACAGCCGGTCGCGGTAGATGCGCGGTGCCGAGCGGATGGGAAGGTTCAGTGCTTGTTGCCACAGCACCGCTCCGGTTTCCGCATGGAGGGCAAAGAGATGTCCATCGCTGAGTGCCACAAACAACACCCGTCCGGCCAGTGCCAGACCGCCTCCGGGGGGGAGGTCGTCCTTCGCCAGATCGGCTTTCCACAGACGCTCGCGGATGTCGGTGATGCGATGGGCCGAGACATTGCCTTCTGCGTCCATGGCGTAAACAGCCTGTTGTCCGACCACCGGGGGAATGGAGAAGGCGCCCTCCCAGCCCTTGCCGTCTCCCGCCGGAGCGGTGGAAACGGTGGCGGCTTTGCTTTCCATATGCGCGTGGGGCAGAATATAACCGGGGTTGGCGCCCAGTTGCGGCCACACCACCACCTGCTGCACGGGAGCCACGGTGACCTTGCCTTTCAGGCTTGCGTCCAGCGGCAGCGATTGTTGGGGCGGCAGAATGGTCTGACGCTCGCCGGGGAGGGGGATTTCCTCCGGCTCGTCCGACCCGCCCCAGGGAAGGCTGCTACAGGCGGTGAGCAGTGCGATGCCAAGCAGCATGAGAGACAAACGGGCATGGGACATATGGGGTGGCTTCCTCCTCTTTCAGGATTTATAGCATTTCCCATTTCCGCTTACACTGCGTCGCGTTTCAGCTCATGTAGCTTTTCTACACATCGCTTCACGCTCCTTGCGTAAACAAAAAGCGAAAACGCTATACCATGCCGTGATTTTGATTTGACGCAAGGGTTTTTGGTGGGGGGCGGTTGGAGGCAGTGCCTCTAAGGGAGGGGGGGCCAGAACTGGATTGCCGCGCTCGCGTGGCTCGCTCGCAATGACGGATGAAACCTATGCGCACGGGACAGGTTCAGCCTCGTGTATTTACCATGCGAAAACACTATACAAACGCCCCGCCCGCGCCTAAACTCCGCGCTCTTTCCGTGGACCCGTAGCTCAGTTGGTAGAGCAGCTGACTCTTAATCAGCCTGTCGCTGGTTCGATTCCAGCCGGGTTCACCATATTTTTCAATATGTTATTTTCTTTTTTCTTGTGGGGCATACCAGACGGGGTTAGGCAGGGGTTAGGATGCACGTAAATCTGACTCCTCAGGAGTGCAATACAAACAAAGGCTCAATGACGCTCTTTGATGACCTCACCCACAGCCTGCACGAAGCCGGGGCCTACCTTGCTGGTCAGCAGGAGGGCACATCACCCACAAGGTACAGGTTCCAGAACCCCCGGCGCGGGTGCTCCTCTCCGTCATCGCTAAGCATCCCCACGCAGTGCTGGACGCAACGCGGCGCGAGGTGATTACCCCTTTTCCCATCTATGAT
>JBIPLF010000054.1:0-9327 GCA_044368015.1 Rickettsiales bacterium
ATCTTTAAGGCCGGAGGGTTGATTGCTCGGAAGGTCAATCTGGGTCATGTCGCCCGTTACCACCATGCGCGAATGATGTCCTAACCGTGTGAGAAACATCTTCATTTGCACGGGGGTGGCATTCTGGCCTTCATCCAGAATCACATAGGCATGGCTGAGGGTGCGTCCGCGCATATAGGCGAGCGGTGCAATCTCAATGGTGCCATTTTCCACATAATGCTGCAAACGGTCGGAAGGGAGCATATCCAGCAACGCGTCATAGATGGGACGCATATAGGGGTCTACCTTCTCCTTAAACGAACCGGGAAGGTAGCCCAGACGCTCACCTGCTTCCACCGCCGGACGAGAGAGGATAATCCGCTCCACCCGCTTGGCCATCAGCATATTGACCGCCACCGCCACCGCCAGATAGGTTTTTCCTGTACCTGCCGGACCGACGCCGAACACCAGTTCCTGATCCATGAGCATTTTGACATAGGCCGCTTGCGAGGCCGTGTAAGCGCCCACCGTGCGCTTGAAGGTCTTGAGCACGGTTTCGCCAATTGGTGCTTCGGTTCCCGCTTCTCCCGCCTGACGCGGATGCAGCGCATGCACCAGAGCGGCGACTTCTTCGCCCTCAATCACCTGTCCTTTTTTCAGGCGTCCGTAGAGCTGCATCAACAGGTCACGTGCCTGCGCGAGGTTTTCATCCTCTCCACCGCTCAGCATCACATGGTTGCCACGGCTGGCGATACGGATGGAAAGCTGATCTTCCAGAAGCCTCAGATGCTCGTTTTGTTCTCCAAAGAGCAGCGGCAGTAGCCGGTTATCTTCAAAGTGCAGCGAGAGGGCATTGGAAGAATCACTCATGCAGCATACTCTACGGGAGGAATGGTTAATTTTCCGGCAAGACTGTTGGGGCGGGTCTCCAAAATCGTCACCGGCACAATGGAACCGATTGTCGCGCTATCTGCTTCCAGATGCACGGATTGCATGTAGGGAGAGCGTCCTATGAGCTGTCCGGCATGGCGACCGGGCTTTTCCAGCAACACATCCAGCACCCGACCGACCATGCTGGCGTTGAAGGCGTGCTGTTGTTCGGCGATGAGCGCCTGAAGGCGATGCAACCGCTCGGAGGCGAGTTCCTCCGGAATCTGATCCGGCGCAGAAGCCGCCGGTGTACCGGGTCTTGGGCTGTAGGCGAAGGAATAGGCCTGCGCCAGCCGCACCTCGCGGATAAGGGCGAGGGTTTCTTCGAAGTCGTGTTCCGTCTCACCGGGGAAGCCGACGATAAAGTCTGAGGAAAAGGCCATATCCGGACGCGCTACCCGCAACCGTTCGATGATACGGAGGTAATCTGCCGCCGTGTGTTTGCGGTTCATCGCCTTTAGAACGCGGTCCGACCCCGATTGTACCGGCAAATGCAGGAACGGCATCAGTTTTGGCTCGCTTCCATGCACCTCATACAGGCTATCATGCATGTCCCGCGGATGCGAGGTGGTGTAGCGAATGCGCTCGATTCCTTCCACACGGGCGAGCAGGCGAATGAGCGTGCCGAGATCGCTCGGGTTACCCTTTGGCCCCTCGCCATGATAGGCATTGACATTCTGGCCAAGCAGGGTGATCTCCTTCACGCCCTTACCAGCCAGCAGGATCGCCTCGCGGATAATGGCGCTCACCGGGCGGGAAAACTCCGCGCCACGCGTGTAGGGTACCACGCAAAAACTGCAAAATTTGTCGCAGCCTTCCTGCACCGAGAGGTAAGCCGTGGCCCCTTGGGGGGCGTCCTGTTCCGGCAGGGAATCGAATTTTTCCTGCGTGTCAAACGCGAGGTCAATCACATGCCCTTCGCGGCGCAGGGCTTTGGTGACCATCTCTGGTAAACGGTGGTAAGATTGCGGCCCCAGTACAATATCCACATACGGAGCGCGGCGGGTGATTTCCTCACCCTCTGCCTGCCCCACACACCCGGCAACGGCAATCAGCATCGGCTGACCTTCCGCCGCTTGCTGCTGTTTTTGCAGGTTGAGAAGCCCCAGTTCGGAGTAGATTTTATCCGTGGCTTTTTCACGGATATGGCAGGTGTTCAGCACCACCAGATGGCTTCCCTCCATCGTCTCCGATGGGGTGTAGCCCATGCCCGCCATCACCGATACCATGCGTTCGGAATCATAGGCGTTCATCTGACAGCCATAGGTTTTTACGAATATAGTCTTTCCCATTTATTCCCACACTTCGTCCTGCATCGCATTCATAAAAATCACGTAGAAAGCCTACGCTGGATTTTTTCTCACCTCGCACTCCTCGTGCGAGAATAAAGCGAAAACACTATCTAGCTTTTTAGCCATGGAGCGGTGCCACTTCCAACCTGGTTTGCTTGCGTCGTTTGTAGCGCTTGAGACGCCCTAGCGCGTAACCGGTGAGGCTGCCGATCAGAAAAATCAGCGTGCAGGCAATGTAGGCGGGCATCGCCAGCACAAAAGGCAACAGGGGGAAAAGCCGCAGCTCCAGCGTCTGGGCGTTGCTGATGGCAAAACCAATGAAGCAAATCGCCAGAATCACCCATCCCAGCAACCGCAGCATAGAGGTTACGCTTCCTGTCCGGGGTTCAGCCGTTCGCGCAGTTCCTTGCCCGCCCGGAAATAGGGGGCGTAACGCTTGCCGATCTGCACATTGTCACCGGTTTTGGGATTGCGCGCCTTGCGTGCATCGCGTTCCCGAACGGAAAAAGCACCAAATCCACGCAGCTCAATGCGGCGTTTTTCGGCAAGTGCTTGCCCCAATTCCTGAAAAATGGTGTTCACCAAGCGCTCCACATCCTTGGCATAAAGATGCGGATAGCGTTTAGCGATGCGTTGAATGAGTTCGGATTTAGTCATGAAACATACTCACCGTGTTTTGTATTGCTATAATTCCCATACCGCCAGCAGCCCACCATGGTGTAGCGCGGCATTGGAGCTGAAATCAAACCCTAATGATCCTTCCAACAGCTGGACGATGGGGCTTTTGTTCTTTTTTTTGAGGCTGAATTCACGCATTTCCAAGTCTGGGGAGAGCTTCTTTTGGGTGCGAAGCCAATTGAGCGCATCTTCCTCGTCACCGATGGCATCAATCAACTTAAGCTGTTTGGCCTCCTTGGCATGAAACACCCGACCATCTGCCACAATATTCACCTGATCCATCGGCATTTTGCGCCCCTCGGCGACAATCACTTTAAAAATATCCAGACCGTCGGTCACGAGCTTCATGATCGCGGCGTTCATCGCCGGGGTCCCTACTTCCAGCGGAGAGCCTGCGGTTTTGAGTTCGGCGGATTTATAGGTCAGTGGTTTGACGCCCACCTTATCTAGAAAATCGGTTACCTGCACACTTTGAATCACCACCCCAATGGAGCCGGTGAGCGTGCCGGGTGTGGCGATAATGTACGGTGCTCCCACCGCTGCCATATAGCCGCCGGAGGTAGCGATGGAACGCATCACCGAAACGACGGGTTTCACGGCGGCGATACGGCGAATGGCGTGATAGGTGCGCTCGCCACCACTCAACGTGCCGCCCTGACTATCCACGCGCACCACCACGGCTTTGACATGTTTATCGTCGCGCAGCTTGGCAAGCGCTTCCTGCTGTTCAAAATCGTCGGTGATAAAGCCTTCAATATCCACGCGGGCGATATAGTCTTTGTTTTCTGCCAGTTTGTTGAGAGGGTTCAGGATGGCCAGAATTCCCAACACTCCGAGCAGAATGGCGACCATCCGCCAGCGCGTAAGCTGGTTGCGGAGGTGCATCCGGTCTAACAGAACATCTGCGTGAATGGCCATGGAGAGGGTCCCTCTAATATGTTTCGCTACAGCGGGTCAGGCTGCGGGTATATTGCTCCATAAGAGACCATATACCCGCAGGATAGTCGAGATAACTAGGAGGATTTATTCTCTTCCTTTGCTTTGTTGATCGCAGCTCCCAGAATATCGCCGAGAGATGCGCCGCTATCGGTGGAGCCGTATTCCGCAATCGCACGTTTTTCTTCTTCCATTTCAAGTGCTTTAATGGAGAGTTGCAGCACGCGATTGTTGGTGTCTTTGCTGATAAGCTTGGCATCAATCCGGTCACCCACGGTGAATTTGTCGGGACGTTGCTCCTGACGTTCACGCGAGATTTCGTTGCGTTTGATGAAGCCCTTGACCCCTTCGCTGATCTCCACCGTGATTCCATCTTCTGAGGTTTCTTTGACGGTGCAGGTCACGGCGGTGCCTTTTTTCAGCGTTTTCATCTGCTCTTCCTGCGGGTCTTCCTGCAGTTGCTTGATGCCAAGGCTGATTTTCTCACGCTCCACATCGGCGGCCAGCACCACGGCTTTGACCATCTCGCCCTTACGGAAGGCTTTGATGGCTTCTTCCGGAGCCTGATCCCAGCTGATGTCGGAGGCGTGCACCAGACCGTCGATCTCGTCGGTGAGGCCAATAAACAGACCAAAATCGGTGATGTTTTTGATTTCGCCTTCGATATGCGTGCCCTTGGTGTGGGTATCGGCATATTTCTGCCATGGGTTTTCGCTGCATTGTTTCATGCCGAGGCTGATACGGTGCTTGGTGGAATCAATCCCGAGCACCATCACATCCACTTCCTGACTGGTGGAAACCAGTTTGCCGGGATGGATGTTTTTCTTGGTCCAGCTCATTTCGGAGACGTGCACCAGTCCTTCGATGCCAGATTCCAGCTCCACAAACGCGCCGTAATCGGTGATGTTGGTGATCACGCCCTTCACCCGTGCATTGATGGGGAAGCGTTCCTCGATTCCCTGCCACGGATTTTGCTCCAGTTGCTTCATGCCCAGCGACACACGCTTGGAATCGGTATCGTATTTGGTCACAATCACGCGCACGGTATCGCCCACGCGAATCATCTCGGATGGGTGGTTGATGCGTTTCCAGGAAATATCGGTGACGTGCAACAGCCCGTCCACCCCACCCAGATCGATAAACGCACCGTAATCGGTGATGTTTTTGACCACGCCGTCCAGAATCTGGCCTTCGCGGATACGTGCCAGAATTTCATCGCGTGCTTCCTGACGGGATTCTTCCAGAATCGCACGGCGGGACACGACGATATTGCCGCGACGCGCATCCATTTTCAGGATGATAAAGGGTTGCGGTACGCCCATCAGCGGATCGACATCCTTCACCGGACGGATATCCACCTGACTGCCAGGCAAGAAGGCGATGGCGCCTTTGAGGTCCACCATGAAACCACCTTTGACTTTGCCAAAAATGGTACCTTCCACTTTTTCGTTTTTGTTGTGCTTGTCTTCCAGCACCGACCAGGATTTTTCACGCAGCGCTTTTTCGCGGCTCAGCACAATCTCACCGCTACGGTTTTCGTAACGGTCGATATAGACTTCTACTTCGTCACCCACTTGCAGCTCGGCAGCATCGGTGCCGAATTCTTTCAGCGGAATCGCGCCTTCGGATTTGAGTCCGACATCCACCACCACCATTTCACGCGTGATGGCAACAATAATGCCAATCACCACCGTTTTTTCACGGCGCTCATCGCGTTTTACATGGGCTTCAAAAAGGGAGACAAAATCTTCGTTGGTCGAGAATTCCTGGGTGGTTTGTTGAGCGGTTGAAGCAGAAGTCATGAAAGAGAATCCAAGGTTATAAAAGGTTAGAGTGAAACAGGAGGCGCACCATGCGCCCCACATGAGGGAGGCCAGTTATACGATTATCGTTTGGAAAATCAAGCGTTCAGTGCGCAAAAGATACAATGCCAGAAAAGACCGGGATACGTCCATCAATCAGGATCGAAAAGAACCCGCAGACAATCGCCACGCCATAGGGAACCGGCCCGCGCATGGTCAGCAGGGTGGGGAGATTCCAAGGGGTTTCACGGTTTTTGTTGAGGCCACGGGCGACCATCCGAATCATCAGTAGCAACATGGTGAGCGCACCACCATACAGCGAGGTATAAAGCAGGAAGGGGAGCACGGCCTCATGCCCTACCCATAATCCGCAGGCGGTGAACATTTTGACATCGCCTCCGCCCATGCATTTGCCGATAAAGGCGAGTGTGCCAAGGGCAAAGAGTCCGCCCGCTGTCGCTAGTGCCCATCCCCACGCAACCGGGGCGGGGGTGAGGTACAATGCCACACCGTAGAGCAGGATGAGTGAAAGGTTTAGCCAGTTGGGAATCCGGTATTTCCACACATCCTGCACCACCACGGCAGCCATCAGGGCGGTGAGCAGCCACAATACCAGTTCCATGGGGGCAGGCACGGCTCACGAATCCTTTTTGCGGAAGGTGTCGAGGCTGATGACCTCCGCCGGACCGGTAGGTTTTTTGGGCTTGCCGGATGTGGCGGATTTGCCCTTGCTCTTGGCCGCGGGTTTGGTTGCCGCAGGTTTGAGCATATCTTCCACCCGGCGGAATTGCAGGCCAAATTTGATGCTGGGATCTGCATAGGCAGTAATAGCCGCGAAGGGAATGATGAGCGGCTCGCGCTTCTGGTTAAAGCTGAGGGCCACGGTAAAGCCGTCTTCCCGCACATCCAGATCCCAGAATTGGTGCTGGAGCACGATGGTCATCTCTTCCGGATATTGTTCGCGCAGCGAATCGGCCATTTCCACTCCCGGAAATCCAGTGCGGAAGGTGACGTAGCAATGATGCGTCCCCGGAAACCCATCGCGTTGTACAATCCGCAATGCCTCACGCACCACCTGACGCATGGCACTGTCGATAAGCTGAGAGTAACCGATCAAATCTTGTTCATGTTCCATAAGCGGCATGTCTTTCCTCTCACAATCCTATCACTATCCGAACAAAGCGCTAATCTTTCCTTAAAGCGTAAGGAGAAAGAGGCAAGATTTTTTACCCAAATTGGTGGCTTTCAACACAGATAAATGCAGAGAGGGGAGAATTAGGAGGATTCTCCGAACAATAATGCCACCGACGCGGCAGCTTCTTCCACATTGTCGATGGTTTCCATATATTGCAGGCGGAGCGTGGAAGAAAGGCTGCTCGCGGCATTGAGGGTTTCCCCCCCAAGTGGAAGCGGGTAGAGCGCCGAAATGGTATTTTTGCCGCTTGCTGAATGATAGTGCATCCTTCTATGATAACGGCCTGCTCTTAATTTCTCGTTAAACGCGAAAAATATTCATGTTGCCTTTCCGATACGAACGCTGGATCGCCTGGCGCTACCTCCGTCCCAGCCGTAGCGAGGGATTTGTCTCTGTCATCACCGGTTTTTCATTGGTGGGGATTGCGCTTGGGGTGGCAACGCTTATCATCGTCATGTCGGTGATGAACGGGTTTCGCCATGAGCTGATTGGTAAGATTCTGGGGGCCAGCGGCACCATCCAAATCACCCATGCGCCGGATGGCATTGCCGGATATGATGCAATCCTCCGCACCGTCAAAGCACAACCGGAAGTGGAAAGCGCCATTCCGCAAGTGGAAGGCCAGTGCATGGCCATGGCCAATGGGCAGGCGGCGGGGGTGATGGTCAAGGGACAACGGGCGTCTGATATTGCGGCGCGTGCACTGCTGCGGGAGAGTATGGAACCCGGCGCACTGGAAGCGTTTGAACAGGGTGAAGGCGTGCTGATCGGCTATCGTCTGGCGGAAACATTGGGTGCTAAATCGGGCGATACGATCTCCATCGTTTCTCCACAGGGGTTTCATACGGTGCTGGGAAGTCTGCCACGGGTGAAAACCGTGCGGGTGGCGGGGTTGTTTAATATGGGGATGCACCTCTATGATTCAGGGTTGGTGTATCTACCGCTGGAGGAAGCACAGCAGTTTTTCCGCCTCCCGGAAGATACGATCAGCGGCATCGAAATCGTGACGCTAACCCCTGAAATTGCGCCGATAGTCGCATCCCGTTTGCGCTCCGTGCTGCCTGTTGAATACGAGATCACCGATTGGCGACTCTCACATGCGCAGTTTTTCAATGCGTTGCAGGTGGAGCGCAATGTGATGTTTTTGATTCTCACGCTGATTATCCTCATCGCCGCGTTTAATATCATTTCCGGATTGGTGATGCTGGTGAAGGACAAACGGCAGGGGATCGCCATTCTGATGACCATGGGCGCGGGACGGCGAAACATCGCCCGCATTTTCTGGATTTGCGGTGCCAGTATCGGCATCACGGGGACGCTCGCGGGGCTGGCGCTTGGTGTGGGGTTTGCCGCGAATATCGAGCGGATTCGCCAAGGGTTGCAAACCCTCACCGGGACGGAATTATTCTCGGAGGAAATCTATTTTCTCTCGCAACTGCCCGCGATTATCGAACCACGCGAAGTGATGGTGGTGTGCGGCATGTCGCTGGCGCTTTCCTTTTTGGCAACCTTGTATCCGGCATGGCGGGCGTCGCGCCTGCATCCGGTGGAGTCGCTGCGTCATGAGTAAGGCTCTGGAAATCACCGATCTGTGCAAGGCGTATCGTCAGGGCGCGCACACCGTTCCCGTGCTGGATGGATTGAATCTGACCATCGCGACGGGCGAATTTGTGGCGTTGCTGGGACCATCCGGTTCCGGTAAATCCACACTGCTTTCCATCGCTGGATTACTGGATGTCGCCGATAGTGGCGAGGTGCGGATTGGGGGGCATGCCTATGCAACGGCCTCGCATGCGGAGCGGAATCGCGCCCGGCAACAGCATCTGGGGTTTGTGTATCAGTTCCACCATTTGATGCCGGAATTCACCGCGCTGGAAAATGTGATGCTGGCGCAACTCGTCGCGGGCCATTCTCGTGGTGATGCCACCACCAACGCCCGCAAAGTGCTGGAAGCCTTTGGGCTTGGGCATCGGCTGGAACACCGTCCCCACGCGCTTTCCGGCGGAGAGCAGCAACGGGTGGCGATCGCCCGCGCCGTGGTGAATAAACCCGCGCTGGTACTGGCCGATGAACCAACGGGCAATCTGGACCCCGAAACGGCAACCCATGTGTTTTCCTATCTGCGGGAACTCAGCAAAACCCACGGCATTGCGCTGTTTATGGCGACGCATAATCTGGAGCTTGGGCGTCAGGCAGATAGGGTGGTGAAGATGGAGGAGGGAGGGGTGGTGTGAACTACAGCTTTGTTTCTGTGCTTGGCGCCACACTTTTCAGCCATCCCAATATCTCGCTTGCTTGCATCGTATCTGATTTACCCTCCAAGCCAGTCAACACGTTCATTAGAGAGCCAAACTGATCGCCATTAAGCTCTCCCCCCTCCAGAGATTGGGTCATAGCTAAAACCCCTGCTAAGGAGAGACACTTACTTTAATATAGTTTTTATATTTTGCTGGAGTTTTTCAAACGACCCGTTGTATTTGAGTGCGTAATTGAGGGCAATTGCGCCCTCGACCAT
>JBIPLF010000004.1:0-81679 GCA_044368015.1 Rickettsiales bacterium
CGTTGCGGGAGAGGGGACCGGATGCAGCATCGCGCCTTACAATCGGCGTTTATAGTAGGAGAAGCCGCGCCTCCGGTCCCCTCTCCCGCTTTAGCGGGGGAGGGATAGGGAGGGGGTGGCTCTTATACCTCCCCTTATTACTAATACTCTCTGCCTGTGCGCCCGCTGCTTGGGTGCATGAATATCCCATCGACCCAGACGGCGACGATCATTTCACGGCTCCCTATTACGAACGCCTGAATCACTGCCCCCCGGCCCGCATGAAACCGGGCGCGAAGTGTAAGATACAACGATGACCCCTCCCCTCGTGCTCTGCATCCTGGATGGCTGGGGCTGCTCGCATGGCGGCCCGCATGACGCAATTGCGCTGGCTCACACTCCGCATCTGGACCGTCTGATGGCGACCTGCCCCCATGCGCGGCTCGCCACCTCTGGTCTGGCGGTGGGGCTGCCGGAAGGGCAAATGGGCAATTCCGAAGTGGGACATATGACGATCGGCAGTGGCCGGGTGGTGATGCAGGAACTCCCCAAAATCGACTGCGCCATAGCGGATGGCTCGCTGGAACGCCTGCTTGCACCGCATCTGGCGCAAATTCCCGCAGGCAACACGCTGCATCTGCTGGGGCTACTCTCTCCCGGTGGGGTGCATGCGCATCAGGATCACCTGCTGGCCGTGGCGCGCATCGCCGCCGCTCATGGCGTGCGGGTGGCGATTCATGGCTGGACGGATGGCCGCGACACGCCGCCACAATCAGCGCTTAGTTATGTCACCGCGTTTGATCGGGCCATCGCCGCACTCCCCGGCGTGCGGTTGGCAACCCTCAGCGGGCGTTACTACGCGATGGATCGTGATAACCGCTGGGATCGGGTGGAAAAAGCCTGCCGCGCCATGGTGTTGGCTGAAGGCCCCCGCGCCGCCTCGGCGGAGGCCGCTATTGCGGATGCCTATGCCGCAAACCTCACCGATGAATTCATCCCCCCCGTAGTGCTTGGCGAGTATGTGGGGATCGCCCCCGGTGACGGGCTGATGATCGCCAATTTCCGTGCCGACCGGGTGCGGCAGATCGGGCAGGCGCTTTGCGATCCTGCGTTCGATGCCTTTCCCCGCACGCCTTTGCAATGGAGTTGTGCGCTCAGCATGACCGACTATTCCGAAGCGCATCGGGCGTGGTTTACCCCCCTCTTCCCGCCGGAATCCCTCACCGGATTGCTGGGCGAAGCGATTGCGGGGGCAGGGTTGCGTCAGCTCCGCATTGCCGAAACGGAGAAATACGCGCATGTGACCTTCTTCTTCAATGGCGGGCGCGAGGCGGTGTTTCCGGGAGAAGAGCGGATTATGGTCCCCTCCCCGCGCATCGCCACCTACGATCTGCAACCGGAAATGTCGGCGGAAAGCGTCACCGATCGCCTGATCGAGGTGCTGGAGCGCAAAGCCACCGATGTGGTGATCGTCAATTACGCCAATGCCGATATGGTAGGGCATACGGGTGACCTCGCCGCCGCCATACAGGCGATTGAAGCGGTGGATCGCTGCATCGGTAGGCTATGCGCGGCTGTCGATGCGGCTGGAGGGGTGCTGCTCATCACCGCCGACCACGGCAATGCCGAAACCATGTGGGACGAGGCGGAACGCTGCCCGCACACGGCGCACACCACCGGGCCAGTGCCATTGATCGCGGCGGGAAAACTCCCCGCAGGCTGCCGACTACACGATGGGGGCCTTTCGGATATCGCCCCCACGATGCTGCATCTGCTCGGCATCCCCGTTCCCGAGGAGATGACGGGGCGTGTGTTGTGGGAAGTGTAATGCAGCATCATGTAACACCCCCTCCCTATCCCTCCCCCGCCTTGCGGGAGAGGGGACCGGATGCAGCTTCGCGCCCTACAACCAACGTTGCTTGGATGAGAGGTCTTTCCTCCGGTCCCCTCTCCCGCTTTAGCGGGGGAGGTTGGAGGCAGTGCCTCCAAGGGAGGGGGTGGCTCCTTAGAAAGGGGACTCTGTTCTGTTGGATACTCACCCTCCCCCTCGCCTCCCTTGCCGCCGACCCCAAAGACCAACTGGAAGCGGTGCAGGAAGCGATTGAGGACGCCAAAGAAGCCCGCGAAAAACACGCCGAGGAACGCGCCAAACAGCAGGAGATGCTGGAAGCGCTGCAACATACCGCCGTGGAAAGCGCGGCACAGCTCCGGTTGCTGGAAGCCGAAATGGCCCATACCGACAGCGCCTATGCGGAATCGGTACGCGAGACCGAACGCGCCGAGGAAGCGCTGGGGATGCAACGCAAAGAGCTGGAGGCGCTCGCCACCGCCATGCTGAAATTTGCGCGCACCCCGCCGGAAGTCGTGCTCGCCATGCCGGGAGAATCCGATACCGCCATCCGTGCGGCGGCCGTACTGGATACGCTGGTGGAGGAACTCCACACCCAAAGCGACGATCTGCACGATAAACTCGCCGAACTCGCCGTCCGCAGGCAGGAGCAATCCCGCGTGAAGGAAAAGGTGGAAGAAGAGGTGGCGGAGTTGAAAAAACAACAGGAACGCCTCTCCGAAGATTTGAACAAACGTCAGGCCCTGTTCCGTTCTCTCAATGAGGAACTCGCCACTCAGGAGGCAAAGCTCGCCAAGCTCTCGGCGCAATCTACCTCGCTGATGGATCTGATCGCCAATCTGGAGAAGGAACGGGAAGCAGCCGAGAAAGCGGAAGCCGCACGTCCCTCCCCTCCCAAAGCCGGACGCCGCCTGCCACTCACAAGCGAAGCCTTTCTGGATCGCAAGGGCAAATTGCTACTGCCGGTTTCCGGGAAAAAACTCACCGGTTTTGGCGCTACGGATAGCAGTGGCCGCACCAGCAAAGGCGTGTCCTTCCGCGTGCCGCGTAAAGGACGGGTGGTCGCGCCGTTTCAAGGGGAGGTGGTGTATACCGGCCCGTTCATGAGTTATGGCAAGATCGTGATTTTACGCCACAGTGATGCATATCATACACTGATCGCCGGGCTTGACCGGATTGAAGTCGCATCCGGACAGTTTGTGTTGGAGGGCGAGCCGCTTGGTGCTATGGGTGGAGGAGAATCCGGCTCTGCCGTCGCCTATCTGGAACTTCGGAAACACAGTAAACCGATGGATCCTTCCGGGTGGTTTGCAGGGCTTTAACGCAGCATCTTACCCGTGTATTGTATGAAACGCACTCCGCTCCTCCTCTCGCTTCTGCTTCTTGGCGCTTCTCCTCTGGCGTTTGCCGCTCCGCAATCCACTCCTGTTCCCAAGCAGGATATGGATACCTATCGCCTACTGGATCTCTTCGGCACCGTGTTTGAAGAGGTGAAGGGCGAATATGTGGAGGAAGTCACCGATAAAAAACTGATCGAAGCCGCGCTCAACGGCATGTTGACCGAACTCGACCCGCATTCCAGCTACCTCACGGCAGATGCATTCGAGGAAATGCGCGTGCAAACCAAGGGTGAATTCGGCGGGCTGGGCATTGAAGTCACCATGGAAAACGGCCTCGTGCGCGTGGTATCCCCCATCGACGATACCCCCGCCTATAATGCAGGGGTGCAGGCAGGCGATTACATCAGCCATATCGACGACGAACCGGTGATGGGACTCAACCTCTCCGATGCCGTCGAAAAAATGCGCGGCAAACCGGGCAGCACCATCAAGGTGACGATCCTACGCGAAGGCGCGAGCGAGCCGATCGACATCTCCATGCAGCGCGCGGTGATTACCATCAAAAGCATCCGCTCACGCACCGAGGGCGATGTGGGGTATGTGCGCATTACCTCCTTCTCCGAACAAACCTATGACGGCATGAAAAAAGCCATTGAGGATGTGCGGAAGGAAATTGGCCCGGACATGAAAGGCATTGTGCTGGATCTGCGCAACAATCCCGGCGGCTTGCTGGATCAGGCGATTGCCGTGTCCGATGCCTTTCTGGAGCGTGGCGAGGTGGTCTCCACCCGTGGCCGCAGCCCGGAAAGCATCCGCCGTTACAATGCCAAACCGGGTGACCTGATCAATGGCTTGCCGGTGGTGGTTCTGGTGAATGGTGGTTCGGCCTCCGCATCGGAAATTGTCGCCGGAGCGTTGCAGGATCATCACCGCGCCATCGTGCTGGGTAGCAAGAGCTTCGGGAAAGGGTCCGTGCAAACCGTGATTCCGCTCGGCGAGTACGGCGCGATGCGCCTGACCACCGCCCGCTATTACACGCCTTCCGGTCGGTCGATTCAGGCGGAAGGGATCGTCCCGGATATTGATGTCGAACCCGCCAAAGTGGTGCCGGTGGAACAGGAAAACCGCAAGGAATCCGACCTGCGCGGCAGCCTCAAAAACACCGACAAGCTGCTGGAAAAAGCCGAGGAACTCCACGGCAAACCCGACCCGGCCAAAACCGATAAAGATAAAAAAGACGGGAAGGATAAATCCGACAGCAAAGCAGAGAAAGACGATCTGAAATCGCAGGAGGACTACCAGCTGCAACGGGCGCTGGACCTCCTCCACGCCATTGATCTGTATGAGCGGTTGAGGAAACAGACATAGGGAGGCCCTCGACTGCCTTTTTCTTCACCGGGAGGAAAGAACCCTCTCCCTTTGGGAGAGGGCAGGGTGAGGGAAAATCTTACCCCCTCCCGGTCTCGCTGTCGCGACTCGGCGGGCTACGCTCGTCTCACGCGGCTCGCCTCCCTCCCCCGCTTCGCGGGAGAGGGGAAATTAGGGCGGCCATCTGTTGCGGTTTGTCTCATTACTCGGAGGGAATCCAATGTGCAAAGGTATCAATTCCATGTCTAGACACACTCATCAATCCGGCTTCACCCTTGTGGAGCTTTCCATTGTTCTCGTGATCATCGGCCTGATTCTGGGTGGGGTGATGGTAGGCCGCAGCATGATCCGCTCGATGCAGGTCAACCGCGTGGCGTCCGACCTCGAGGCCTATGTGGCAGCCGCTCAGATGTTCGTGGACAAATATCAGGGACTACCGGGGGACATCACCAACGCCACGACGTTTTGGGGAGCCACCGTAGCGAATGGGAATGGCAATGGGCAGTTGGATGCTGCGGGCGCTGTGAGTACGGCTGGCGAGTTATTCGGTGCGTGGGAGCAGATGGCACTGGCCGGGCTGATTAAGGGTAAATATAGCGGACTTGCTGGGGCAGGAGGTGTGCAACATGCCGTGCCGGGCACCAATGCGCCGAAAGGTTCTCTCTCTGCAACGGTTTTTGCATGGCTGTACAGAGGAATGCAGTCTGCTAGTGGCAGTTATTATGATGGGTACCTTGGAAATACGATATGGTTTGGCACAGCAAATACGGCAGATGTCCCTTATACTGCTGCACTTACTCCCGGTGAAGCGTATGCTATCGACCTCAAGATAGATGATGGTGTGCCGGGTACAGGGAACCTACAAACACAATGGAATGTCAATACCTGCAACACCGGCACCGCGTCCACTGGCCCTACCTCCACCTATCTTACCACCTCCACCGCTGTTACATGCTTCCTCATATTCAAAACCGGATTGTAACTGCTCCTTCCTATGCCTGTATCACTGAACCACCTCATTCCTCGCAATCTCCCGCTGATCCTATGGGGGGGGATGGTGCTGGCGCTGGCCAGTATTTCGCTGTTGCAGTTTCTCAAACTCTCCGACGTACGCAGCGAGGCACAAACGCTTGCGTTTGATCAGGGGCAGCGGCTGGAATTCAACCTCTCCACCGGTGAGGTGAAGGGATTGGTGGTCGCCACCACCACCACGAAAGCGCCGGAACCCGCCAAGCCCGCCCCGGCCAAACCAGAGCATCACACGGAGGCCACGCCGCATACCGAACATGCGGAACCGGTGGCGGAAGCCCCCCCGGCCGCAGTGCAGGAGCCTCGCTATGAGCGCTACGCCCGCCCCTTTATGGGCACGGAAGGAAAACCCCGCATTGCGATTATCGTCAGCGGACTGGGACTCAGCAAACACACCACCTTGCTGGCGCTGACCCTACCGCAGGATGTCACGCTCAGTTTTTCCCCCTATGCCAGCAACCTCTCGGCCTGGATTCCGCAGGCGCGCACCGCCGGATATGAGATATTGGTGAATATCCCCTTGCAAACCGAGGGGTTTCCGCTGGACGATCCCGGCCCGCAAGCCATTCTGATGGATCACGATACCGCACGGGTGGAAGAACGCCTCTCATGGGCAACCACGCAGGTGGCCGAAGCGGTGGGTTACCTCACCCCCGGCGACGAAGTGATTACGCAGGATGCCGGGGCGGCGAAACGTTTGCTGGAATCGGTACAGAAAGAGCAGGCGATGCTGATCGTCGGGCGTACCGAACAGCCACCGGAGGTCCGCGATCTGGTGGAGGATATGGGCGTGCACACCCTGCTTTCAGATGTGCGGCTCGACGACACTGCCTCTGCCAACGCCATCGACGCGGCGTTGCAATCGCTGGAAGCCACAGCCAAAGAGCGCGGATATGCGGTGGCGATCGCCCGCCCCTATCCGGTCACCATCGAACGCTTAAAACTCTGGCTTGCGCAACTCCCCTCGCGTGGCATAGAACTGGCCCCAGTCAGTGCGCTTTCGATGAGTCCCGCCTCGCCAGAAGCACCCGCCAGCCCTCCTACTCCAGAGACACCGCATGTCCCAGAAGCCCCGCAATCTCCCGCCGTCCCCGCCGCGCCAGCCTCCCCTCACGCCTCCGAAGAAGCTGTACCGGCCGTGCGTGGGCATCATGCTGCTGAACACCCGTAACCAGATTTTCATTGCCCAGCGCCGCGATGCCTCCAGCCATGCCTGGCAGATGCCGCAGGGAGGGATCGACCATGGCGAAGAACCGCGTATGGCTGCACTCCGCGAGTTAAAAGAGGAAACCAGCATCACCGAGGTGGAAATTCTGGAAGAGCATCCGGAATGGCTCTCCTATGACCTGCCGAAAGACCTGCAACGCACCCTGTGGCGTGGGCGATTCGCCGGGCAGCGGCAACGCTGGTTTGCGCTGCGTCACCTAGGCACCGATTACGAGATTCAGATTGAGACCGCGCATCCGGAATTCCGCAACTGGCGCTGGGCGCATCCAGAGGAATTGCCGCCGCTGGCCGTGCCCTTCAAACGCGAGATTTACCGTCAGGTGGTAGAGGATTTCCGCCATTTGTGGCAAGGGTAGCCACAGAAAGACTACCGTTCCAAAAACCCGCGCACCACGCGGAAGAATTCCGGCTCTTCCAGCAAAAAGGCATCATGGCCTTTGGAGGTGGTGACTTCCACAAAACTTACCTCGGCGGCGACGGCGTTCAGCGCATGAACCACCGCCCGCGATTCGGAGGTGGGAAACAACCAATCGCTGGAGAAGGAAACCAGACAGGTGCGCGGTGTTTCCTTGGAAAAAACGCGGCTGAGCGCACCTTCGCCATGTTCGGCGGCGAGATCGAAATAATCCACTGCGCGGGTGATGTAGAGGTAACTGTTGGGGTCAAAACGGCTGACAAACGCCGCTCCCTGATGCCGCAAATAGCTCTCCACCTGAAAATCGGCGTCAAATCCATAGGTAACGCTCTCGCGGTTCTGCAATTTACGTCCGAATTTATGATGCAACGCATGGTCAGACAGATAGGTGACATGGGCGGCCATCCGCGCCACCGCGAGTCCACGAGCAGGGAAGGATTGCGTGTCATAATAATGCCCCTCCTGCCAGTCGGGATCGGCGAGGATCGCCTGCCGCCCGATCTCATGGAAGGCGATATTCTGCGCCGTATGCCGTGCGGCGGTGGCAATCGGCATGGCGGCGTTCAGCCGTTGCGGAAAACGCGCCATCCATTCCAACACCTGCATCCCCCCCATGGAGCCACCCATCACGCAGTGCAGTCGTTCAATCCCCAGATGATCCAGCAGCAACGCCTGCGCTTTTACCATATCGGCGATGGTCAGCACCGGACATTCCATGCCATAGGGTTTGCCGGTTTCGGCGTGCGGCGTTTTCGGTCCCCAGGATCCCATGCAGCCACCCAGCACATTGCTACAGATGACGAAATAACGGTCAGTATCGACGATTTTCCCCGGCCCCACCAGCGATTCCCACCAGCCGGGCTTTCCCGTCACCGGATGGGTAGACGCCACATACTGATCGCCCGTGAGTGCGTGGCAGATGAGAATCGCGTTGGATTTAGCGGTGTTCAGCGTGCCATAAGCCTGATACGCCACCGGGATATTGTTTACCTCGGCCCCGCATTCCAGCTTCAGCGGCGAGGCAGTGGCAAGCAGGGCGATCTCCCCCACTTCGACATGGCGATAATCCGGCCCAAAGGGGAGTGTGACCATCCCGCCTACTCCCAGCTTTCGGCTTCATAGGCGCCGAAAAACTCTCCCTTGCGAATCCAGCCGCGCACTTCCTGCACTTCGGCTCGGCACCAGCGCGGCAGGCAGCCGAGCAATACGCCTGTCACCCCGCGTTCCAACCGCACCACGGGGGCGGCGTTTTCGTCGGCAAAACGGCGGAGCGTTGCCACATCCACCGAAACGCTTAAGGTGCGACGCCCCGTCAACAGCGCGTGATGCACCCAGCCGGTATCGCCTTCTGGGTCGCGCACGCGCCGCCACTCACCCAGCTCGTCGATGATCTCTACCGGCAACCCCGGCTTCTGATAGGTCCAGACGATGGGATACTGGTTGCCCGGCCCGGCCCGTAAATTCGCCTCCGCCGGGCGGATGCTGGCAAAACGCGGCAGCGGCAACGTCCCCGCCCACAGGATGGAAGGGAAAAGCAGCAGCAACAGTAACGGGATCAAACGCATGCAGGCATAAAACCGCAGCTTGCGCCTCGCGGCAATAGATTTCTGTTATACTTTCCCCGTGGGATGCGCTAAAGTGCATGGCATGAAACGTTTCACCGTCCCCTGCGATTTCGGCGGCAAGGTTGCGCCCTTTCACATCTATATCGGCGAGCCAAACCCAAAGAATCACCCGTTGCAGCATCAGGCGCACTGGCTTTCCAAGGAGCGCGGCGGCACCATTCCGCAGGAAGTGATGGATAGTTTCGAGAAACTCCACAAAATCTCGCAGGAGCATGGTGTGTCGTTTGAGGAACTCTGCGTCTACGCATTAGGCGCGGCGAAGGGCGCCCCCCCTCCCGGCGGTATCGATCCGTCCAAATTAAATGGCTAGAACGGTACGAAACGTTGTGTATCCGTCATTGCGAGGAGCGTAGTGACGAAGCAATCCAGCCTTCTTCATGTTTCTGGATTGCCGCGCTCCCTGCGGTCGCTCGCAATGACGTTCGTGGCAGGTAACCGCACAACGAAAACACGACAGCAACAGGTTACAGCCCATCATGATAGCGATAATGGATGACACGCTCTAAACGCACCCCCGCTCCCCGCACCGCCGCGACGGATGCAACCGCCTGCCACTGGCCGGAATGCGGGCTGGCGGGCGATCATCCCGCCCCCAAATCGCGGGGGAGCCTGGAGGAAGGAGGCAGTCGCCATGCCGGCCCTCCCCATAGCCGCCCCAACGAATTCCACTGGTTTTGCCTGGAACATGCCAGAGAATACAATAAACGCTGGGATTTCTTCTCCGGCATGGATGGCGAAGCCATTGACGCCTACCGCAAAGAAGCGCTGATTGGGCACCGTCCCACCTGGAAATCCGAATCCCGCGCCGCGTCCTCCGTTCCCTTACATGAAAAACTGGAAAGCGTACTGGAGCAATTTTTGCGTGGCGAGGACATCCCCCCCCGTGCCGCGCCACCGGAAATCCCCGTCAAGGAGCGAGAGGCACTCGCCGTGCTGAATCTGGGATGGCCGGTGACGCTGGCGGATGTCAAAACCCGCTACAAGCAACTGGTGAAACAATACCATCCGGATACCAACCCACAGGCCACCGCCGAAGATGCTGATATGTTCAAACGCATCAGCACGGCCTATCAGCTATTGAGAAAATGCGAGCTGTTGCGGTAACCCTCTGTTAAACAAACCCTGTTTTACTCGTTGCAAACCACATCAGGAGCCACCCATGAACACCATCACCGACCATCCCGCCCCCTTTATCAGCGGTTTTGCCGTTTTGCTGGCGCTGGCGCTGTTTGCGGTTGTTGCGTTTATGGCGGCTCCCTTTCTGGCGGTTCCCATCTGTGCGGTGTTGCTGGTGGTGTGCTCCTCTGGTTTTACCATCAACGAACCGAACGAAGCGCGGGTGGTGACTTTCTTCGGCAAATATATTGGCACGCTGAAAGCCAACGGATTTCTGTTTACCATCCCCTTCACCAGCAAGACCAAAGTGCCACTGAAACTGGTGAATTTTGTCACCGATCAGTTGAAGGTCAACGACCTGCACGGCAACCCGATTGAGATCGGCGCGGTGGTGGTATGGCGCGTGGCCGATGCCGCGCAGGCCGCGTTCAATGTGGATGATTACGCGGCCTTTGTGGGGTATCAGAGCGACAGCGCCATCCGGGCCATTGCGGCGCATTACCCCTATGATGCAGAGGGCGAGACCTCCCTGCGCGGGAATATCGACGAAATCGCCGAGAAACTCAAAGAAGCCCTGCAATCCAAATTGGCCGTCGCGGGGCTGGTGATTGAGGAAACACGGCTGAGCCACCTTGCCTATGCGTCGGAAATTGCGGCGGCAATGCTGAAACGCCAACAGGCCATGGCGATTTTTCAGGCACGGCAATATCTGGTGGAAAATGCATTGGCGATTATCGACAAGGTCATCGCCCATTTTGGGGATACCATCTCCAACGATAAAAAGGCCGATCTGATCAACAGCCTGCTCGTCACCATGACATCCGACAAGGAATCGAGCCCCGTACTGAATCTGGGGAAATAGCGGTTGATGCTGGCGTTGTGGCGGCTATGATGCCCGCATGGACTCATCCCGTTTTCGCGTCTTCCTGCATAAGCTGGAAAAGCTCACCCACACCGACTTCCCCTTCCGTGGCGACGATGCCTCGCGTCTGCTGCCCTGGATGATGGGGTTTCTGGCTTATCTCGCCATGCTGTTTGGGGTGTTGGGGATGAATCTGGACGATCGCTTCACCCATTGGCGGGAGGAACGTACGGCAAGCCTCACCGTGCAGATCATCGCCAGCCATGGGGATCTGGAAAACCGTACCCAAACAGCCCTCGCGCAGTTGCGCAGTACGCCCGGACTCACCGGCGTGCGGTTACTGGAACGCAAAGAACTGCAAACGCTGCTTTCCCCCTGGCTGGGCGATCAGGCGGGGATTTACGATGTGCTGCCCCTCCCCGCTGTGATTGAAGCAAGCCGTACCGATCCCGCACTGGACGCCGAGGAGCTGGAAGAACGGCTGGAAAAAGCCGTGCGCGGCGTGGTGGTGGACGATCACCGCGACTGGATCGAGCAACTGGCCTCCACCATTCGCTCCACCCGCTGGTTGGTGACACTGCTCACCCTTGGCGTGGGGGCGGTGGCGGTGGCGATGGTGGTGTTTGCCACCCGTACCGAGCTGGATATGCATACCCGCACCCTATTACTGCTCCAGAGTTTCGGCGCCAAACGCGCCTATATCGCCCGGCAATTTCAGATGAATGCCCTGCTGCTGACCCTCAAAGGGGCGGTGCCGGGCGTGATTCTCGCGGTACTCAGTGTGCTGGCGCTGCATCTGGTGGCGGGGCAGGTGGATACACCGGTTGCGTCGCTTTTTGCGCTCTCCTGGGGGCATGTGTTGTGGTTTTTCTGGGTGCTGCTGGCGGCAAGCGGCATGGCGTTTGTGGCGGCTTACAGCGCCGTGAACCGGGTGCTGAAACGCCGTGATTTATTGTAGATGGGACTGTAAAATTCGTCAGGGCGTAGCGAAAATTCCGGGTTTCGAGAACCGGAAGTTCCAGTGTATTCAACATACATGAAAGCCGGAAGCGCAGAAACCCTGTATTTGCAGCAAGCCATGGTAGAATATGACAGCACCATCTAACTTTATCCTCGCCTCCGCCTCTCCCATCCGGGCGCAGATGCTACGTGAGGCCGGATGCGTGTTTGACGTCATTGCCGCCCCCGATAGTGCAGAAGAAGCCACCAAATCCACGCTTGCAGATGCCCCTCCGCCAGAACGGGCGCGGTTACTGGCCATTGCCAAGGCGAAAGCCGTCAGCCTCACCCACCCGGAACGGCTGGTAGTGGGGGCGGATCAGGTCTGCGCGTTGGGGAAGAATATCCTCTCCAAACCGGGATCGCGGAAACGGGCGACCCAGCAATTACAGGCACTTTCCGGACAGACACACCACCAGCATAGCGCGGCCTGTATCCTGCGCAATGGCGAGCTGCTGTGGTCGGAAGTCGCCACCGCCCACCTCACCATGCATCCCCTGTCGCTCACGGCAATCACCGACTATCTCGACCGCGACCAGCCCTTTGGCTCCTGCGGCAGCTACCGGTTCGAGGGGACGGGCAAGGCGCTCTTCAGCCGTATCGAGGGAGATGCCTTCACCATTCAGGGACTTCCCTTGATTCCCCTGCTTTCTGCGCTACAAAGGGTGGCATGAAACCCGCCACCACCCTTCCTTCTGACACCACCCCCATGATGCGGCAATATCTGGGGATTCGTGAGCAGTATCCCGATTGCCTGCTCTTCTACCGCATGGGCGATTTCTACGAGTTGTTTTTTGAGGATGCCGTACGCGCCGCCGACGCGCTGGATATTGCGCTCACCAAACGCGGCCAGCATTTGGGAGAGGAAATCCCGATGTGCGGCGTGCCGGTGCATAGCCATGAAAACTACCTGCATCAACTGATCGCCAAGGGCTTCCGTGTGGCCATTTGCGAGCAGATGGAAGACCCACGCGAGGCCAAAAAACGCGGGGCGAAATCGGTGGTGGCCCGCGATGTGGTGCGGATCGTCACCCCCGGCACCCTCACCGAAGAAGGGTTGCTGGATGCCAAAGCCTCCAACTACCTGCTGGCGCTGGCGGAGATGCGCGGCCAGTTTGCCTGTGCCTGGCTGGAGCTTTCCACCGGAGCCTTCCGCGCCCGACTGGTAGAGGAAGCTCAGATTCTGGAACTGCTGGCACGCCTCCGCCCGGCGGAGATTTTGCTATCGGAATCGCATATCGGCAAGACTCCCTCCACCGCTTGCGGGGGAGGGTTGGGGAGGGGGTGTCAGGAACATCCTGTCTCTACAAACACCCCCCACCTAACCTCCCCCCGCAAGCAGGGGGAGGAACTTTCGGGCTTCGCCCTTATATTGGAAGAATGGAAAGAAAAACTCCAATTCCACTCACCCGCCTTTTTCCATCCCGTGCAGGGTGGCGAGCGTCTAAAACGCCTGTTTGGGACGGCGACGCTCGACGCATTCGGCAGTTTTGAGCAACCGGAAATCGCGGCACTCGGCGCGCTGGTGCAGTATGTGGAACTCACCCAGAAAGGCGCCCTCCCCCAGCTGCTCCCCCCCGTGCGTGAGGTGGTCGGTTCCACCATGGCGATTGACGCCGCGACCCGCAAAAGCCTGGAACTCACCCACACCCAGCAAGGTACGCGCAAGGGAAGCCTGCTCGACGCAATCGACCGCAGCGTGACATCCGCCGGGGCGCGGCGGTTGCAGGACTGGCTTTCCGCCCCGTTGACGCTGCTTGCCCCCATTCAGGCACGGCAGGAGGCGGTGGCCTATCTGCTGGAAACGCCGGAACTCCGCACCCGCCTGCGCGAGATTCTGCGTCGCAGTCCGGATCTCGAACGCGCCCTCGCACGGGTGGGGCTGAACCGCGCCAGCCCGCGGGATTTGGTCAGTATCCGCGATAGCCTAGAACGGGCGGGCGGGCTTGAAGCTCTCCTCGCCTCGCCGCGTTTGCCAGAGCATAGCCGGTTATTGGCGGAAACCGTGACGCATCTTTCCGGCCATGCGCCGCTCGTCACCACCCTGCACCGCGCCCTGAAACCAGAGGTGGGGCCGTTCGCCCGCGAGGGGCATTTTATCGCGGAAGGGTATCACCCGGAACTGGATCGGCTGCGGAGTTTGCGCGATGATAGCCGTCAGCTCATCGCCCGGTTGCAAGCGCGGTATGTGGGCGAGACGCAAATTCCCTCACTGAAAATCCGGCATAACAACATCGTTGGCTATTATATTGAGATCACCGCCACGCATCAGAAAAAGGTGCCTGAGAGTTTCATCCACCGCCAAACGCTGGCGAGCGCCATGCGCTTCACCACCCCCGAACTGGTGGAGCTGGAACGGCAGATTCAGGATGCAGGCGAAAAGGCGCTGGCCGTGGAGCTGGAGATTTTCGAGGCCCTGCTGGGTACGATCCGCGAGGCCTTCGCTCCCATCCGGAAGGCGGCAGAAGCCATGGCACGGCTGGATGCCTGTGCGAGCCTCGCCGAACTGGCGCAGGAGCAGCGCTACGTCAAGCCACACCTCACCGACGATGCGCGGTTTTGCATCACGCGGGGGCGCCACCCGGTGGTAGAGCAGGTGCTTGCGGGTGATGCTTTCATCGGCAACGATACCCGGCTTTCCGAGGAAAGCCATGTATGGCTGCTCACCGGCCCCAATATGGCGGGTAAAAGCACCTTTTTGCGGCAAAACGCGCTGATCGCCATTCTGGCGCAAATGGGGAGTTTCGTCCCCGCCGACCATGCGGAAATGGGCCTCGTGGATCGCGTCTTCAGCCGGGTAGGGGCCAGCGACGATCTCGCGCGCGGGCGTTCCACTTTCATGGTCGAGATGGTGGAAACGGCGATGATTTTACATCAGGCGACCGACCGCTCCCTGGTGATTCTGGACGAAATCGGCCGGGGAACCGCCACCTATGACGGGCTGGCGATCGCCTGGGCGACGCTCGAACATCTGCATCAGGTCAACCGGTGCCGCACCCTGTTTGCCACCCATTACCACGAACTAACGGCACTCACCGAGCGGTTGCCGAGGCTCGCCTGCCACACCATGCGCGTGCGCGAATGGCAGGGCGGGATTGTCTTTCTGCATGAGGTCATCCCCGGTGCGGCGGATCGCTCTTACGGGTTGCATGTGGCACGTCTTGCCGGGCTTCCGGCACCGGTGCTGGCACGGGCCGAAACCATTCTGCAACAGTTGGAATCCAAAGAAGCCGGAAGTGCCGCAGCCCGTGTGGCGGAGTCCCTTCCCCTGTTTGCCTTCGCGGAAACGCAAAGCGCCCCGCCGCCTGCGCCTCCTTCGGCACTGGAACAACAACTCGCGGCGCTGGATGTGGATAACCTCACCCCCCGCGAAGCACTGGAGTGGTTGTACCGTCTTAAAGGGCCACTCTCCACACAGCCTGCGTAAAAACCGCTACCCGGCAGCGATATTTCTTTACATTCAGGTGCTTTGTCTCTACAGAAGCCCCCCTGTATTGACGCAGATATCACGACTATTCATCAGGATGTTTCATGCAACTTCGCAATCTGGCGATTATCGCCCACGTTGACCACGGTAAAACCACCCTCATCGACCAAATGCTGCGCCAGAGCGGCGCGTTTCGTGTAAACCAGCAAGTGGCTGAGCGGGTGATGGATTCCAACGATCTGGAAAAGGAACGTGGGATTACGATTCTCGCCAAATGTACCTCCATCACCTGGAATGATACCAAGCTCAATATCATCGACACCCCCGGCCACGCCGATTTCGGTGGCGAGGTGGAGCGCGTGCTGACCATGGTGGATGGCGTGCTGCTGCTGGTGGATGCCGCCGAAGGCCCCATGCCGCAAACCAAATTCGTGCTTTCCAAAGCGCTCGCGCTAGGACTCCGTCCGATTGTGGTCATCAACAAGGTGGACCGCGCCGACGCCCGCGTGGAAGAAGTGCATGACGAAGTGTTTGATCTCTTCGTCTCGCTGGATGCCAATGACGACCAGCTCGATTTCCCAACTCTCTACGCATCGGGCCGCAATGGCTGGGCCGCCACCAGTCTGGAAGCCCCGCGTGAGCACCTCCATTGCCTGTTCGATCTGATGATTCAACACGTTCCCTCGCCGAAAATTGAGGCCGCAGGAACGCCCTTCGGGATGCTCGCCACCATTCTGGAATCCGACAATTATCTGGGGCGGATGCTCACCGGCAAAGTCTATGGCGGCGAAATCACCCTCAACGCTCCGGTCAAAGTGATGCGTCTGGACGGCACCATCGCCGAACAGGGACGCTTAAGCAAATTGCTGGCGTTTCAGGGGATTGAACGGGTGCCGGTAGAGCGTGCCGAGGCAGGAGACATCATCGCCATCGCCGGGCTGGAAGATGCCAGCGTATCGGACACCATCTGCGCACTGGAGCGGGAAATCCCCATCCCCTCCACCCCTATCGACCCGCCAACCATGGCGATCACCATTAACGTGAACGACTCCCCACTCGCCGGGACGGAAGGCACCAAAGTGACCTCGCGCATGATCCGCGACCGTCTGTTCAAGGAGGCCGAGGGCAATGTGGCGATCAGCGTCCGCGAGAACGAAGCCAAAGACGCGTTCGAGGTCGGTGGACGCGGCGAGCTGCAACTGGGCGTGCTGATCGAAACCATGCGCCGCGAAGGGTTTGAACTCTCGGTATCCCGTCCCCGCGTGCTGATGCAAAAGGACGAATCCGGTAATGTGCTGGAACCGATCGAAGATGTGCAAGTGGATGTAGACGAGGAATATAGCGGGATTGTGGTAGAAAAACTCTCCATCCGCAAAGGCGATCTCACGGAAATGCGTCCCTGCGGTGCCGGAAAGCTGCGGCTGAAATTCCTCATCCCCTCGCGTGGGCTGATTGGCTATCGCGGCGAATTCCTCACCGATACCCGCGGTACGGGGGTACTGACGAGCCTCTTCCACAGCTATGCGCCCTATAAGGGCGATATCCCCGGACGTCGCAACGGGGTGCTCATCTCCAACAGCACGGGGATTGCCGTCGCCTACGCCTTGTGGAATCTGGAAGATCGCGGTTTCATGTTCATCCAGCCACAGATCAAAGTGTATGAGGGGATGCTTATCGGTCAGCATACCCGCGACAATGATCTGGAAGTGAACCCGCTGAAGGGCAAGCAGCTTACCAACATCCGCGCCGCCGGAAAGGATGAGGCCGTGCGCCTTACCCCTCCGCGTGAGATGACGCTGGAACAGGCGATGTCCTACATCAACGACGATGAGTTGGTGGAAGTCACCCCCAAATCCATCCGCCTGCGGAAGAAAACCCTCTGCCCGAATATGCGCAAACGCGAGAGCCGGGCGGGTAGCGGCGGGGCGTAGGGAGTTAGCTATCTTCAGGTTAGGGACAAATACGTGGCTCGTAAGTGTTTATCCCATCTGTGTAGGCGTTGATAATATAGTATTTTCAAATGATTGCCAGGCTCTCTTCACCCCTCCCTTGATGGGAGGGGTCGGAATCGTTGACGATTCCGGGGGAGGGTGTCATCCTGAGCGTAGCGAAGGATCCCTCAGTTTACATAAACCTATCCGTGCTTCGTAAACGGAGAGATCCTTCGGGGATGCATCCTCTCATGATGACCACCCCCTCCCGGCCTCGCTGGCGGTTCGCTACGCTCACGCCGCTCGCCGACCTCCCCCATCAAGGGGGAGGTGAAATACGCGAGGCCGTCTGGAAAACAATCGAAAATGCTATAGGATCATAATGCAAGTGTTGTGGATATCTGCGAAGGTACCTCCCTCGCACTACTCACTGCCCTTCCATCTGCGATGCGATGTACCCACTGACGGCTGCCATGGCGTCGCACACCCGATCCAGTAGCTCAGCTTTGTGGTGGTCCGCTGCTTCCCAGGCGATTTCGGCCTGTTTGCACTGTTCGGAGAGGGCAAAGGCCCCCAGATTAGCGCTGGCCCCTTTGAATTTATGCGCCGCCGCCTTCCATGCCGCCTGATCTCCTGTTTGCAACGCCTGACGCAGGCTTTGGATGTTGATGTCTGCCTCGGAGAGAAACAGTTCAAAAATCTCGGCCTCTGCCTCCCGGTCGCCATCGGTGAACAGCCGTAAATGCTCCATATCCACCGGAGCCGTGGAGGGTGATGCAGGGGGCAATTCCTGCGCCAAAGCTTGGGCGTTTTGCGTGGCTGGAATCCACTGATTGAGGACTCCAATGAGTGTCTCTGGCTTGACCGGCTTGGTGATATAGTCGTCCATACCGGCGTTTAGGCAGGTCTCCCGGTCGCCGATCATGGCGTTGGCGGTCATGGCGATGATCGGTACATGGCTGGTGCCGTCCTGTTCCTGCAAACGTACGGTGTGGGTGGCGGTGTAGCCGTCCATCTCTGGCATCTGGCAATCCATCAGCACCAGATCATAGGCCTGCAAGGTTATTTTATCCAGGGCCTCCTGCCCATTTTCGGCGGTATCGACCTGTGTGATGCCCAGTTTTTTGAGTAGCTTCAACAGGAACATCAGGTTGATGGGATGGTCATCCACCGCCAGAATCCGGGCATCGGTGCGGAAACGTGCCTCCCGCGTTTCGGTGTGCGTGCGGACAGGTGCTTCCGTTACAAAACACACCTCGCCGCTGGGAACTTCCATCGGAATGCGGAGGGTAAAACAGGAGCCCTTCCCGGCTTCGCTGGTCACGGTGATGGTACCGCGCATCAGCAGGGCCAGTTCGCGGCTGATGGCCAGCCCCAACCCGGTACCCCCGTATTTGCGGGTGGTGGAGGCATCGGCCTGCGTGAATTTCTCGAAGATGGTATCCAGTTTGTTTTTGGGAATACCGATGCCGCTATCCCGCACATGCACCAGCATCTGGTGATCCTCGTCGGTTTCCACTTCGATCCTCACCCCGCCCTTTTCGGTGAATTTCAACGCATTGCTAATCAGGTTGCGGATGATCTGCTGGATGCGGGTGCAGTCCCCCATCAATAGCGGCGGAAGGGCTGGGGAGAGGCTCAAATCCGCGTTGCCTGGCAAGCGGGTGAAACAGGCGATGCAGCCCGTCGAAGAGATCCTGCGTGTGATACAGCGTGTGTTCCAGCGTTAATCCACCGGATTCCACTTTGGAGATATCTAAAATATCATTCAGCAATTCGAGCAGTTGTTCACCGGACTGATGAATGGTCTGGATCATCTCCTGTTGTTCGTCTGGCAGTCCTGCGTCCAGCAACAAGCGCGAAAGCCCCAGCATCCCATTCATCGGGGTGCGGAGCTCATGGCTCATATTGGCCAGAAAACGGCTTTTAGACTCGCTGGCGCTTTCGGCTTTCTCACGCAGGGTGTTGGCTTCCAGCAGATGCTCTTCCAGTTCCAGCATCGTGGCTTCTGCCCGCATGGTGGCAAGTTTGAGCTTGCGGGTGTTGCGTTGCTGTTCGCTGATATCGCGGATCAGGGTCAGGGCACCCACCGCCGCTCCCCGCTCCAGCAGGGGGAGGATTTTATACTCAAACCAGCGATGTTCACGCTGGGCAGAGGCAGGTTTTTCAAGCGTGGCGACGAAGGGGCGATGGGGGGGCGTGAGTAGGTCATGGGTGTCTTCCTCCAGCTTCATCAAATCGTCATTGTTCAGAATGGCAGGGTCCCACCCCTCCAGCGGCAAGGCTCGCAGCGCTTGCCCGACCACCTGTCCCGGACGTTTGGCACCGATCAGCTCCAGATACATGGCGTTGCATCCTGCCACCCGTCCGGCTGCGTCTGTCCAATAGACAGCGCTTGGCAGGGTGTTAACTATCAGGGAGAAGGTGGAATCGGAGAATGGCATGGCACGTCCTTGATCAATGCTATGTTTTCGGCTTGCTTGACGCTTGCATCATCCCTTTTCCCTGCCGCTTGCGGCAACGGTTCTACCCCCTCTCCCTCTGGGAGAGGGTCGGGGTGAGGGGGGACTTAACTCGTCCCTCACCCGGCGCTGCGCGCCACCCTCTCCCGGAGGGAGAGGGAATCAGGCCGCTCCATGAAGAAAACACAAGTTAGGTCACCGGTTCAGCACATCGTCCCGCGTGGTGGCGACAATCGCAAGCGCCTCGTCGATCATCGGAGCGTCAACGCCCAATTCCTGCAACGTGGCCACCAGATGACCTGCCACACGGTCGAAATGCACGTCGGAAAGACCGCGTTTTACCAATCCAAAATGCGCGGTGCGTAAATGCTGCCCCTCGTAATGGTGTGGCCCGCCGAACGCCATGGTGATGAAGGCCGTCTGACTGGCACGGAGCCTTGCCATATCCACATCCTCAAAGAAGGGGATGAGCAGCTCGTCCTCCAGAATTTTTTCGTAGAATCGTACCACTGTGGCTTTCACCGCGTCGCGGCCCCCTAAACGCTCGAACAAACATCCGCTCATTGGGTTCTCCTATCCGTTGTTGGCACGTTGTTTGTGCTCGGACGCACAATCGCGAATGTAATGTAAAAGCACTTCCTTACGGAATGGTTTATGGACAAATCCCCGCGCTCCGTAATCGAAAGCCGTCAGGATGTTGTCCAGATACCCGTGCGAGCTGAACATCACCACATAGGCATCCTTATCGGCGGCAAGGATACGTTGCAGCACGGCAAATCCGCTTTTGTCCGGGAGATTGATATCCAGAAACACAATATCCGGTGCATAGAGCAGGTAGTTGCCGATCGCATCCTGCGCGGTTTCGGCGGTCACCAGCCGGTAATCGTTTTTGAGTAATTGCCCGGCAATGCGGCGCGTTACCGGATCGTCCTCCACCAGCATCACATAGGGCGGCTGACGCGTGCCTCGTTGGGTGATGTTGGCCTCCAGAATATCGGGGATCATCTCCACCCCATCCAGCAGGCTATCGGCCGTGTGCGGGCTGCGTGCGGCAACCGTCGATGCCTTGCCCTTGGTGGCAATGAGTGTGGCCGCCGCCTGCCATTCCTGTTGCAGCGCATAGAGTTTTCGGCTGGTGATGCACCAGTCACGCGTGCGTAGCGCATTGCCCAGCAGGGTGGAAAAATCGGCAAACACCTGCTTTTCAACATGGCGGCCCATCAGGATCACGTCACCGTCGCTGCACAGAAATCCGCAGCTATCGGTATTGTAAAACCCGACTCCAATAAGGTCCTGCAACAGCAGGTGAATCTCATCCGGCGAGGCATGACGATCCATGTTATACGGGCGCAGGCCCACATGCTGCATGGTCCAGTTGCGCCAGGTGAGCGGATCATGCCGAATGGCCTCTGCAATCTGGGCCAGCAATTCCGGAGCAGTTTCATAGCGTAAATACATGGTATCTTCCTTCCTGTTGGCACTTTTTTATATGTGTCTTCATCTTCTCATCCTGAACCCGGAGGGGTCGGAATCGCTTGCGATTCCGGGGGAGGTGAACCACACAGAACCTCCTGAACTATACGGTTTGTTTGGCGCGCAGATGCGGCGAACGCTGAATGGATTCTTCCAGCTTCAGCCGGGTGAAGGGCTTGCCAACAAACCCCTTGGCCCCCATTTCCACGGCGCGCATAATGTTGGCGCGGTCGCCATTGCCACTCAACATAACGATATAGGCATCCGGATCGATTTCGCGGAGGCGGGCAAGCAACTCAAACCCGTTGACGTCCGGCAGGTTGATATCCAGAAACAGGACATCAGGTGCCTGCGTGACATACAATGGCAGGGTGTTGTCCCCGCCATCTGAGAGTACCAACGCATAGGTTTCCGGCAGGGCTTTCCCCACCAGCTTGCGGGAGAACGCATCGTCCTCGATCACCATCACCGTGACGCGATCGCGGTTGCGGCGACGCTCGGCGAGGGTGGCAATCAATTCCGCCCGCAGGGGAGAGCGTAAAATATCCTGTTTGCGGCGGGCACTGTTTTCCTGCGCTTTGGCGATCTGTACTTCCTGCGTCACGGCTTCCTGCGCGGCAATCTGTGCTTCGGCCAGCGCACGCAGCGGGCTGTAGCTGCGCTCAATGTCATGGAGCATGGCCAGTGAGGCAATCGGCCAGATGAGCAGATCGGAAAAACGGGCTACAATTGTTTCATAACTGCGAAAACGAATGGTTTCAGCCAGCAGGAGCACATCGCCATTGGTGAAAAAGAATGCCTGAAGCGACGGATCGTCAATCTCATTTTGCAACGCGGTAGCGAGGAGTTCCGGGGTGATGCTGTGGCGTTGATCGCAGGTTGAGAAGCGGAAATGCAGCACCCTTCCCGGTGTGCGTGCATGGTGCCAGCTATCCAGTGTCTGGCGGAAGGTACGTTCGGCATGGTCGGTGATGGTCAACATATCGCTTCTCTCTGCACTTGCTTGCGGTTGGTTCGCCCTTCCTTAAGTGCAGCGCCCGTGCCAGAGTCATTTAATTTTACATATCAATATATTGACCGTGTTGCGCCGCGCAAAAACCATCCATTAAGCGTTTGATAATGAAACGCCTTTATCCTGAGCGTTGCAAAATGAAACGCTTAAGGGTGATCCATCCCCATGTCCGACCGTATTCTCTTGGTGGAAGATGACCGTACCCAACGGCTGATGACGCAGCGTTTGTGCGAGAAGCTGATGGGGTGCACGGTGCTGACCGCGTCGCATGGGTTGGAGGCGATCGGCACGCTGGAGATGGAAGAAGATATTGCTCTCGTCCTCATGGATGTGCAGATGCCGGTGATGGATGGGCTGACGGCGCTCAAAAAAATCCGTGCCCGCCATGCGGAACTGCCGGTAATCATGCTCACTGGCTCCAGCCAGCCGGACGATATCGTCGCCGCGATGCGGGCGGGCGCGACGGATTTCCTCCCCAAACCGGCGGATCCGGAGCGGTTGCGGGTTTCCATTCAGAACGCATTGCGGTTGCAGGCGCTCGCCCGCGAGGTAGCGCGGCTCAGTCGCGGACAAGGAGAGGCGATTGGCTTCCGCGACCTCATCGGGCATGACAAGGGACTCGCCGACATCACCCGCATGGGACGCAAAGCGGCGTTTGCATCCATCCCGGTGCTCATCAGTGGCGAAACCGGTACGGGGAAGGAGATGGTCGCCCGCGCCATCCATGGCGAAAGCCCCCGCGCTCGCGGGCCGTTTGTGGCGGTGAATTGCGGGGCGATCCCGGAAAAACTGGTGGAAAGCACCCTGTTTGGCCATGAAAAAGGCGCCTTTACCGGAGCGATTGCCAAGGCGCTCGGTAAATTCCGCGAGGCCGATGGCGGAACGATCTTCCTCGACGAGGTAGGCGAGCTGCCGCCGGAAGCGCAGGTGAAACTGCTGCGCGTGCTTCAACAACACGAGGTGGAGCCGGTGGGGGCCGGGCGCACGGTGCCGGTCAATATCCGGGTGATTTCCGCCACCCATCGCGACCTGCGCGAGGATGTCGCATCCGGGCGCTTCCGCGAGGATCTCTATTTCCGGCTGCATGTGCTGTCGCTCGCCATGCCGCCGCTGCGCGAGCGGGCGGAGGATATTCCCCCACTGGCCAGCCATTTGCTGGACCGCTTTGCCACCAGCGATCGGCTACCCTTCAAACGCCTGTCACCGGAAGCGAAAGCATTACTGCAACGCTATGACTGGCCGGGCAATGTGCGCGAACTGGCCAACACCCTGCACCGGGCGCTGGTACTCTCCGAACATGAGGTGCTGGAAGCCACCGATTTCCCCGAATGCCACCGCACCCCCTCACGGATGGAATCTCTGCCTGCCCTATCCGGGGGAGCATCCCCCTCCACTCCCCTGTTCCTCAATGCCGATGGCACGCTGAAACCCTTGCGCCAACTGGAGGAAGAAGCGATCCGCTTTGCCCTCTCCCACACCAAGCAGAACGCCACACAGGCCGCCGCTGCGCTGGGTATCGCCAAATCCACGCTGTATCGGCATTGGGGGAAAGAGACACTGTGAACCGCAAGGGAATGACTACGCAACCTCCCCCCACTCCTTCACCCGCGCCAGATGCATAAAATCCGAATGCGGCGGGCGGCGGTCGGGTGTGGGGCAGATTCTACGAAAATATTCGTAACGACGCGTAAAGCATTGGCCCCAAGGTGATTTGACTTCAGTGTTTCACCGTATTGTCACAAAACACACATGTGCCTGTCACAGTCTGTAGGCAGAGTGCGCATGGTTAGTTACTTAGCCTACAATGCGTAAAAATCACAGAAAAGGAGATCAAGTAATGCCAATTCGCGCCGTGCTTCCCACTGCCGACCAAGCAGAAGGAATGGAAATCTATTACGCTATGACAGAGGTTCTGCCAACAAATATTACGGATGGTATTTCTTACGCTACTGGTTATCAGCTGACTTGGAGCGATGATCATCTGCCTGATGGATCTACCAAGGAGACAGCGGGCAAACATATACAACGGTATATAGAAGAGAAAGCCAAAAAGATTGGTATTGCCATGGGGTAGAGTCCGTTTTGGAGGGATTTGATCTCTGTTGTCGAATCCCCTCATCCCCCCCACTCCTTCACCCGCGCCAGATGCATAAAATCCGAATGCGGCGGGCGGCGGTCGGGTGTGGGGCAGGAGAGATAGGGCGTTTCCGGATCGTCAAACGCAGCAATGAGTGCCTGCACGCCCGCTTCCGCCTCCCGAATCAGCGTTGGGTGTTTCTCGGGTTTAGGGGTTAGGTATTCCACCACATCCTCACGTCCGTGCAACTTCCAGTAGGAGGTGGTGAAACTCAGGGGAAGCTCTGGTAAGTCTGCAAACCCGGCTTTGGCGGCAATCAACGCTTCCAGTGTCAATTGGCAGGCAACGCCCTGATCAATCTTCTTCTGACTGGGGAGCAGACCAGTTTTGTAATCAATGCAGGCGAGTTCCCCCGTGGAAGGCGCATATTCCAGCCGGTCGGCCTTGGCGCTTAGCGTAAACGGCCCGGCGGACGCTGCCCATTGCCAGGTGCCGGTGCATTCGCTGAAAAGCTGCAACCCCGTGGCACGCCGCGCTGCGTCTTCCTCCACAAACCAGTGGAGAATCTGCATCAGCCGTGGCCACCAGAAATGCCGAATCGCCGGACGTTCCAGCAGTTTCCCCAGTTGGGACGCGGCCTCCTGCTCCATCCATGCGATCCGCGCATCGGGAGAAAGTGAAGGAAACGCCAGCGCATAACCCTCCAGAATCGCATGGAGTATCTGCCCGAATTGCAGATGGCTGGGGTCGAGATCGAGTTCCTCCAACGCCTTGAGCTTGAGGATTTTCGACGCATAGAGGCTATAGGGATCGCGCAGTAACAGCTCAATTCGCGTCGCCGAAAGTGACCGTGGCCGCAGGCCTACCGGAGGGCAAGCCGCCACCGGTGCAAGCGGTGTCACGGTTTTCGGTTGGTCCAGCTGCGCCACCCATGCGGGGAAATGCGCGGTACTCCCCCTCTCCCTGTGGGAGAGGGAGGGGTGAGGGAAATCTGAATCCTGAACTCCGCACTCTACACTCTGCAATCCCCCCACCACCTCCACTCGCTGCCACCAACGCGAGGGGATGGCCGGGCTTCCCCCCTGTTTGCGGGCGCGGGTGAGGATTACCTCCGGCAGTGCCATCAGGGTAGCAACATCATAGGCCGAACGACCAATTTCCTCCGTCGTGTCCGGCAACCCCAGCTTCACGCGCATCGGACGGCTGAGCCAGGGGTCGGCCTCTGGCAATGCGGGCCAGGTGCCCTCGTTCAACCCGGCCAGAATCACCCGATCGGCCCGTTGCAACCGCGCCTCAATGGGGCTTAGAATCCGCAGCCGTGGATGCCGATGGTAGGGCGCGTGGTAGCTCTCCTTGCTCATTAATTGCTGCAACACGGCGGCATAATGGCGACCATCCAGCGTAAAATGCTCCTCGGCGGCATCCCACAACGCCTCGCACCACCGGCTGCTGGCATGTCCGGTATCCTCGGCCCACAGCCGCTCGGCACCGGGTGCGACATCGCTACTGGCGAGCGCCTCAGCGGCGCGCAGATGCGTCTCCCACAGATCACGCAGCCTCACCGACCGGGCGGCAAGCAGGCGCGTCAATGGCTCCAGCGCCGCATGGATACGGTCGAACCAGACGCGCATTTCCGGTTCGTCGTGCTGAGCGGAGCGAAGCATCTCGCCACTTGCTCCAAAGGTTTGTCGCGATGAGAGATCCTTCCGCTTCGCTCCGCTTTGCGTCAGGATGACATCCCGCCACCCCTCCAACGTATGAGGCCGCAACCCCCGCAAGGTGTGGATTTCCAGCCTCCGCGCCATGCGACGACAGGCGGCAGGCGTAACCCCCACCACCGCCATCGGGTGTTTGAGAAGCGCCAGAAACGGCACCGGCGAGAGCGGATCACCCGCCAACTCCACCACCAAACGCAGAAACACCATGGAGGGCAGCGCGGCCACCGGCACCCCAGCGGAATCGTCCAACTCCACCCCATAGCGTGCCAGCGAGGCAATCACCCGACGCGCCAGCGCCCGATCCGGCGTGACGAGCATCGCCGTCTTGCCGGGGGTTTCCAACGTTTCGCGCAGCATCATGGCAATGCCAAGCGCTTCGTCCTGGGGGGTGGGGAAGACAGGGTTCAGGATTCGGGATTCAGGGGTCAGAAGTTTTTCCGTCCCTCTTTCTGAATCCTGAATCCTGAGCCCTGAACCCTGATGCCACGCCTCACTCACCGCTGCTGGCCGCATCACCTCGGCGATCCAGCGGGTGCGGGGTGATAGCGGCGAGGCACCCGGAAACAACGTCACCGCCTCACGCGGGAGGTTGAGCAGCTCCAGCAGGTTTTTCAGCGCATATTGCGGGTGACCGGGGGCAATGGCTTTCCAGTAATCGGCATCGCTTTCCTGATCGAGCGGCGGCAGCACCAGCATCCCTTCCGGCATCCGGGCGATGCAACGCAGCAGCCGCGCCGTGGCGGGCTGACTGCCGGTAGACCCCGCCGCCACCAGCGGAAAGGCGGGCGGATGCGCCTCCCAATGCGCCACCAGCGCCCGCAATTGCCGGTTGCGGCGATCCACCGGGTCCAGAAAACCAGATTCCTGCACGATCTTCGGCCAATGTTCGGTGAGGATGCTTAAAAACCCCACCACCTCCTGCCAGTGATGCGACAGATGCTCCGGTGCCAGATCGCGCAGCTTACTGGTGTCGCAATCATAGCGTTGCCAATCATCCAGCAGACTCGCCAGACTATCGGCCAGCAGCAGCGCGTGGTCGTGACGGCGAATCGCCTGCGGCAGCGCGCCCTGCCAGCGTTCAATCAGTTGCGCGAGGAGGAATTGCCGGGTCAGCAGCGGAATCGCCGGAGGCAGCGGCGCAATCTCTTCCAGAATCGCGGCGAGGCTCCCTTCCTGCTCGATATCCCCCAGCGCCGCCATGCGCGGCAGCAGCAGGGGCCGCCCCTCGCTCACCCGCACAAAGGCTTCGCGCAACGCCGGAACCGCTCGCTGCGTGGGCAGCAGCACCAGCGTCCGGGCCAGCAACTCGGCCTCGTCCTGCGTGCGATGGATCAACCCACGCGCCAGCGTTTCCAGAAATGCCACGCCTGCGGGGATGGTCGTGCAATGCATGAGGAAAGCAGCCAGAAATCAGGATTTAGGAAGCAGCAGAACGCTACAAGCGGAGTGAAGCAATCCAGCACAGGAAGCGCTCTGGATTGCCATGTGATCTATCGCTTCCGCTTGGCTTGCAGATGAAACCGCACGGTTACGGCGTCGGCCACCACTTCGGTGGTTTGCCATGCCCCCTGCCCCACCCCGAACGCATTGCGGGAAAGCGGCACTTCGCCGGAAACGAATGCATCGGTGGCGGTGTATTTCTCCAGCACGAAGGGCAGCGTCACCGGCACGGTACGGTCACGGATGGTGAGTTTACCCTCTGCCTGAAACAGGTTTCCCCCCAGTTTGGTGATCTCGGTAGATTCAAAACGCGCCTCCGGAAACACCTCGCTGGAGAACCAGTCCGCCAGTTTCAGGGTGCTCATCACTTCGGGGTTCAGGGCTTCCAGGCTGTTGATATCCACCACCACAGTGATTTCGCTTTGATCCAGATGCTCCGGATCAAATGCAATATCATAATTCACATTGCGGAAACTCCCCAGCACCGGAGCGTTGTTCTGTGTTGCCACAAAGGCGAGCTCGCTATGCTCTTCCTGCACCTCCCAATGCGGCAGCTTGCGGGATTCCCCCGCGATAGAAGTCAGTGGAAACAGCGCCCACGTTACCAGCAGCATTTTCAGCGGCAGCATCCGCCGCAGCACGCCGTCTTTCAGCATCGCGTGATGGTAAAGTGCCGCCAGCACATGCAGATGGATCAACACCAGTAGCCCCCATGCCATCAGCTCATGTGCTTCGCCAAACAGCTCCTGCGCTTCCTTGGATGGCGCAAATAACAGAGGCAGGGTAATGCCCCAATTGTACAGCGCCACGGGAAATCCGGCAGCGGTGGAGAGCAGATAACCCGAAAGTGGAATGGCAATCATGAGTCCATAGAGCGCCCAGTGCGCGGCATCCGCAGCCTTGCGTTGCAGTGGAGCCATGCTGCTGGGGTGCGATGGCACCACCGAAACTACCCGCCACAGCAACCGTGCAACGGCGAGCGCCAGCAGCAACATGCCTGTTGCCTTGTGCCAGCCGATTAGCGCCAGTTTTTGCGGCCCGAAGGGGAGGTCTTCCATATAAATCCCCACCGCCAGCATGGCGATGATGGCAATCGCCATACCCCAATGCAGGAGCATGGCGATCCACCCATAGCGTAATTCAGAGTTATTGAGCTTTATCATTGGCTTGTTCCAGTTTCTCGCCTTGCAGATTGCCTTCCACTTCGATATCCAGATGCACCACATCACCCACACCGGGTGTGCCATAGCTCATCCCGAAATCCGAACGTTTGAAGGAGCCGGTTGCCGAGAATCCAGCCGTTGAGCGCTGCGAGAAGGGATTCTTGCCAATTTTATTCAGCTCCACCTGCAACTCCACCGGTTTGGTAACGCCAAGCAGGGTCATGTTCCCTTTCACCTCGGCCTTGCCCTCGCCGGTCTTCTTCACCCCGGTGCTAACAAATTTCGCCTCCGGCATGGCGGCGACGTTAAAAAAGTCTGCGCTTTTCAAATGTTCGTCAAATTTCGGGATGCCGGTCACGATGCTGGCGGTTTTGATGAGCACCTCCACCGAGCTTTTTTCAGGGGCGTCCATATCCAGCGTGAACTTTCCGCTGACATCCGCGAACTTCCCGGAAGGAGAGGAAAAACCAAAATGGTCGGCCTTCCACACGACATTCGTATGGGTGGGGTCCAGCTCATAGGTAAAGCTTTCCGCCGAAGCGTTAAAAGCCAAAAGGCTAACCATGAAAGAAAACAACAGGATACGCATAGAAGGACCTCCAAGAGTGGTGAAAACAACACGCTCCCTTACGCATATCAGGAATACGGGAAAAAGGAACACAACTTTTGATTGATATTTCGGTTGCTCGCACCATATAGTTGAGTGCACCACAACCAGCAGGAAGCGACGTCTATGCTACGTGCCTTTGTTTCCCTCACAATGCTGCTCCTAAGCCCAGGCGTCCTGCTGGTTGTGGCGCTCACGCGCCTGTTTTGCCGCAAAAGCCCGATGCGCGACAGCCCTGCTCCCACTCGCCGATGCAACCCGACGCCACGGCGTGGTTTTATAGCCGTTAGCCAGTAGCCTATTCTTAACATTCCTGCGCTATCCTCCTGAAGGTGAGCGCAGAGATTCCCACCACATGGAAGGACGCCGTGGAGCGGTTTACCGCCTTTCCCGATGCGCACACCCGCGAGGCTCTGGCCACCGCCTACACGGATCACACCACCCGGCATCCCACCGATGCCCATCGCCATCTGCTGCATTACCTGCGGATGCGCGTTACGAACGAACCCGCACAACGCTATCTGGTAGAAGGCAGCCTGTCCAACCACGTCATTGCGGAACATCTGGCCCCTGCCATTCTGGTATTGGCGGAGATCACCCAAAATGCCGCTCCCTCCGTGCAGGAGGCCCTGAAAGCGGGGGAGAAAGTCCATCTTGTCAGCAACGAAACCCCTCTCAGCCATCGCATGGCACCGGCGGGGATGAGTCATTCGGACAAACACCTGCTGGGTCTTTTCTTACCGTATGATCTAACCTCACCGCTGGTCGCCATTCAGGCGCAATTCACACAGGAAGCGCCCAATAAGGAGCTACCGGATCTGCGTATCTCACACATGCTGACCACCCCGCCGCAAACGCTCAAACAACCCAACACCTGCTACTTCTACTCGATCAGCAATCTGGTGATGGATCGCAGCGATGTCCCTGAAGCGGTGAAGAAAACCAAAGCCTATCACGAACTCATTATCCGCTCGGCGGAAACCCTTTCCGGCCATTTGGGGGAACCTGCTCCAAAAGGCTTGCCTGAGGGGCTGAAACCGGTTCAAAACCACGGCATTGAACGCGCCTGCACGCTCTCGCCTCTGCGCTCCACCCTGCAAGGTCAGGAAGGATTTGCCGAATGGATGCACGCACATCACCCGGAGATTAAAACCGAGTACCTTCAGCAATCGCCCCATGCCGCCAAAGCCTGGGGGCTTTACTATCTGGGGCAGGAAGGCATCAAGGGGAGCAACACGCCGAATTTGGTCGCGCATATCCACTGCAGAAATGGCGCGGAAGTCAGAGGGTTTATTCCGGGCGCCGAAGATACGGAGCAGGGCAAACGGGGAGCCGCCGGCCTGATGGTCTCCTATGAATACCCGCTGGACGAACGCACAAGGCGTCAGAATCAATCGGTATACCGCACAAAAAGCGTTCCCGTTTCACGAAGAGCCGAACAGGAAGACCAACTAGCGCGGGATCACATGCACGGCGAAGCAGGCAAGGGACTCCCCCCCATTGCCGTCACGCTGCAAGAGAACAGAAAACGGCTCAGTGCATAGGGAAAAAACAGGCTGGCGGTCCCGGCGCGATTCGAACGCGCGACCTTTAGATTCGGAATCTAACACTCTATCCAGCTGAGCTACGGGACCGCAGAGGGCGTAGTCATACACAGTATGCGGGTGGCTTTCAACCCTTCTGCATCACGATCGCATCCACAGGCTTACCGCCCTGCCGATAATAGCCCGTGCGGCGGGCGATTTCCTGAAATCCACATTGTTGATAGAGCACGATCGCCGGTTGATTGGTCACGGCGACCTCCAAAAAACAACGGGTTTCCGGGTGCCTCGCCTCCATTGCCGCCAGCAATTGCCGGGCGATCCCCTGCCGCTGCTGCGAGGGATCGACCGCCAGAGTCAGAATCTCCACCTCATCCAGAAGGGCGCGGTACAAGAGAAACCCAAGCGGTATCCCCTCACGCTCTGCCACCAGCAACACACTTCCCAACTGCGCCGCAAAACGCTTGAGCGCCGCTGCGTCCCACGGGTCGTCCGGCATCGCACGCGCATGGAGCGATGCGAGGAACGAAAGGTGTTGCGTGTCCTCCAGGCTGCGGATGGTAAAAAACTCAGGCATGGGATGGAAATACATGTGGCATTAACACTATCTCCTTTGAAACGCGCTGTGACGAGGAAAGCGTGCGAAGCAAGCGCCCGCAGAACCGGAATGTACATTTTGGTACATGAGGATTTGAGGACAATTGCGCCAAGCAGATTTCCCGCCACAGTAGCGTTACGAAGGAGATATATTGACTTCTTTCCTGTTTAGGGCGGGTATAGGCTCATGTCTATCGCCCATTCATCGCCTACGGCTCCTCTTGTTGCGGCCACGCTGCCGCTGCTGATGCAACAGATCTTCTCCGGCCGTGCCGATCAGCTTACCGAGGCCGAAGCCGAAATCACCCGTTTGCTGGCCGCCCATGGCGACGACCCCGACTTGCTCCATGCCTGTGGATTGATTCACCAACAGCGCGGCGAATGGTCGCAGGCGCGTGAATGGCTGGAACGTGCGGTAGCACTCCTCCCCCAGCACCCTGCCTATCGCTGCAATCTGGGCGCGACACTCCGCAAACTTGGCGAGGTGGACGCCGCGATCGCCCAGTATCAGGAAGCCATTCGTCTGAAGCCGGACATGGCCGACGCGCATTTTAATCTGGGTAATGCCTACCGCGAGCAGGAACATCACCGCGAAGCCGCAACCGCCTATCAGGCCGCGCTGGCCATCAAGCCCGACTATCTGGGCGCGCATAACAATCTGGGATTGAGCCTTGGGGCATTGGAAGACTGGCAGGCTGCATCGCAGCATCTGCTGATTGCCCTGCAACATCGCCCGGAACTGCTGGAAACACGGGTGATGCTGGCCTCTGCCCTGCGCGAGCTGGGCAGTACGGAACGCTCCCGTGAGCAATGCCATCTGGCGCTGCGCTATGATCCTGCCTACGTGCCTGCACATCTGCAACTAGGCGCCATTGAGCGCGAAGTCGGCAATATGGAGGCCGCCAAGACGCATTTCAATGAGGCCTTGCGGCTGGACCCCGACTCGGTTTCCGCCCATTACCATCTGGCGAGCATCACCAAAACCACCGAGGAAGATCGCCCTCGCCTGCAGCATCTGGAGGCCATGAGTACGGATACCACCCTCACCGTGCGTGCCAAAAGCAGCCTGCATTTTGCGCTCGGCCGCATGTATCACGACCTCAAGGAATACGAACCCGCCTTCCGGCATTATCAGGAGGGCAATCGCGTCTACCGCACGCTCTTAAACGTCGATCGCGCCGCCTATACCCGCTTTATCGACGGGCTGATCGCCACCTACACGCCGGAATTTTTTGCCCGCACCGCCGGGTGGGGCAGCGACTCACACATGCCGATTCTGATTGTGGGGATGCCGCGATCCGGCACCACGCTGGTAGAGCAGATCATCTCCAGCCACTCGCAGGTGTTTGGTGCGGGCGAGCTAAACGCCCTGAACGCCCTGCACCGGCCGATCGCCAAACTGATTGGCTCACCCGACGAACCCTACCCCAACTGCATGGAACATCTAACGCCTGAAATCGCGCAGAGCCTTGCCCAGACCTATCTCGACCATCTGCATAAGCGCTCCGGCGGGGCCGAGCGGGTGACGGATAAAATGCCCGCCAACCTGATGAATCTGGGACTCATCGCCACGCTCTTCCCCCGTGCCAGTGTGATTCGCTGCATGCGCGATTATGAGGATAACGCCCTTTCCATCTTTTTCCAGAAATTCGCCACCGGCAACGAATTCGCCTTTGACCTAGCCGACATCGCCTTCTGGTTTCAGGAAACCAATCGCCTCTATGCGCACTGGAAGCAGGTGCTACCCATCCCGATCTTTGAGGCCCATTACCGGCAGATGGTACGGGAACCGGAAGTGCAAGCCCATGCGCTGCTGGAATTTTGCGGCCTGCCCTGGGAGGATGCCTGCCTGGATTTCCAGCACAACACCCGCAGCGTCCGCACCGCCAGTGTGTGGCAGGTGCGTCAGCCTATCTACACCAGCTCGCTGGAGGGGTGGAAACGCTACGAGCCATGGCTGGGTGGGCTGTGGGAATAGTTTTTTTGCATTCCTTTGCTATTTTGTCACACTTCTCCGTTAGGCTTGCCTCTTAGTAGGCGGTTGGAGCGAGTAGCAGGTGCATGATGCCACCTGTTATTTTAGAGTGTGGCGGTGAGTGTTAATGATTTGCTATCTATTTGGTGGTTAGTGTACACAGATGTCAGGGACCATAGGTAAACGAGCGAAGCCGAAAGGCAAAAAGCGCCTAAGCAATATCGGTGGACCGCTGGATGAACAGCGGAACTGGTATCAGGATCGCTATCAGTATGCTCTGGTACAGCGGAACGTGCTGGCCATGGTTGCGCTCCTTTCGTTGTTTATTGCCTTGTTTGCAGCCATTACCTCTTCGCAGCTATCGCCGCAGAAGTCGGTGAAACCCTTTATTATCCAGATTGATGATAAAACCGGGATTACGCAGGCCGTTGACCCTCAAAAGTATCAGGAAATCAGCGCAAATGAGTCATTGAAACGCTATTTCATTGCCCAGTATATCCGTGCCAGAGAAACCTACGATCCGGCAACCAATTCGCACGACATTGAATCAGTTCGGGTCATGTCATCACCGGAAGTGTTCGAGGGGTACAAGGAGTATATATCGCCCAAAAACCCGGAAAGCCCGGTCAACCTCTTTGAAGATAAATCTAAGCGGGTGATTCGCTTTAAATCTCTTACTTTCCTGATGCCAGACGTCGCACAAGCCCGCATCAGCGCGGTTGTGCAGGGGGACAAAGAGCGTAAATATCCAGAGGAGCACCGGATAGTGGTCGTAAAATTTGAGTTTGTTAAACTTGACCTGAATCTGCAGGAGCGGTTGATTAATCCTCTCGGATTCAGGGTTGTCAGTTACCGCGAGAGCGAGGAGATCATATCCCAATGAAGCATCTCATAGCCATTTGTCTGTCGGTTCCGTTGCTTTTAGCAGCCCAGCTCACGCATTCTGCCCACGCGCAGGAGATGCTGCTCCCTGCTGTTTCTGCTCCGGTTGTATCGGATAGCCGTATTCGAACGCTGGTGTATAACCCAAACGAGGTATACAAAATCGTTGCCCACTACGGGTATCAGTCCAACATTGAGTTTGGCGTGCGCGAAGATATCCAGACGATTTCCCTAGGCGATCAGGTAGCATGGCAGGTAGTGCCATCCGGACGCTTCCTGTTCATTAAGCCGATGGAATCGCAGGCTCGCACCAACATGACTGTGGTCACTTCCAAGCATGTCTATCAGTTCGATTTGACCGCTCGCCCGGCAGAGAATGCAGTAGACGAAGAGCTCTCTTATGTGATTCGCTTCTTTTACCCAGAAGCCGGCACTCAGAACCCAACTCCAGCGCCATCCTATGCCGAGCCTGCACTCCCTCAGCCATCTGCACCGCTTGCGACCAATATCGCCATGGCGTCCCCTTCGCCCTCTCCAGCGATTGGTGGGGGGACCCCTTCCTACAATTTCCAGTACACGCTTTCGGGCCGGACCGCTTTTGCACCCGAACGGGTGTTTGATGATGGTACTCACACTTATTTTCAATTCTCCAGCGGCACCATTCCTCAACTTGCAACCGTGGATGCGCAGGGCAAGGAACAACCCCTGCAATACAATGATACGGGGGATTATGTCGTTGTCCCCACCGTCGCAAGCCAGTTCACGTTGCGTTATGGCGGCGGTTTGGTCTGCGTCTTTAACGAAACCATGCAGCCGGGCAGGATGTAATCGCCATGGTAGACTCCCCTCCAGAATTTGACGCCATAGAGCAGGAAGAGGATTCCTCCTCGCTTGATAAACGCAAAACGGTTGTTTCTGCGGCCCCCAATCGCACGTTGTTGATTCTTGCGATCGTCGGTGCCGCGTTTATTTTCTTCCTGTACCTGATCTTTAGCGGCGGGGACAAGAAGGAAAAAGAGCTGGTGGATGACGCACTGAAGGCACAAAAAGTAGGCGATAAAGACGCAGACGCCTTACCTCCGCCTATAGCAGCCCCTCTTCCGCCGCCACCGCCGCCGCCGCCACCGCCGCCGCCTCCACCGCCGCCGGTTTCTCCGGATCAGGCTGGCTTTGATGCTGTGGATCCGAATTTGGATGCACGTCGGGCACGTCTCAAATCTGAAATGATGGTGGTGGGCGGATCCATTTCTGATAAAGCCTCCAAGGCATTCTCCGGTAAATCGGAAGATAAAAAGGAAGTCGTCTCCACCCCAGACGACCCCAACAGCAAATTTGCGGAATCGGTCTATAAAACAGAGGCCGAGCAGGCTGAAGCCACCAGTATTGGCGACCTGGATCGTACCATTGCCGAAGGCAAGGTGATTGATATTGTGTTGGAAACAGCGATCAACACTTCGTTACCCGGAACGCTGCGCGCCATTGCTGCCCGCGATATTTATGCAGAACAGGGCCGCAATATCCTGATTCCAAAAGGGTCGCGGATGATTGGCAAATACAACACAGCGGTACGTCGTGGACAAAACCGTGTCTATATTGTGTGGACACGCCTCATCCGTCCGGATGGCATCGATGTCCCCATTCAGTCGGAGGGGACCGATCAGCTCGGTCGCTCCGGTACAGAGGGCATTGTGGATGCAAAGTACATGGAGATCTTCTCCAGCGCGCTACTGGTCAGTGCTGTGACCATCGGTGCGGCCTACGGGGTGGAACAGATTGTGGATGATCCTCAAACCACGCGCCGCCGTTTCAGTGATGGTAGCAGCGAACAGAACGGCTCGCCCACTGCCTTAGCGGCTCAGGACAATCTGGAGCGTATCGGCAAAACCGCCACCTCACTGATCGAAGAATTTATTGATCTACGACCGGTGATCCATATCCCTCAGGGCACGCAGATGAAAATCTTCGTAAACCGGGATCTGGTATTTCCAGAGAGCATCCTGAACCGTGTGCGCGTGATTCCATGAGTTTTACTGCTCTTGAAACCTACCTTGCGCCACTGGAAGCCCTGTTTGCGATGGAAGGGGTGACGGAGATTTCCATTAACCGCCCACTGGAAGCCTGGGTGGAGCAATATGGGGAGATGTCTTACCACGCCATTCCGCAATTTGACCTCGACCATCTGAAATCGCTCGGCCGCCTGATTGCGCAATCCACCGAACAGATGATCAGCGAAGAACGCCCGCTGCTCTCGGCCACACTTCCGGCCGGGTTCCGTATTCAGGTGGCTTTCCCACCCGCATGCGAGCCGCGCACGGTGTGTATGTCCATCCGCAAACAAACCATTCTGGATTTCGATCTGGATAGGTACGAAGCGCTGGGTGCTTTCGAAATGACCGCCGTCAGCAAGCAGGACAATAAGGTAGACCTTGAGCTGCGTGATCTGCTCAATAAGGGGGAAATCAAAGCCTTCCTGATTAAGGCGGTGCGGGCACGCAAAAACATGATCATCAGCGGTGGTACTTCGACCGGTAAAACCACCTTCCTCAACGCCGTGCTGAAAGCCATTCCGGAGAAGGAACGCATCATCACCTGCGAGGATGCCCGCGAGGTAGAGCTAAAACATATTCCCAACCGCGTGCATCTGTTGGCCTCACGCGGGGATCAGGGGCGTGCTCAGGTGACCATGCAAGATCTCATCGAGGCCTGTTTGCGCTTGCGTCCGGATCGTATCATCGTGGGTGAGTTGCGCGGGAAGGAGGCCTTCAGCTTTCTGCGGGCCGTGAATACCGGCCATCCAGGGTCCATCACCACCATCCACGCCGATGCCCCCATGCTGGCGATTGAGCAACTGGTGCTGATGCTGATGCAGGCGGGTATGGGCATCATGCGTGATCAGATTATTGCCTATGTAAACAACGTGATTGATATTGTGGTCCAGCTGAAACGCGGCGATAAAGGACGTCGCTTCGTGTCCGAAGTGTTCTTTAACGATGGACTGCAACAAGGATTTCATTGATCATGACTCAGGTCGCCGTTGGTTCCCTTACCATCGCCAATCATCTGCCGTTTGTGTTGCTGGCGGGTCCCTGCCAGATGGAATCCCGCGACCACGCTTTCATGGTGGCCGGGCAATTAAAAGAAATCACCGAAAATCTGGGGATAGGGCTGGTTTACAAAAGCTCTTTCGACAAGGCTAATCGTACCAGCCTGCATAGCCAGCGCGGCATTGGTATGGAAAAAGCGCTATCGGTGTTTGAAGCGATCAAAAAAGAGCTGCACCTCCCCGTGATGACCGATGTGCACGCGCCCGACCATTGCGCCGAAGTGGCCTCGGTGGTGGATGTATTGCAAATTCCGGCGTTCCTGTGCCGTCAGACCGATCTGCTGGTTGCCGCCGCCCAAACCAAACGCGCCATCAACATCAAAAAAGGGCAGTTTCTGGCCCCGTGGGATATGCGCCATGTGGTACAGAAAATGCGCGATTCCGGGAATGATCAGGTAATGGTGTGCGAGCGCGGCGCCAGTTTTGGCTACAACACGCTGGTCACCGATTTCCGATCTCTGCCCATTATGGCGGAAACCACCGGTCAGCCGGTAGTGTTCGACGCCACCCATTCCGTGCAGCAACCCGGAGGCATGGGCGGTGCATCGGGTGGTGAGCGGCGCTTTGTCCCCATCCTTGCCCGTGCGGCGGTGGCGGTGGGGATTGCAGCCATTTTTATGGAAACGCACGAAAATCCGGATGCTGCCCCCAGTGACGGCCCTTGCATGGTACCGCTGGCGGATATGCCCAATTTGCTGGCTGATTTACAAGCACTGGACCGCCTGACCAAAGCGCGTGCCGTCGCCGCATGAGCACGCTCGCGCACCATCATCTGGAAGGGGTGCGCCGCTGGATGCAACAGCACGGATTGCATGCCTATCTGCTGCCGGTGAATGACGCGTTTTTCAGCGAATACCCCCCCGCCAGCGAGCGTCGTCTGGAATGGCTCACCGGTTTTAGCGGATCGGCCGGGATGCTCGCCATCACCGCGCAGAAAGCCCGCCTGTTTGTGGATGGGCGCTACACGCTTCAGGCGGCAAACGAAGTCGATTCCCATTTCTTTGAGGTGGTCAACAGTGCCTCCCTACAACCGGAGGTCTGGTTGCGGGATGTACTGTCGCCGGGGATGCAGGTGGGGCTTGACCCCACACTTTTCAGCATACGCAACGAACGGCGCATCCGGCATGCCCTCAAAGAAGTGCGGATTGCCACCCTCTCCATTCCGGAAAACCCGATCGACCTCTTATGGCAGGACCGCCCTGCCCCGCCGCACAGTCAGGTGGAGGTGCATCCCATCACCTATAGCGGCAAGATTGTGCCGGAAAAACGCACCGATCTCTCCTGCCTGCTACAGGAACGCCACGCCCATGCCCTGTTTATCGCCGCGCCGGATTCGGTGAACTGGCTGCTGAATATCCGGGGACGCGACGTGCCCCATACGCCGATCGCGCAACTTCATGCGATGTTGTACATGTCTGGCGAGGTCGCATTGTTTGCAGAGAGCGACCGTATTCCAGAGGATGTACGCGAGCATCTGGGGGGTGCGGTGCATCTGCATGATCCATCGGAATTGCAACAAAAGCTCGCCGATATGGCCGGGGAGCGGGTATGGGTGGATGACGCCCATACCAGCGCATGGATCAAGCAGATGTTAAAAGACGTCAAAGCCTGCATTCTGTACGATCCTGACCCTTGTCAGGCGATGAAGGCCGTCAAGAATCCCATCGAGCTGGAGGGGATGCGCAACGCCCATCGGCGCGACGGAGTGGCGCTCACCCGCTTTCTACACTGGCTGGAGCAGCAAGTAACAGCGGGCGCGCCGCTCTCGGAATTATCGGTGGCAGAGCGGCTCGAAGCTTTCCGCCGTGAGGATCCCCTGCTGCGTGATCTAAGCTTCCCCACCATTGCCGGGTTTGGCGCCAACGGGGCGATTGTCCATTACCGGGCGAGTGAGGCCTCCAATCAGGCCATCCGCGCTCCGGGGTTGCTGCTGCTGGATTCCGGCGGTCAATACCTGAACGGCACCACGGATGTCACCCGCACCATCGCCATTGGTACGCCCAGCGAGGAACAGAAACACGCCTATACCACGGTGCTGAAAGGCCATATTCAACTGGCCATGGCCATATTCCCGCAAGGAACCTGCGGCTCGCAACTGGATGTGCTGGCGCGTGACCCGCTCTGGCGCGCCGGGATGGATTACGATCACGGCACCGGCCATGGGGTTGGCTGTTATCTGAGCGTCCATGAAGGGCCGCAACGCATTTCCAAACGGGGGGGCGATGCGCCGCTGGAAGCGGGGATGATCCTCTCCAACGAGCCGGGTTATTACCGGGAAGGCGCGTTTGGCATCCGGCTCGAGAATCGGGTGTCGGTGGTGCCTGCCCCCCTCCGGGGCTTTCTGGCGTTTGAAACCCTGACGCTCGCGCCGCTGGACCTCTCTCTGATCCTGTCGGAATTACTCTCGCCGGAAGAGAAACGCTGGGTTCGCGACTACCATCAACGGGTCTATAGCCTGCTGGCCGATCACCTGCCCCACGACACCGCGCAGTGGTTGGAACAGATCGCTCGCCGGAGCTAAAAACTACAACACGCCGCGATCATTTAACCGTTTTGTAAGAAAAACCATGCTATACTGATAGTGAACAGTATAGGTATCTTCTGTGGAAATACACAGCACCGAACCAAGACTATATATTAACGACTTTCGACTCACCACAGCCGAAATTCTCTACCGCCTCCCCGATTACCCGCTGATTCTGCAAACCTTCCTGTGGCAGGATATGGATCTGCCACCGGAATTTCCGCAGCTCAAGCAGTTTCTGTGCTTCTGGGAACGCAGTCTGGACGGGAAACTCTACGAAGTGCGCGTGGTGAGCAGCGACATCCCCCCCCGCGAATCCGTGCGGTGCGGATCGGTGTGGAATGTCGCCGCCCCGGAGAGCCTGTTTAGTTACCACTAGGCACCAGCGATCCTATCCCTGAATTAAGGGGTATGTTCCTCTAGCGCTAACACCACGTCGAGTGCTAGAGCTATCTGCTTATTACTGTATCCAGGGCCAACCGATTGAGCTATTTGATCAGCTAGCTTCTGATCTGGCTGGATGGGCAAACCACTATCTACTGCCGTTTTTACCAAGCTAGCTATCTGTAGTGCTTCATTACGTTCCTGTTGTGTAGGCATTGGCTTTCCCTTCCGATGTTCTTTGATGTAGGCGAGGGAAGGTGCCCCACGGATGTGTCTTTTTTTTTTCAAGCTGATGACACTTTTATGACAATGTGGGGCATGCTGAGTGAAGCGAAGTATCTCTCCGCTTGGAATGATGTGACAGATGCCTTGTTCTGTTGAGAGATGCTTCCCCTTCGCTCCACTCAGCGTCAGCATGACGTAACACCACTAGCCACCAGCCACCACATCCGCTATACCCACCCTATGCGGGTGCTTACCATCATGTTGGGGCGCGGGCTGGGTGGCATTGAACAAGCCTTTGTCGACCAGGCGGAAGCGCTTCAGGCCGTGGGATGCGAGGTGTTATCGGTCACCGATAGCCGCGCACAGATTCGTACGGTTCTGGATCGGCGGTTTCTCCCCTATCGCACGCTGCGGCAGCATGGCCCGTGGGACCCGCTCGCGGTGGTGTATCTCAAACGATTGATTGCCGATTTTCGCCCGCAGGTGGTGGTGGTGCATGGCAATCGCGCACTGGGGTTTGCGGCGCGCATCCATCCCCGACCCTGCCCGATTGTGGCGGTGGCGCACAACCCTTGGGTAAAACGCTTTCCCAAAGCCGATGGCTGCATTGCCATTACCCCGGAGATTGCTGAGCATCTTCAGCGGGCGGGGGTGCAGGCGGAACGGATTTTCGTGGTGCCGAACATGATTGCCATCGACCCGCAGATGTGGCTGCCGATGCGTGGCTGGCATCAACCGCCGGTGATTGGCGCGCTGGGGCGGATGGTGGGGAAGAAAGGCTTTTCCACCTTCATCCATGCGTTGGGGATGCTGCGGAATCACGATGTACCCTTCCAGGCGATGCTGGCGGGTGATGGTCCGGAACGGGCGGCGCTCGAAGCACAGGTCGCCAAATTGGGCCTTCAGCATCAGGTGCAGTTTGTCGGCTGGATTGAGAACAAACACACCTTCTTTGAAAATATCGACGTGTTTTGCCTTCCCTCCTGGCAGGAGCCGTTTGGTATTGTGCTGCTAGAGGCGATGCGCGCCGGTGTGCCGATTGTTGCCACCCGTTCCGGTGGGCCATCCTACATTCTGGAGCATCAGCACACGGCACTCCTCACCGCCGTGGGAGATGCCGCGCAACTCGCCGATGCGCTGGAGGCCATCCTCACCCATCCGGATGAGGCGCTGAGTTTAGCGGAAAACGCCTACCACACCGTGTGCGATCGCTATGCCGTGGAGATAGTGGCGGAGGAATTGCTCCATGTGTTGCAGCGGGTGGTGCAATGAGCAAAAAACGCTCCAAAAAACCTCAAAAACCCTCGGTTCGGATGCGTAAATTACGTGCCCGTTTTGCGGTGGCCTTTGTGGTGTTTGCGGTGCTTTCCTCGGTGACGAGCTACCTGCTGCTGACCCAACACACCGATTTTAGGGGCCTGCAAAACGGTCTGGTGCCGCTGCTCGTGGGGATTAACCTGCTGTTTTTGCTGGTGCTGACCATCATCATCTTCCGGCGGATTGTGCGGCTGGTGGTGGCCCGTAAAAAGGGGTCGGCAGGTTCGCGGCTGCATACGCGGATTGTCACCATGTTCAGCGTGGTGACAATCGTTCCCGCCATTGTGGTGTCGGTGTTTTCGGTGATGTTCTTCACCATGGGCGTGAAATCCTGGTTTGAAACCAAGGTCAGCACCGCGCTGGAGGAATCGGTGGCGGTGGCGGAGGCCTACCTGAAAGAGCATAAGGAGGGGTTGCGCGCCGACGTGTTGGCGATGGCGATCGACCTCAACCGCGAATCCTACTGGATCACCACCGACCCGCGGATGCTCAATCAATTCGTGTCGCAACAGGTGGTGATGCGTTCGCTTGCCGAGGCGATTGTGTTTCAGCCCGGACGGGTGCTGGCGCGCTCCAGCCTCAGTTTTGAGCTGGCCTTTGAGCAAATCCCCGAGGAACTCATCACCCGCGCCGCCGCCGGAGAGGTGGTGCTCATCACCAATGAGAGCGAAGACCGGATGCGCGCACTGGTGCGTCTGGAAGGGTTCATCAACAGCTTTCTGCTGGTGGAACGGTTTGTCGATCCGCGGGTGATCCACCATATGGAAGCCACCCACGGCGCGGTGGCGGAGTATCACGACATTCAGAAGCAAATCTCCCATTGGGAACGGCGGTTTATCTTCGCCTTTGCGGTGATGGTGCTGATTCTGCTGCTTGCCTCCATCTGGTACGGGATGGTGTTTGCCAACAAGCTGGTGCGGCCGATCGGGCAGCTTTTCAACGCAGCGGAACGGGTGCGGGCGGGGGATTTTCGTGTCAAGGTGAAGGAGTCCTCCAAGCAGGATGAGCTTTCGGAGTTCACGCGCGCCTTTAACAAAATGATCCAACGCCTTGAACAACAACGCGAAGGCATCGTAGAAGCCAACCGGCAGCTCGATGCCCGGCGGCGCTTCACCGAAGCGGTGCTGGCGGGGATGTCCGCCGGGGTGATTGCGCTGGATGGCAATGGCTGCGTCACCCTGTCCAACCGTTCGGCGATGCAATTACTGGAGATGGACGTGCAGCAGGTGCAGGGACGATTCCTCTCCATGCTGGTGCCGGAAATGGAGGCCTTGTTGCTCTCCGCCCAGAGCAAACCGGGTAGCGTCGCCCAGCAGGATGTTGAGGTGCGGCGCGGCAGCGCGGGGCGGCAGGTGCTCAATGTACGCATCAGCAGCGAGGAGCGCGATGGTGAAATCACCGGCTATGTGGTGACGTTCGACGATGTGACGGAACTCCTCTCCGCGCAGCGCAAAGCGGCATGGGCGGGGGTAGCGCGCCGGATTGCGCATGAGATCAAAAACCCGCTGACGCCCATTCAACTTTCCGCCGAGCGGCTGAAACGCAAATATGCAGGTCAAATCACCGAAGACCGCGACACCTTCATCCGTTATACCGACAACATCACCCGCAATGTGGGGAATATCGGCAAAATGGTGGAGGAATTCGTCGCCTTTGCGCGGATGCCGCAACCGGTCTTTGCGCCGGAGGATATCGGCGCGATCCTGCGCGATGTGGTGGCGGGCGAGCGGTTGGCGCATCCTGGCATCACCTATCGGCTCGCCCTGCCAGACGCGCCCGTGATGCTGCAATGCGATGCCGGGCAGATGAGCCAGTGCCTCATCAATATTCTAAAGAATGCCGCAGAATCACTTGAAGAACAAGGAAACATTCTACAGGAAATTGCGCTGAGCGTCACCTCAGACACGCAGATTGTGCATCTGGAGATTCAGGATACCGGCCCCGGCTTTCCGGAGGAATTGATGGGTAAACTCACCGAACCCTACATGACCACCCGTGCAAAGGGTACGGGGTTGGGGCTGGCGATTGTCAGCAAAATCATACAAGACCATCACGGCACGCTGACCCTCGCCAACCGTTCCGACGGCCACGGCGCGCGGGTGGAAATCACCCTGCCGGTGTAGCGGACCGGAGACGCACTACGCCGCCAACGCACTCTTACGTTGCTCAATCCGTGCTTCAATCTCCGGACGGAAATGGCGGATAAGCCCCTGAATCGGCCAGGCGGCGGCATCGCCGAGTGCACAGATCGTATGCCCTTCGATCTGTTTGGTGAGCGCATGGAGCTGGTCGATCTCCGCCAGTTCAGCATCGCCTCGCACCATGCGATCCATGATGCGTGACAGCCACCCGGTTCCCTCGCGGCAGGGGGTGCATTGCCCACAGGATTCATGCATGTAGAATTTCGAGAGCCGCGCAATCGCCCGCACAATATCGGTGGATTTATCCATCACAATCACCGCCGCCGTTCCAAGACCGGACTGCACGGCGCGCAGCGAATCGAAATCCATCAGCACCGTATCGCAGGTGGTTTTAGGCAACACCGGCACCGAGGAACCGCCGGGGATGACGGCCAGCAGATTATCCCATCCACCGCGCACCCCGCCCGCATGTTTTTCAATCAGTTCCTTAAGCGGAATGCCCATTTCCTCTTCGACATTGCAGGGCTTATTCACATGGCCGGAAATGCAGAACACCTTGGTTCCGGTATTGTTGGGGCGGCCGATTTTCGCAAACCACTCCGCTCCACGCCGCAGAATCGTCGGCACCACGGCGATACTCTCCACATTATTGACGGTGGTGGGGCATCCCCACACCCCGCAGGCGGCTGGGAAAGGCGGCTTCAGACGCGGCTGTCCCTTTTTGCCTTCCAGGCTTTCGATCAGCGCGGTTTCCTCGCCACAGATATAGGCCCCTGCCCCGCTATGGACGTAGATATCGAAGTCGAACCCGCTGCCGCAGGCATTCTTGCCGATCAGTTTCGCCGCATAGGCCTCGTCGATGGCGGATTGCAGCGCCAGAATCTCCTGATAAAATTCCCCGCGCACATAGATATAGGCGGCTTTGGCGCGGATCGCAAAACCCGCAATCAGGCAACCTTCCACTAATTTATGCGGGTCGTGACGCATCATGTCACGGTCTTTACAGGTACCCGGCTCGCCCTCATCGGCATTGACCACCAGATAGGAAGGCCGCCCGTCCGACTGCTTGGGCATGAAGGACCATTTCATCCCGGTGGAGAACCCCGCCCCTCCGCGACCGCGCAGGCCCGAAGCCTTCACCTGATCGATGATCCATTCCTGCCCCTTGGTGAGAATCTCTTTAGTGCCATCCCAATCACCACGCGACTTCGCAGCCTGAAGGCCCGCGCTCGCCTGCCCATAGAGATTGGTAAAAATACGATCGGAATCGGAAAGAGCCATAAACGCACTTCTTGGTTAAGAAAAATGTACCAGCTAACGTAACACCCATTCACCGGTTTCACGGATGGCAGCGTACATGGCATCTGGGGCGAGATCAACTCCTCCCGGCCATGTCACGGCTCCGCCCTCAATATAGGCCTCTGCAAATGTGGCGGGATTCCTCAAACTGGCAAAAACACCCGTCAGATGCGAAGGCTCAAAACGTACGACCCCCCTCGTTCCATCCAGAAAAGAGACCTGAAGCTCAAGGGGGGGGGACACCATTATTTCACGTACATCCCAATACATCACTCTACTCCAGTGGGGGAACGGGTTTTGGAAGCTGTTTCGCCTGACAGCAAGCCCAGTTGTCCAACAGCTCCTTCTGATGCAATTCAGCCCAATCCATGATCAGTTCTTGTGCACGACGGGGCACATTGCCTTCGATACATCTTAAATTTTCAATGTCAAATGTCGCTTTATGACCACCATATTCCGCGTGGAAGTGTGGCGGAGCATGATCGTTAAAGAACATCCGGATCACAATACCAAAGAATTGGCTGATAGTGGGCATCGTTTTTTCCAATCATGAGGGCAATCCGTTTTCATCATACCCCAGTATTTCGTCCGGAGAGCGTGGATCCAGTACAGGAAGGGCTGCACACTCCGCTCCAATCGCCAGAATCCGCCGGATGCGCTCTTTCCGCCCCTCCTCTTCCTGAATGCTTTTCGTCAAGGCTTCTTCGATCGCCTGCTCCACGGAAATACCACGCATGATCGCCAACGCCTCTGCCATTTTTGGAATGGCTGGGTTCTCGATATGGAGTTCCATGCTATTTCACCTCTTTAAGCGTCGTGCGGCCGCCTTCGGGTGCCGAAGTCTGACGATCCACCTGCGGGCCGGGTTTGGGCAGCGTCCCCTGTTTCAGGCTATCGAGAATCTTGACCGTGGTTTCGGCGGTTAGGTCCTCGTAGAACTGGATGTAGTTGGCATCGTCGGCGTCGTGATGGTTGATCTGCATCATGGGTGCATTGACGCAGGCCCCCAGACATTCCACCTCTGCGAGGGTAAATTTGCCGTCGCCCGTCGTTTCGCCGGGCTGAATACCGAGATGCCTCTCACAGGCCTCCATCACCTGATCCGACCCACGCAGCCAACAGGGCGTAGTGGTGCAGACCTGCACAAAATGCGTACCCACAGGCGCCAGATTATACATGCTGTAGAAACTGGCCACTTCGTACACGCGGATATAGGGCATCCCCAGCATCTCGGCGATGGTGTCCATCGCGGCGCGGGGAATCCAGCCGCCATGCTGGCGTTGCGCCAAGTCGAGCAGCGGCATCACTGCGCTTTGCTGAAACCCTTCCGGGTATTTGGCAATGAAATGCTCCGCCCGCTTTAGGTTTTCAGGCGTGAACGCGAAGGTACGGGGTTGCTCAAAAGCAGCTGGGGCAGCGGAATGGGCCATGAATTCACCTAATGTTCAAACATTCGCGCCACTATGCCGGGTTCGATCGCGCTTTTCAAGTGCGCTACACCAACCCCACCCGCTGATGCACCGCCTGCATGGTTTGTGCTGCAATCGGCCGCACACGGTCGAGGCTTTTTTGCAACACCGACCGCACGTAAGGCTGGTCGTCCTGCAACCGGCGCATCTCCGCCGTAATAGGCGAGAGGGTCGCCACGGCAAGCTCGGTCAATGCCTCTTTGAACTTGGAGAAGTTATAGGAAGCAAACTGCGCTTCCACCTCTGCACGCGGCAAATCCGCGAGCGCAGCGTAAATCGTCAGCAGATTCGAGGCCTCCGGACGGGTTTGCGGATCATATTGCATCCCCTCCAGCATATCGGATTTCGCCTTGCGGATTTTCAGCGCAATCGTGTCTGCATCGTCGGTGAGGTTGATCCGCGCATAGTCAGAGCTGTCCGACTTGCTCATCTTCTTCGTGCCATCGCGCAAACTCATGACCCGTGCGGCCTGACTAAGGATCATCGGCTCCGGCAGCGGGAAATACTCCTCTCCCACGGCGCGGTTAAAGGCCCCGGCGATGTCGCGCATCAGTTCGATATGTTGTTTTTGATCCTCACCCACCGGCACATGGGTCCCGTGATACAGCAGCACATCTGCCGCCATCAATACGGGATACGCATACAACCCCAGCGGTGCTTTTTCCTTATCCTTCCCCGATTTTTCCTTGAACTGCGTCATGCGGTTGAGCCAGCCAATCGGCGTATGGCAGTTGAATATCCAGGCCAGCTCCGCGTGCCCACTCACGGCCGATTGCGGAAAAATCGCGCTTTTTTCGGGGTTGATCCCGCAGGCGATGAAGGCCGACGCGGTTTCCAGTACGCTTGCCCGCAGCGCGTCCGGATCCTGCGGCACGGTGATCGCGTGCAGATCCGCCATAAACACCAGACATTCTTTCTCGTGCTGCAAGGCCACCGTGGGACGAATCATCCCCAGATAATTCCCCAAATGCAGATGCCCGCTGGGCTGCACCCCCGATACGATACGTTGCATGATACCTCCCCTTTTCAGGCTTCGTTTAACCGAAAGGCTTTCCCACAGCAACCTTGTATCTTCCCTTTCCTAACCCTATATTAGGATTTCCATGCCAGAGTGAAGGAATCCTATGACCGAATCCGCCCTGCAACGTTACCCGCTGCTGCCGTTACGCGATATTGTCGTGTTTCCGAGCATGATCGTGCCCCTGTTCGTGGGACGCGAGAAGTCCGTCAAGGCGCTGGAGGATGTGGTGCGCACGGATAAGAAAATCCTGCTCGTCGCGCAACGCAACGCCAATCAGGATGATCCCGGTCCCAAGGATTTATACCGCGTGGGGACGCTCGCCAGCATCCTGCAACTGCTGAAACTCCCCGATGGCACGGTGAAAGTGCTGGTGGAAGGGCTGGAGCGCAACAAGATTGTCGAATATCTGGAAGCCCCCGGCTACTACGCCGTCCACGCAGAAAAACTGCATGATGCATCGGGCAGCGCAGAAGATGTGCAGGCGCTTACCCGCTCGCTGATGGCGCGGTTTGAGGAATATATCAAGCTCAACAAGAAGATTCCGCCGGAAGTGCTGGGCGCACTGAATCAGGTAGAAGATGCCGGAAGGCTGGCCGATACCATCGTCTCACACATGGCGCTCAAAATTCCGGACAAACAGCAGGTGCTGGAGCTTTCGGACATCGCCAAGCGGTTGGAGAAAGTCTACGGCTTTCTGGAGAGCGAAATCAGCGTGCTCAACACGGAGAAACGCATCCGTTCCCGCGTCAAGCGCCAGATGGAGAAAACCCAGCGCGAATATTATCTGAATGAGCAGATGAAAGCGATTCAGAAAGAGCTGGGCGAAACCGAGGAAGGCAAAGACGAATACAGCGAGCTGGAAGACAAGATCAAAAAAACCCGCATGACCAAAGAGGCGAAGGACAAAGCCAAAGCGGAGATGAAAAAACTCCGCACCATGAGCGCGATGTCGGCGGAAGCCTCGGTGATTCGTAACTATCTGGAATGGCTGGTGAGCATTCCGTGGAAGAAATTCTCCCGCGTCAAGAAAGACCTGCGCGAAGCCCAAAGCGTGCTGGATCACGACCATTACGGGCTGGAAAAGGTCAAGGAACGGATTCTGGAGCATCTGGCCGTGCATCAACGCACCGGCGCGGTGCAGGGGTCGCTGCTATGCCTTGTCGGCCCTCCAGGTGTAGGAAAAACCTCGCTGGCACGCTCTATCGCACGGGCCACGGGCCGCAAATATGTGCGGATGTCTCTTGGTGGTGTGCGGGACGAAGCCGAGATTCGCGGCCATCGCCGCACCTATATCGGCTCCATGCCGGGGAAAATCATCCATAGCATGAAGAAGGCCGGAGCCTCTAACCCGCTGTTACTGCTGGATGAAATCGACAAAATGGGGCATGATTTCCGGGGCGACCCGGCCGCCGCCCTGCTGGAGGTGCTGGACCCTGAACAAAATAAGGAATTCAGCGATCACTATCTGGAAGTGGATTACGACCTCTCCAATGTGATGTTCATCTGCACGGCGAACTCGCTGAAAATGCCGCGTCCGCTGCTCGACCGGATGGAGATCATCCGCCTTTCCGGTTACACGGAACGCGAGAAGGTGGAAATCGCCAAGCGCCACCTCATCGCCAAGCAACGCAAAGAACATGGGGTGAAGGAAGGCGAACTGACCATCACCGAAGACGCCCTGCGCGACACCATCCGCTACTATACCCGCGAGGCGGGAGTGCGGAATCTGGAACGGGAACTTGCCAAACTCTGCCGTAAAACGGTGCGGGAAATCCTGTTAGGCGGTACGCAGCATGTGACGATCACGGCGGAGAATCTCAGTGAATATCTGGGCGTGCGGAAGCATAATTTCGGCGTGGCAGAGCTGGAAGATCTGGTGGGCGTCACCACCGGCCTTGCCTATACCGAGGTCGGCGGCGACCTGCTACAAATTGAAGCGGTAACCGTTCCCGGCAAGGGCAAGCTCACCATCACCGGACAGTTGGGCGAAGTGATGCAGGAATCCGCGCAGGCGGCAATGAGCTTTGTGCGCTCGCGCTGTCTGGATTTTGGCATTATTCCACCGGAATATCAGAATGTGGATATCCACGTCCATGTTCCGGAAGGCGCGGTGCCGAAGGACGGCCCCTCGGCGGGTGTCGCCATGACCACCACGATTGTTTCCGTGCTCACCGGCATTCCGGTGCGGAAAAACGTGGCCATGACGGGCGAGATCAACCTGCGCGGCGCGGTGACCGCCATCGGCGGCTTAAAGGAGAAGCTCCTCGCGGCGCTGCGTGGCGGCATTGATACCGTGCTGATCCCTCAGGAGAATGTGAAAGACTTGGAGGACATCCCCGATGAGGTCAAAAACGGCCTGACCATCATCCCTGTGCTCACGGCAGAGGAAGCGCTGAAAATCGCCCTCTCCCGTCCCTTTGAGCGCCGGGAATGGACCCCTCCCCTGCCCGCGATCCCGCTCGCCGCCATCGCGGAGGAAGAGGCGGATGACGAGGTGCGGCGGAAGCATTAGCCCCCTCCCTGTCCCTCCCCCGCGTTGCGGGAGAGGGGACCGGAGGGAAAGCCTCTCCTGATACACATACGCTGATCGTAGAGCGCGATGGTGCATCAGGTCCCCTCTCCCGCAACGCGGGGGAGGGACAGGGAGGGGGTAAATTTCACTTGCTTCAGTCCATGAGACTCGCAGAATAACGCCATGCGACTTTCCTTCACGCTTTCGCGTTATCTGACGTTTCAGTTCCTGCTCTATGCGGGCATGGTGCTGTGCGTGGGGACGCTGCTTGGCTTCCTGATCGACATGGTAGAGCTGATGCGCCGGGGGACCAGCCATCAGGGCATTGAATCGCTCGCGCTGGTGAAGCTGGCGCTGTTCAAGCTGCCGCAGATGATCCAGCTCGTCATGCCCTTTGCGATGCTGATTGGTAGCATCGTGTTTCTCGCCAAACTCTCCAAATCGCATGAGTTGATTGTCATGCGCTCCGCAGGAGTGTCGGTGTGGCAATTCCTGCTGCCCGCAGCGGGGGGGGCCTTTGCCATCGGCCTTTTCACCGTGCTGGTGTTCAACCCCTTCGCCGCGAGCCTGCTTTCGCGCTATGAGCAGGAGGAAGGCAAACTGCTGGAAGGACGGGCCAGCCTGCTGGCCATTTCGGAATCTGGCCTGTGGCTACGCGAGCGCGAGGTCAGCGGCGAGCGCGTGCGGGCGGAAGTGATTCTCCACGCGCTGCGCGCCACCCAACCGGACATGCGCCTCACCGATGTGATTCTGTTTGTGTTCGATGCTGAAGGGCATTTCCAACGGCGGTTTGATGCGAAAGAAGCCGAACTTCGCCCCGGTAAATGGGTGTTAACGCAGGTGCTCGCCACCGCAGCGGATGCCCCAGCCGAACGCATGGCGAGTCTGGAACTCCCCACCAAACTCACCCGCGAACAGGTGCAGGATAGTTTTTCCTCGCCCGAAACCCTGTCGGTGTGGAAGCTCTCGCCCTTTATTGAAATGCTGGAGGATGCGGGATTCTCCGCCACGCGCCACCGGCTGTATCTGCACCGGTTGCTTTCCCAACCCTTTCTGCTGGTGGCGATGGTGTATCTGGCCGCCGTGTTCGCCCTGCACTCTCCCCGCTCTCAAAGCGCGGGACTACTGGTGTCATTAGGAATCGCCGCCGGGTTTCTGGTGTATTTCCTCACCGATATCGTCCACGCGCTGGGGCTTTCCGGCACGCTTCCCGTCTGGGTGGCGGCATGGACCCCGCCGCTCACCGTGCTGCTGATGGGGGCCGCCATGCTGCTGCATCAGGAGGATGGGTAACCTCTGCTGAAGAAGGCAGGATAGCAGGTGCATCCTGCCTGTCGATGCGCTATAGACACACCCATGCACCTCCCCCGGCTTCTCACCGCGCAATTTCTTCAGCAGATCATCGCAGAAGGCAGGAGCTTCGACGCCCTGCGTCTGGAAGATACCCGTTTAGGCGGATTAGCACCCCGCGACCGCGCCTGGGTACAGCGGGTGTTGCTCACCGCCCTGCGGCGCCATGGCGAGCTGGATGCCTTACTCGCCGCCCGCCTTTCTGCACAAAACTTTAAGGGGAGGGCCAGTCTGTTTCCCTGGTGTCTGCGGGTTGCGTTGACGGAAGCATTGTGGCTCGCCCACCCCACCCATGCGGTGGTGGCGGAATGGCGGAAAATCCTCCATGCGCAACGAATGCCGGGGCTTGGCGGGTTGCTGCACGGGGTCATCAGCAAAGCCATGGCCGATCCTCCACCCCCACAGCCGCAGCGGAATCTGCCGGTATGGCTCGCCACGCGCTGGCAGACGCAATATGGCACCGAAACCGCCACTGCCATGGCCGCGATGCTACTCACCGAAGCCCCGCTGGACCTCTCCCTACGCGATGCGACTCCTGACCCCGCCCTGCTGCCGGAAGGGATGCTGCTCCCCACCGGTGGCTTACGTTGTGAATCCTCCGCACCTATCCACACGCTGCCCGGTTATGCCGAAGGAGCATGGTGGGTGCAGGATGCTTCCGCGACCCTGCCCGTGCAGATGCTCGGCGATGTGCGGGGCAAGCGGGTGCTGGATCTCTGCGCGGCCCCCGGTGGCAAAACCATGCAGCTTGCAGCACGGGGCGCGGAAGTCTGCGCGGTAGATCGCTCCGCCGCCCGCATGGAACGGCTGCACGAGAATCTGCACCGCACTGGATTGGCATCACAGGTAGAGGTGGTGGTGGGTGATGCCTTGCATTTTGCCGCTACCCATCCCTTCGACGCGGTATTGCTGGACGCGCCTTGCAGCGCCACGGGGATTCTGCGTCGTCACCCGGATTACCTGTGGGGGAAAACGGACAGCCTGATCGACGAAATGGCCGCGTTACAGCAGGAGTTGATCCGCGCTGCGGTGGCCCATCTGCGACCGGGAGGGGTGTTGGTCTATGCCGTCTGTTCGTTGGAGCGGGAAGAAGGCGAAGCGCAGATGGAGTGGATCGCGTTGGAAGGCTTGCCTCTTGAGCCGTTCCCGATTGCCCACTGCCTTCCCGCCGACTGCGCGGAGTGGATATCCAATGATAATAGCCTGCGGATATTGCCCCATTACTGGCAGGAGCAGGGAGGCATGGACGGTTTCTTTGCTGCCGCGTTCATCAAAACGCCATAAAACTGCCATAGAATAGGCACAAAACAACAAGAATGAAGCCTGTCATGGAATCCGCTTCGGGCGCAGATATTTCCTTTTTCATTACGACCCTTGCCTATCAGCATCCGGAATGGGTCATCCACACCCCCGATGGCGATCTGCGCATTACGCGTACAAAAGGAGCCGTGCTGCTGAATGGTGAGGCTTTCCCATCCGATGGGCTGACGCTTCCCTCTCCGGCGCAGTTTGAATTACGCGATCAGGATCTCACCTTTGACGTGGACCTGCCACCCGGCACCAGGCTGACCGCGTCAGGGCAGGTCTCTCTGCCGGGACATCCGGTGACAGAGGCCGATCAACGCCCCTCCGGGTTGAGCTATCTCTTATCCGGGGAAGCCGAAACCCCGGGGATTTATTTTGCAGGAACGCATCTGAACGGTTCCAGTCTGGACGCCGTGTATCAAACCTGGGACGATTTGAACGATGTGCTGCCGTTTATCCCCGTTTCCCTGTATCAGCCGGGATCGCTTGGCGATGGCGTTCTGGAAGCCGTATGGGTTACCCATCAGGCACGCAAGCACACCGCTAGCAACCTCTTCACCATTGCCGGGCATTCGCTGGGGGGCTGCATTGCGGAAACCGCATTTGCGCTGGAAACATTGAATGATATCGAACGTGCCTTGCAGCTTCCCCTCACGGGACAATATGCCTGCTATCAGGAGCTGGAACGTTTCTACATGAAGGACCCAGATGCCCTGAGCGTTGCAAACCTAAACCGTTTTCTGCGCACCAACCTTGCAGAGCGCTGCGCTGCGATTGAAGCGGCCCTGCCTTCTGATGCGCTGGATGCGTATTTTACGGAACATCCGCTGCGGGCGCATCTGTTTGAAAGTCTGGGAAGCACGGAAACACTCGCCGCCATGGGTATGTCCGATGCCGTAATCGACACCGTACGCCACCGTGCCGATACCAGTGGAAGTCTGGCGCTGGATATCGCAGAGAGCGTGTTTCAGTATCGCGGACTCACCCAGCCCCACATTACCAGCAATCGTCAGGTGATTTCCCTCAGCTATTTTGCCGATCCTATCGGCGCGCATATGCCGCCAGAATTATTAGCGGCTGTTGCAGGAATGGAAGGCAGCACCCTCAGCATTACCCCGCACATACCAAGCTGGAGAGATTGGACACGGGAGGCCATCGACACCAGCGCAACCTGGCTGGGGCATATCCCCGGTACTATTGCCAAATTACCGGTTGGCTCTTTCTGGTCACGCTGAAGAAGCGTCCCTTACGCCGCCACCAGTTTGCGAAACACATCCTCCAGCGACGGCTCCTGCGTGGCGATATCCTGAATGGTGATGCCCGCATCCTCCACCTGTTTCAGCAAGGCCTGAATCCGCTGTTCGGTCGGCAGGTAGCGGATCACCAGCCGCCCTTCCTGATCCAGTTCCGGGGAGAGGGAAGCAAGCGCAGGCGGCACCTCTGTGAGTGACGCCATGGCCTGCACCACCAGCCGCTTGTCGTTGAAGCGCTGCATCAGTTGTTTCTTCGGCTCGCGCACAATCACTTCGCCATGGTTGATGATAGCGATCTCGTCGCAGAGCTGTTCGGCTTCCTCCAGATAATGGGTGGTAAGCAGCACCGTGGTGCCTTGCGCATTCAACCCGCGCACATAGTTCCACAATTGGGTGCGCAGCTCTACATCCACCCCGGCGGTCGGTTCGTCCAGAATCAGTACCCGCGGGCTGTGTACCAATGCTTTCCCCACGAGCAGACGCCGACGCATCCCACCCGATAACCGCCGCGAGGGGGTATCGGCCTTGTCCGTCAGCCCCAGCGCTTCGAGGATTTCATCCGTCCGCCGCTGCGCTTTCGGGACGCCGTAATAGCCTGCATGGATGTCCAGCGCCTCGCGGGCGGTGAAAAACGTATCCACGATCAATTCCTGCGGCACCACCCCAACGCTGCACCGCGCCGCCCGCATTTCACGTTCGATGTCATGACCGCAGACGCGCACCTCACCGCTGGTTTTGGTGACGAGTCCTGCAATGATGTTGATGAGGGTCGATTTCCCCGCGCCATTCGGCCCCAACAGCCCGAAAAACGCGCCGGGACGGATTTGGAGGTCAATGCCCTTCAGCGCTTCCTTCGCCGGGGATTTTTTCGTAGCACGGTAGGTTTTGCGGAGCGCGCAGATATCAAGGGCTGGGTGCATGGGAGTTCCTCTGTAGATAGTACCTAACACCGCTTCACAAAATCCTGAAGCATGCGCTTGGTGCCAGCCTTCTCGAACTGGATATGCAGATGCTGCCCCTGCTGGCCCAGCACCTTTCCATAGCCGAAGGTCTCATGAAACACGCGCTGGCCGGTGTTAAATCCGCCCGCAGGTGGGAGCGTCACAGGTGACGTTTTGACACGTGGTGCACTCGCCTCACTCACAATCGCGGCGATCTGCTCGCGGCTCAGCGGTTCGGAACGCGAGGAAAGCCCTCGCGCATCAATGACTTCCAGATGCTCCTTCGGCAATTCCTGAATAAAGCGCGAAGGCAGGCTGCTCTGCCACTGGTTATAAATACGGCGGTTGGCGGCATGGCTGATCCAGGCCTGTTTGCGCGCGCGGGTGATGCCCACATACGCCAGCCTGCGCTCCTCTTCCAGCCCCTTGCCGCCTTTTTCCTCCAGCGATTTCTGATGGGGAAACAGCCCTTCCTCCCATCCCGGCAGGAACACGCAATCGAACTCCAGCCCCTTGGCGGCGTGCAACGTCATGATGCTCACCATCGCGGTGCTGGCATCGGCATTATCCAACTCACTGACCAGACTCACATGCTCCAGAAAAGATTCCAATGTCTCAAACTCGCCTACAGCGCGCACCAATTCTTTTAGGTTTTCCAGCCGACCGGCGGCATCGGGCGTGCGCTCCGCCTGCCACATGGCGCGGTAGCCGGATTCCTCAATCACCCGCTGGATAAATTCCGCCGGGGGTTCCTCCGTGGACTTCGCCCGCCACACCTCACAGAGCCGCGCAAAATCGCGCAGCTTGTTGGCGGTACCGGCAGAAATCTCGGCATCCACCAACCGATGGGAAATCGCGTAATGGATGGAGGTCTGCGCCTGAGAGGCAATGCGTCCCAGCGCGTCCAGCGTGGTTTTGCCGATACCCCGTTTGGGCAAATTCACAATGCGCTGAAAGGCAAGATCGTCATCCGGCTGCACAATCACGCGTAGATAGGCCAGCACATCGCGGATTTCCTGCCGTTCATAGAAACGCAAGCCACCCACCACGCGGTAGGGAATGCCAAAACTCAGCATTTTTTCTTCAAAGGCGCGGGTCTGGAATCCGGCGCGCACCAGCACTGCCATATCGCTGAGCGAGGTTTTCTTGCGTTGGAGTTTGTCGATCTCCTCCGCCACCATCACGGCTTCGGCGGTATCGTCCCACAGGCTGCGCACGATGATTTTCTCGCCGCTGCCCTGTACGCTATGCAATGTTTTACCTAGCCGCTCGCGGTTATTGGCAATGAGATGCGAGGCCGCTCCCAGAATATGCTCGGTGGAACGGTAATTGCGCTCCAGACGAATGACGGCAGCCCCCGGAAAATCCTTCTCAAACTTCAGGATATTGCCAACCTCAGCCCCCCGCCAGCTATAGATAGACTGGTCGTCATCCCCCACGCAGCAGAGGTTTTTATGGGTCATCGCCAGCAAGCGCAGCCACAGATATTGCGCGATGTTGGTGTCCTGATATTCATCCACCAGCATGTAGCGGAATTTGCGGCTATATTCGGCCAGCACCTCCGGATGCGCTTGGAAAATCGTCAGCATATGCAGCAGCAAATCGCCGAAATCCACCGCATTGCTGGTTTTGAGCCGTTGCTGGTATTGCAGGTACAGTTCCGGCATCCGGCGATCGGCGTAGTCGGCCTCCGGCGTACCCGCCACTTTGTCGGGCGTCAGCGCCCGGTCTTTCCAGATTTGGATGATGCTCAGACACACCCGCGCGGGCCATTTTTTATCGTCGCACTGCCATTCCTGCATCAGTTGCTTGAGCAGGCGGTGCTGGTCGTCGGCGTCGATGATGATAAATTGCTGGCTAAGCCCCACCAGCTCCGCATGGCGACGCAGCATCCGCGAACAGAGTGAGTGAAACGTACCCAGCCACAGCCCTTCCGTTGGTTGACCGGTGATGCGCGCCACCCGCTCGCGCATTTCCTTCGCCGCCTTATTGGTGAAGGTGGTACTGAGAATCTGCGAGGGGTACGCCCTTCCCGTCCCCAGCAAATGGGCGATGCGCGTGGTGAGGACCCGCGTTTTACCGGTTCCCGCCCCGGCAAGCACCAGCACCGGTCCTTCGGTGGTTTCCACCGCCAGCCGCTGTTCGGGATTGAGACCATCGAGATAGCTCGGTTCAGCAGGCATGCGAAGCGCGTGAGACATGACTATTGCAGCAACCGCTGGGCCGAACGCTGAGAAATGGCTTCTTCCAAATCCCTTGTATCCAGACTCTTTTTCGGTTCGGAAATATCACCAGAGAGATTAAGCGAAAAAGGCGGTAACTCCGTGCGCTCATTCACAAGAATAGGATAGGTTGTTTGGACATTAAGCATCCAGCGTTTCAGGTCCAGAGTCGCCTGCATGGTTGCCTGCCCACTATCAGTATCCAGCAACAGGCGTGGAATCTGCATCACTCCGCCACGGATATAGCCATTACCGGTGATGTGCGGATAATGAGTATTGGAGCGCTCACTCAAGCTTAAGCGCCGCATATTCTGCAAATCTTCAAGGCTTCGAATATGTGCCAGCTTGCTGACGAATAATTGATGGCTGAAACCGGGAATGCGCACATCCCGCAAGGAGGCGTTGACGCTGCTTTCCAGCCCTCCGATCAGGGACTCAAAACTGATGCCGGAACTGCGAACGGTTCCGGCAAAACTGGCAAGCCCGGCAATCCGATCCTCTTCTGACGCGGGTAGCACAGGCTTACGCGCCATGAAATTGATGCTGTCCTGCAAAGCAGCCGCTCCTTTGGCAAGGTCTATCTGTTCCAGCAGGAACGATAAACTAAATTCCGGAATACGCCCACCAGTAAAATTTCCGGAGCATTTAAGGGTGCCGCCCAGCCCGGCCCCTTCAAGCGAGCGGATGTTCAGTGTATTCGCCGCCAGATCTCCTTGCAGACGCACATTGGTAAGGGGATGGTTTGGATGTTCCAAGATTCCAGCAGAGAGATCCAGTTTGCCATCCAGCACCGTCAGAATGCTGGTGTCGATACTGTCCTGCCGCCAGATATGGGCAAGGGTTGGTGCGAGCGATTCCACCGGCAACTCTTTACGTTTAGCGTCAGGCAGGGCAGGCAATAACAATGACAAATCCATGCGGTTGGTGACCAGCTTTGCCGTCACAAACGGACGTTTCTCCGTCGCCTTCAGATCAATATCTCCATATAGTTGGGCACCATGCATGTTGGTGTATAGCTTATTGATCTGCAACGATCCGGGCTGCATGGAGATCTCCATCTGGGGATCCTCCAGCGCAAATTCCTGATAATAGAGGTGATTCGCCCGCATCCGAAGATCCATCGAAAACGGCAAATGGTGCAACCATTCCAGACTGATCGGGCGATATTTCGCACTCAAAAAGCTCTGCTCTTCGGGAGCCAGCTCCAGCGACTTAAAAATCATTTGATTGGTCAGGTACTGGTCTGCCCGCCATTCATCCACACTGATAGTAGCGCGGATGCGAGGCAGGCTACGAGTCTCTGCTTTTGCCTGCTCCTCCTTGGAGTCCAGCAGAAGCGCTAATTCTTCCTGCCCTTTCTGGGTTCTTTTTTCTTTTTCGAGATCCGCCGGAAAACGTATCTGCAACGCGCCTGCGGCACGGGTCCCGTCCATCTCAAGCGTGGTATCGTTTAAACGTAACTCACTCAGAGAGAGCAGCATACCGCCTTTTAGGTGATACGGCCCAAACCGCTCTTTATTCACCACGGGGATGTCCCAACCAAGCCAGGGGAAAAGTGCTCTGGCACTACTGCCATCCAGTTCCATTTGCCCTTCAAACATCGGGCCATCAATCTGTTGGTTGACGATCCCAAAAATGGTCAAATGGCTTTTGCCCGGCAGTTCGGCAGAAGCCTGATGCAACACGACTTCACCGTCCACCAACTCAGAATGCAGCACCAGCTTGGTTGCCACATCATTCTTGTAACGCAGGGACTCAAACCCCAGCTTTAAGAATAAATCAAATGCCCCCGGAATGTGCAGCACGGCATCACGGGCATCGGTTACCACCAGCGGCACAGCCCAGCTATCGCGAATTTTTTCTTCTGCGGGTGGTGTGCGTTCCAGAAACTGGAAGAATTGATCCAGATTCACCTTGGCGTCTGCAAACTGCACCGAAAATTCTGGAACGGCTTTCAGATCAGCATGAATACTCCCCTTGCCCTGATAAATATCCGAACGGATGTCGACATCGGAAAGACGTAACTTCTCCCCCTGCCCCACCACCTGCGCAATGAGAGCGAACGCACTGGCAGCGCTTGGTTGATACCCCTGTTTAACGCGAAGTTTGCTGGTTAGCTCCGTCACAAAACGGGGAAAATCGCTACTCTCAAAGCCAAGCTCTCCCTTTACAGAGTCACGCTTTTGCAACCCTCCCCACGCTCCGGCGAAATGCAGCTTACCAGATGGCGAGGAAAGAGAAGTCTGGACATCCCATCCTCCATCGGAAGCTTTGGTTGCGCTATGGCGCCAGACCAGTTGCAGATGATTGGCAATCTGAAATGAAAGGTCCGTGCTCAGGCTGTCCGCTGCGAGGGCGATCTCTCCCTCTACTTTGGTAGCGGAAGCCTGCCATTTGGCAAAGCGGTCCACATAATGTATAGCCCCATTATGGAGAGTTAACGGCACGGCATGCGAGGCCATGAATGTCGCAGACCCTATACCGGTAGAGGCATCAGATGGGCCGTCCCAGTTGAAACGCTTATCCTCCGAACGCTCAAGCATCAAAACAGGGCGCTGCAACTCAATGGCACTTGGCTTCGGATTGCCAGACAAAACCCCAAGCCACCCAAGGCGTATGCGCATTTCCTCGGCAGTGAGCATGTGATGCCGCTCACTCCAAGGCGCATTCGCTACACTGACCCCCTGAACCCGGACTTCAGGAAAGGGAAAGAAATGACTGGAAATCGCCCCGTCAATCCGGATGTCGCGCCCGGTTGAACTTTTAAACAGGCGGATGATATCTTCCTTTTTACCTTCGATATCCAGAACCATCGGCATCACAACAGGAACGGCGCACAGCAACAGGCCAACTCCGGCAAGCCATGCAAGACGACGTTTCAAACGGTTCCATTGTGCAGAAATGATTGATCTCATGCGAGGTGTATGCATACAGTATCATACATGCAGACGATACTGAAAAAAGCAGATTTGAAGCTGGTAGAACGCCTTTCCGATCTAGAGGAGAGTCCGGCTGGGTGGCGTTTGCTCTATTTCCCATTCAGCAAACTGCTGGAGCATCACCGCACCCACTACCAGACCACCATTGCCATCAATCTGGTGTATGACTACCTAAAAGAGGCGGAAGGCTATGTGTTGCTCTTCCCCAACGACGACCTCTATATTCTCTGCAAAGCCGTTGCACACACGCTGATTGATAAGCTCATCTTCAGGATGCGCTACCTGTTTGCCGATGACCCTCTGGCGTACGATCAGGCGGGCAAGGAGATTCCGGAATTTTGTACGCAACATGATCTGAGCGTGGCTTGGAGCAGTTGTTATGAGGAGGCCAAAAACCACATTGCATCCCCTGCGATGGTGCGCAAACCAAGCATGGTAGAAGAACCAAGTAGCACATTACACCCTCTGACTCCAGCACGTCTGGCATCGCTGGAAAAGGAGCTGGAATTCGCCGACCTGAGCCGTGTGATCCGCAAGCAGCCCATCTGCGCTATACGCCCTGGCAAAGACCCGGTTTCAGTTTTTGATGAACTCTATATGCATATCCCGCATCTGCGACGTCTGGTGATGGAACAGGTGGATTTCACCAGTAACCGCTGGCTTTTCCGCTATGTCACACAACTGCTGGACATCAAAGTGCTGGATATGTTGGCACGCCGCACCAAGCACATGATTCAGCGTCCCATCAGCCTCAATCTCAACATCGAGTCGGTGCTGGAAACAGCCTTTGCTCAGTTTGACCTCGCCGTGCCAAAGAGTATGAAAGCCTCCATCCTGTTCGAGATTCAGCTCGGCGATGTCTTCGCCGATATGCAGGGGTTTTTTACCGCCCGCGACCATCTGCAAAAGCAGGGCTACAAAGTGTGTATTGATGGGGTTAACTCTTCCAGCTTCCCGCATATCGATCGGCAAAGCCTGGGTTTTGATCTCGTGAAAATTCAATGGAATGCCGATGCCGCACGCGACCTGAAAGAAGAACGCAATCAGGAACTCAAAGCTGCGGTCGAACGATGTGGCGCAAACCGCGTGATTCTGTGCCGCTGCGATACCAAAGCGGCCATCGCCTATGGCCATGCCCTTAAGATTTACCTCTTTCAGGGACGCTATCTGGATGGCATCCTCAACCCCAACGCCAAAGTGGCGAATTAGCCCCTGTTAGCCATGACAGCAGGGAGCGGAATCGGCTGATCTGCCTGCACTCCCTCCCCTCACACCTGCATGATGTCTTTTTCTTTTTCGGCCAGCTTGGTGTCGGCCTTGGCGGTGTATTCATCGGTGATTTTCTGCACCTGCTCGCCGAGCTTGTGATGCTCGTCCTTGGCGATTTCGCCGTCTTTTTCCAATTGTTTCAGCTTGTCCATTCCGTCGCGGCGGATGTTACGCATCGCCACCTTGGCCTGCTCGGCATATTTATGCGCGACCTTCACCAGCTCCTTGCGACGTTCCTCGCTCAGTTCCGGTAATGGCACGCGGATCACAGTGCCTTCCGCCATCGGGTTCAACCCCAGACCCGCATTGCTGATGGCTTTCTCCACCGCTTTGGTCATCTGAGCATCCCAGACCTGCACCACCAGCATCCGCGCTTCCGGCGCGTTCACCGACGCCACCTGACTGATGGGCATCATGCCGCCATAGGCTTCCACCTGCACATGTTCCAGCAGCGCGGTAGAGGCGCGTCCCGTGCGCAGGCCCGTGAGTTCCTGACCAAAGGCGTTGAGCGCCCCTTCCATGCGTTTTTTTAAATCTGCAATATCGAATGCCATGGCGATTTATCCTCGAATGATCGTGTAGGTACCTTTGCCCTGAAGCGCATTGGCGAACGCGCCGGGCGTATGAATGGAATGCACAATGATCGGCAATTTATTATCGCGTGCGAGCGCAATCGCCGCGCCGTCCATCACTTTGAGATTTTTGGAGAGCACCTCCGTATAGGAAAGCTCCTTATACAGCGTGGCGGTGGGATCTTTTTTGGGATCGGCGGTATACACCCCATCCACCTGCGTGCCCTTCAACAGCGCATCGCAGCGGGTCTCAACCGCCCGCAGCGCGGCCGCCGTGTCGGTGGTGAAGAAGGGATTACCCGTACCCGCCGCGCAAATCACAATCCGCCCATGCTCCAGATGCCGGATCGCCCGACGCCGGATGTACGGCTCGCACACTTCGGTCATGGTGATGGCGGAAAGCACGCGGGTTTCCACACCCATCTGCTCCAGCATGTTCTGAATGGCGAGCGCGTTGAGCACCGTCGCCAGCATGCCCATATAGTCGGCGCTGGCACGTTCCATCCCTTGCGCGGCCCCGGAAATACCCCGGAAGATATTACCGCCGCCCACCACCAGACAGAGCTGCACGCCCAGATCATGCACGGCGCGGATTTCCTCGCAAATACGCCGCAAGGTTTCCAGATCCTGCCCATAGCCCTGATCGCCCATCAGCGATTCGCCGGAAATTTTAAGAAGCACCCGGCGATAGGGAACGGCATTCGTAGCGGAAGTCGCGTCTTTCATGGCTTGCACGGCACCCATTGTACCCTCCTGATATTTCATTCCCCCCCTCCCTTGATGGGAAGGGGATAGGGGTATTTTGAAGGTATCACCCCCTCCCTAACCCTCCCCCATTCAGGGGGAGGGAACAAGGCATCGCCTACTTCTTCGCTTTCGCAGAAGATTTCTTCTCTCCCTCGGCTTTCGCTGCGGCGGGTTTTTTGGCTTTGGCTGCGGGTGCTGCATCAGCGGCTTCCGACTTCTCAGATTTCTCCGCCTTTGCCTTGGCTTTTCCGCCGGATTTCTTCTGCTCCTCAATCCAGTCCTTGCCTTCGTTATAGGCTTCGCGCAGGGACGGAATCGTGGCGGGCCAGTCGGTATAGGCCACCCGCTCCAGCAGATAACTCACGGCTTTATCTTCCATGATCGGACCGCGCAGTTGCTCAATATGCTCGGCCTTCTGGTAGTATTCCGCAATCTGTTTCTGCGCACCCGGATACCGGCGCAGTTGGTGCTCAATCGCCTGACGGAGATCCTGCGGCGTCACCTGCAACTGATGCTTACGGCAGAGTTCGGCGAGCAACAGCCCCAAACGCACACGGCGTACCGCGAGCTGTTGATATTCGGCTTCCAGTTCCTCGTTCGGGCGCTGGAATTCGGGGTCTTTGCCTTCTTTGCGGGCCTCTTCCACTTCTTCCCAGATGGTGGCGAATTCGGCTTCCACCAGCCCCGGCGGCACGTCGAAGGTCATTTGCTGGTCGATATGGTCGAAGAGTTGTTTCTTCAACTGCACCCGCACCACATTCTGGAAGTCTTCGGCAATCTGCCGACGCACCATCTCCTTCAGGCCATCCACGTCTTTCTCGCCGATTTTGACGGCCAGCGCGTCGTCAATCGGCGGCACCTGCATCTCGCGCAGTTCCTGAAGGGTCACGGTGAAGATCGCCGTCTTCCCGGCGAGGTTCTTTGCGTGATATTCGGCGGGGAATGGCACGGGGAAGTCTTTGGTTTCACCGGCTTTCATGCCCAGCACGGCGGCTTCAAATTCCGGCAAAAAGCTGCCCGAACCGAGCACCAGCGGGTAACGCTCACCCTTGCCGCCATCAAAGGCCACGCCGTCGAGCTTACCGAGGAAATCAATCACCGCGACATCGGTATTCTGCGCGGCACGACCGGAGGTGACGTCCACCGGGCGACGATGCATCTGCGCAATCCGCAGGGTGGCCTCGGCGACATCCTCGTCGCTAATTTCAAACGCCGGGCGGTCGAGCGAAATCACCGCAATATCCAGATCCGGAATTTCCGGAAAAAGCTCCACCGTCAGATGCAGATGCACCCCGCCTTCCGGCGTGAAATGGCGATGCTCCACATAGGGCGGCATCACCAGACGCAGGCCTTTTTCCTCGACCAGTTTCCGGCCTTCTTCCTGTTGGAGCTTGTCCAGCACTTCTTCGGTTACGGCTTCGGCATAACGTTTGCGCAGCACCGCCATGGGGGCTTTGCCGGGGCGGAATCCATCCAGTTTCACCTGGGTGCTGATCTGCATCAACCGCTCATCCACCTTCGATTGCACCGTGGCGGCGTCGATGGTGATATCAAAACAGCGTTTCAGTCCATCCTCGTGGTGGTGATGGTGGGATTCGTGTGCGTGCATAAGCGTCCTCATGAAAATAGGTATGGATACGCGCGGGACATAATCACAGATTGCCACACAGGGCAAGCGGGGAGTCCATATTTCACACCCCAAAGGCCACTCTTCATTTTACAGCATCCAAAGAATCCGTAATCTGCACAACCTGTAGGCGTATTAAATCAATGAGAAGGGATATAACCCTATGAAACATGGCGGGATGCACACGGATTTTCTTACGCAAAGACTGGATTTTCTGGCCTTTTCTAACGCAGACCGCAAGGCGTTGCGATCGAGCCATGCCACCATGAGCCTAGGGATCGATCGAGCCATTCCGGGATTGTACGAGCATGTCGCCAAGTACCCGCATCTGGCGGGAAAGTTTGCGTCAGATGCATCCATGCAGCGCGCCAAACAGACGCAAATTGAGCATTGGAAACGCTTATTTTCTGGCGAGATCGATCATGCCTACTTCAAACAGGCACAGCATATTGGTCAGGTGCATGAACGGGTGGGGCTTGAGCCGCAATGGTATCTGGGAGCCTATGCCTTTACTTTGGGCGATTTGTTCGCGCATGCGGTGAAGCGCTATTGGTGGCGGCCAGTCACCCTCACGCGTGTGCTGCGTGCAGGCACTAAAGTGCTGATGCTGGATATGGAGATTGGGGTCAGCGAATATATGCGCGCGGCGCAGGACCATCACCAACGTACAATGCATGCGTTGGGAGAAGAATTCCGCTCCAATGTCCAACGTATCACCGAACAACTGGTGACGGATACGGCTCGCATGGGAGGCATCACCCATACACTAAACGCCTCGGTGCATGAGATCGTCAAAGCGCTGGCAGAAATGTTGCAGCACAGCCATGCCTCCTCTCAGGTGGCAGAGCGTACCGCCGAAGATGCCAAGGCGACAGAAACCTCCATGCGAACACTGGCCGATGCCTTACAGCGCATCTGTCAGGTAACGGATATCATCAACGCCATTGCCAGCCAGACGAATCTGCTAGCGCTCAATGCCACCATTGAAGCCGCCCGTGCAGGCGAAGCCGGGAAAGGGTTTGCCGTAGTGGCTTCGGAAGTCAAGGAACTGGCCAATCAAACCACACAGGCGACAAGGGAAATCAGCGAAAGCATTGCCCATGTGCAGGCGACGATGGATGTCAGTCTGGAGCGATTGACCCTGATTATGGGAAGTATCGCCCGCATGCATGAGGTAGCACAGGATATGAGCCGTGCGGTGGAAGCCCACCGGGATACCGCACAGCATATCACCACCGAATCGGCTCAGCTCACACGGGTGGTGGGTGACAGCGAACGAGATGGCCTGCTGGTCATGACCCAGCAGTTGCAGGGAGCCGTGAATGGATTCCTGAACGCTATCAGTAATGGAGAAAAGCCCGCTGCATGACGGCATCGTTTAATAGACCGCCACCTTGGAAGCCGTCGGGGCGGAGGCATCGTTGCTGTAATTGTGATGCGTCACCCGCGAAGAGGGGAAGGTAATGGAGACGGTGGTCCCCTCCCCGACCTTGCTCTCCAGCAAAAACTTGGCGCCGTGTAGCTCGGCAAACATCCGGCACAGAGGCAATCCAAGCCCGGTCCCGGTTTGATGCGACTGGCGATGCACCTGCCCGAACACGGAAAGCGCTTTGGGGATATCGGCCTCCGGAATCCCAATGCCAGTATCCCGCACAAACAGCACCATGGTGTTGTTCGTTTCCAGCCGAATGCCCGCAATCACCGAACCGCCTTCCCGCGTAAACTTCACCGCATTGGAGAGTAGGTTGAGGAGAATCTGGCGGATTTTGCGTTTATCGGCATAGAGGTTCGGCGGACGGGGCGGCACATGCGCTGTCACCGCGATCCCGTTGGCACGGGCACGTTCTCCGACGATGCGGATACATTCGTGAATCACTTCCGTGACCATGAATTCTTCCTCAATCAACTCCATCTGCCCGGCATCACCCTTGTAGAAATCCAGAATATCGTTGATGAGGTTTAGCAGGTAATTCGCGCACATATTGATGTCGTGAATGCGTTCATGCTGCTTGGAATTGAGGGCGCCGAAGTAATTATTCTCCAGCATTTCAGAAAAACCGATAATCGCGTTCATTGGCGTGCGCAGTTCGTGGCTGATATTGGCCATGAATTCGGACTTTGCCTGACTAGCCATCACCGCTGCCGCTTCCGAGGCCTGCACGCGCTTGATTTGCTTGGCCATCGCCACCCCGAAGAAGGAAAGCACCATCCCAAACACCGCAAAAATGATGATAAACGCGACGTCACGCAAACGGTTTGCATACCATTCATCCAGAAAATCCCGCTCATCCAGCACCACGATGGTGATCACACCCAGCTCGTGCAAATACTTACTGGCCATGATTTTAAGATACCCGTTGCTACGCATCCTCAGCGACAGGATTTTCCCCGGAATGCTCTCGCGCTGCTTCATCGCAACGGTCACGATGGGGTCCAGTTGCTCCTGCTCCGCCGTGTTGCTGAGCAGCAGATAGCCATTGGGACGCATCAACGCCATGACGGTCTTTTTCCCCGCCTGAATCGCGTCAAAGAAATTCACAAAATAGGCGGGATCCAGCAGCGCAAACACTATGCCCTGCACTGCACCTTTTTTATTTTTATAGGCGCGGCTGAGCACCATGTAATCCTGCCAGCCGATTTTGAGCGTCCCCAGATACATCTCATCATGGGTGAGGCTCTGCTTAAAGAATTCCAGTTTCTGCACGTTCTTGAGGTTCTGGAGCACATGCACATGCCCCTGCTTGGAAGCCGACAGCAGCATGGAACCGTTTTTACCCGTAATACCCAGTGCAACGGCGTGCGGCGTATCGGTAATCCAGCGCCGCAACTGATCCCCCAAGACCCGCTGGGGTAGCTTGCCCGCACCATAGTAATTAAGTTGCTCAGTCGCACGTTTGAGGGTTAAATCCACCGTGCGCAGCGTGAGGTCAACATAATTAGAAAAGGATTGCGTCAGCCGCTCGGACGAGGATTCGTTGTCCTGCAAATTTTCCTGATAGGTATGTTCGGCCTGCACAATCACCAGCCCCACCACCAACGCCATAGCGATACCGCTCACCACAATCAGGTTGCGGAGGGTGGGACGGATGCGGTGAACCAAACGCAGCATGCGATGCCTATCTACTTTTAGCGCATTTTTACTCTATCAGGCGCATTTTACGAAAGGGTTAATTTTAATGGATGTGTTGCGTGATACTCTCTGCGCAAAAGCCATGGTACAACCTCGCGGCCCATGCTAAGGGTTTCCCCTATCATGGGAAACCCCTATCCGTAAATTGTCACATATATGCCTTCACACTCTGACCTTGCCACCCACTCCACCGCCTGGCCCTTTCAGGAGGCCCGGTTACTCGCCAAACGGTTCGAGAAAGCCCCACCTGCTAAGGGCTACGCCCTGTTTGAAACCGGCTATGGGCCATCGGGCTTGCCGCATATTGGCACCTTTATGGAGGTGTTCCGCACCACTCTGGTACGCCATGCGTTCGAGCAGATCAGCGATATTCCTACCAAGCTCTTCTGCATTTCCGACGATATGGACGGCATGCGTAAGGTGCCGGAAAACCTCCCCCATCAGGAGATGCTGCGGGAGAATCTGGGTAAACCGCTGACGCAAGTGCCCGACCCGTTCGGCACACATGAGAGCTACGGCCACCATATGAATGCGCGGTTGCGGGCCTTTCTGGATCACTACCGGTTTGAGTATGAATTCAAAAGCGCCACCGACCTCTACCGCGATGGCACCTACGACGCCTCCTTGCTACTGGCCCTCAAACACTATGATGCCCTGATGGCGGTGATGCTCCCCACCCTCGGCGAGGAACGTCAGGCGACCTACAGCCCCTTCCTGCCGATCTCGCCCAAGACGGGTAAGGTACTCTATGTGCCGATGAAGGCGATGGATGTTGAAAAAGGCACCATCACCTTCGACGACGAAGACGGCGAAACCCTCACCCTGCCGGTCACGGGTGGGCATTGCAAGTTGCAATGGAAACCGGACTTTGGCATGCGCTGGGCGGCGCTCGGCGTGGATTACGAAATGTTCGGCAAGGACCACCAGCCCTCAGCGCCCCTCTATAGCCGCATCTGCGAGATTCTGGGCGGCACGGCTCCGGTGCAGTTCGTGTATGAGATGTTTCTGGATGATAAGGGGCAGAAAATCTCCAAATCCAAAGGCAACGGACTCACCATCGACGAATGGCTACGCTACGCGCCTCCGGAAAGCATGGCCTATTACATGTACCAATCGCCCCGCAAGGCGAAGCGGCTGCATTTTGATGTCATCCCCAAACATATGGATGAATATCTGAGTTTTCTGGAGAAATTCACGAAGGAAGAACCCGCCAAACAGTTGGAAAACCCGGTCTGGCATATCCATAGCGGAACGCCCCCACAGGTGGATGTGCCGATCTCCTTTGGCTTGCTGCTGAATCTGGCCTGTGCCTGCAATCCGGAATCGTCGGAGGTGCTGTGGGGGTTCATCCGCCGTTATGCGCCGAATGTCACGCCGGAAACCCATCCGCTGCTGGCGGCGATGGTCGAACATGCGCGGGTCTATTACGAGGACTTCATCCGTCCCCACAAGCAATACCGCACCCCCACCGATACCGAAAAAACGTCGCTGGAGGCCCTACTGGAAGCGCTCATCGCCCTCCCCGCAGAGGCAGATGCGGAAAGCTATCAGCACACCGTTTTTGCGGTGGGTAAAGAGCGTGGATACGAAAACCTGCGCGATTGGTTCCAGCTTTTGTATGAAACCCTGCTGGGGCAGTCGCAAGGCCCGCGCATGGGGTCGTTCATCGCCCTCTATGGCCGCGATGAAACGCTGGGACTGATCCGACTGGCGCTGGAGACAGATGCATGACGCAGCCACTGTTTCCTCCCCTGCTCGCGAGGGAGGTATGACAATCGAAACCCTTCACCCCTCCCTTGATGGGAGAGGTCGGAATCGTTTGCGATTCCGGGGGGAGGGTGTCATCCTGAGCGCAGCGAAGCATCCCTCCGTTTACGAAATACGGATAGGTTTAGGCAAGTGGGGAGATCCCTTCACTACGTTCAGGATGACGCGAACCCTACAGCCCGGTTTTGAAGACGATAAAACACGCCACGGCGGAGGAAGTAGTGAGATAGGCCGAGGTAGGCCCGGTTGTAGCCGTACCCGTGTTGCATGTGGTGCTGTTATGGTAGGTTGTCACGTTACCAGTTCCCGGAACGCCATCATCGATTTTCAAGTCGATCGCGTAAGCCTCACCCGGCGTTAGTGCAACGCCGTCATGCACACTGGTGGTGGTAAAGGTACCAAAAAACAGGGTATTGCCATAATACCCATTATACATGTACGCCCCGCCCGACTGGTTCATCCAAGGATACCAGCTATAGCCGGTGGCGGAGAGTGGACCTTTGGGCGCATTCGCCGGTGTTGCGTTCGAGCCGCTTCCGGCACCGGAAATTCCGCTGTACGTACCTTTGATCAATCCGGCGAGCGCCATCTGTTCCCATGCGCCAAACATTTCACCTGCCGTACTGGCGGCACCAGCGGCTTCAATGGTACCATCCCCATCGCCATTCGCCACAATGCTGCTGGACCAGAAGGTCGTCGCGTTGGTCATGTCTCCCGGTAAGCCCTGATATTTATCGACGAAGGTTTGGGCGGCGGCAGCGTAGGCTTCCAGATCAGAAGCCACGCGGTTGACCTGCATGGAGCGGATCATACTGCGGCCCACCATCACTCCGCCGAGGATCAGCCCGATGATGACGAGGACAATGGAGAGTTCCACCAAGGTGAAGCCGGGAGAGGCGCTTTTTCTTCCCCTGCTTGCGGGGGAGGGATACGAAGGCTTGCGCTGTAAGCGCTTAGCTGGAGTCCTTGGAGGCAGTGCCTCCAACCCGCAAGCAGGGGATGGAAAGGCAACGCTACACCCTACAACTGGCGACTGGCGACTGGCGACTGGCGACTGGCGACTGGCATAACATGGTCACTCCCTCATAAAAACACAACATGTTCGTGATGATACCACGGCTGACGGCAAGGTCACGAAAAATGTTTTCCCTGAGGGGAGAGCGCATCCTTATGCATGCGGCATTGTGACTAGAAAAACTTGTCCATCACCTTAAAGAAGGCAATCACAGCGGCAATCCAGGCTCCCAGATTCACCGTCATCTTCAATTGCATCTCGCGCAGCTTAAAATCCAGATACTCACGCGTTACCAGATGCTCGTTACCAAGCGTCCCTATTTTTTCAGCGAGTATCTTCGCCTTCTTTTCATCGAAACCGGCGTTTTTAAACTCTTCGGATAATTTCAACGTATCAAAAACAATGGATGCCATCTCTATTCCCTCCGCTGCCCAGTGTAACACAATCCGGGCTACGCCTCAACAGACTCCTCCCCCTCCGCCACCGCGCCCTTATCCTGTTGCTTCAGATGGAAAAACACCGTGAAGGTACTGCCCACCCCTATCGTACTTTCAATCTGCATCGCGGCGCGGTGGCGGTTGAGGATGTGTTTGACAATCGCCAGTCCCAGCCCGGTTCCGCTCACCTTTTTTTGGTTGGTGCCACTGACACGATAAAACCGCTCGGTGAGGCGCGACAGATGCGCTTTGGGAATCCCCTCCCCTTGGTCCTTTACCGAAATCGCCACCGCATGACGCACATTGTAAAAATGGTTGTCATTAGGTGGTTTATGGGTAAGCCAAGCGGAAATGGTGACCGTTCCATCGTCACGCCCGTATTTAATGGCATTCCCCACCAGATTCTCGATCACCTGATAGACTTCGTTCTGATCCCCACGGATGAGCGGTAGATTTTCCGGCACTTCCAACACAATTTGTATCTGCTTGCCACGCATCATCCAGACCGCATTACCGGCCACTTTTTTGATGAGATGCGCCACATCCACCGCATGGTTTGGCATGATGTCGGCACTCATTTCCAGCTTGGAGAGCGAGAGCAGATCATTCACCAGTTGCGACATGCGCGCCGCCTGCTCGGACATAATTTTGAGGAATTGCTCTCGCGCCTCGGCATCGTCTTTGGCAGGGCCTTGCAGGGTTTCAATAAAGCCGATGAGACTGGCAAGCGGCGTGCGGATTTCATGGCTGGCATTGGCGACAAAATCGGCACGCATCTGCTCCATATTTTTGAGTTCGGTGATGTCGTGGAGGGTAATAATCAGCGCAATCCCACCCGGCGAATGGATCGGAAAGCGGTCAATCCGCGCCCGAAAATAGGTCATCTGATCTCGGTGTTCAAAACCAAATTCAATCGCCTGCCCCTTGAAGCTCACCAGCACTTCCTGCATGGTTTTTTGCAGTTCAGGACTTGGAATCAGCTCCGCCAGCGCCTTCCCCGCCAGTTTTTGACCAAACGCATGCCGCGCAGCGCCGTTGCTTTGCACAATCCGCTCTTCCTCATTGGTCATGAGCAGAATATCGGGGATGGTATCGACCAGAATCTCCCGCTCGGCAATCGCCGCTTCCATTTGCTGTTTTTTGAGCCCCCAGGAGCGGTGCAACCTCCCCACCGCCTGCGATAACTCGCCGATCGTCCCCAACAGCGAAATGGTGGGAGGATCGATCTTCATATCCATGGAGATCGCATTCACATAGCGGGTGAGTGCCGCCACATCCTTCAGGTAGGGGCGCAGAAAAAATGCGGTAGAAACAAGCACCGCCACCACGCCATAGACCGCACTCCATGGCTCCAAAATGCCACGCAGGGCATAGAGTACAAAAATCAGGACAGAGCTAAGCGAGGCCGCAAACACGGCCTTGATCAGCAGCTTTGTTGGAACTTTGGCCCCTCTACGCACGTCTGCTTCCCGATACGGGGTTTGCTTAAGCGCTACGCGCCCACACGCACCTATCTAACCGTTCTTTTCTAAATAAATGGTTAGGCTGCGCGCTTCGCTTTGGGGGTGGTTTTGGTTTCCTCCCGCATCATGGCATGCACAGCCGCGAGCGCCGTGAGGTTGAGAATCTCCGACACCGACGATCCCATTTGCAGGATTTGCACCGGACGCGCAAGCCCCATGAGAATCGGCCCGATGGTGGTACAGCGCCCGACCGACTCCAGCAATGATGCTGAAATATGCGCGGTATGCAGCGCAGGCATAATCAGCACATTGGCGGAATCGGTGAGGCGGCAGAAGGGATAGAGTTTCATCACATCCGGGTTCAGCGCCACGTCGGCGGTCATCTCGCCATCATATTCAAACGACACGTTGCGCTGTGCCATTTCCGTCACAGCATCGCGGATGCGCTGGGTTTTCTCACGCAGCGGATTGCCGAAGCTGGAAAAGGAGAGGAAGGCCACACGCGGCGTATGCCCCATGGCGGCCACCGATTCCGCCGTTTGCTCAGCGAAATTGCAGAGTTGCGAAGGCGTGGGCAGCTCATGCACCGCCGTATCCGCCACAAAGATCGGTCCCTGCGGCCCGTGGATCAGCGTAATGCTGAACAGTTCCCGGCCCGGCGCGGTATCAATCACCCGTGTGACTTCATCCAGCGACACATAATAATTGCGGGTCAGCCCCGTCATCATCACGTCGCCATCCCCTGCCGCGAGCATACAGGCGGCATAGGTATTGCGATCGTTTTTGACCATGCGGATCACGTCGCGTTGCAGATAGCCCTTGCGCTGAAGCTTGGCGTACAGAAACTCGATATAGGTTTTGGTGCGCTCTTTATTGATCTTGGCGTTGCTGATATGCAGCCCCTGCTTGTTGGTGACACCCATGCGGTCCATGGTTTCCTTCACCTTCTGCTCGCGGCCTACCAGCACGGCCTCGCCATAGCCATTGTCGCGCCAATGCACGGCGGCACGGATAACGGATTCCTCCTCCCCTTCGGAGAAGATCACGGTTTTGGGATTGTCCTTGATGCGTTTGAACACGCCATCCATGAAGCTCACCGATGGGTCAAGCCGTGCGCGCAACTGGGTTTCGTAGGCGGCGAAATCGGTGATCGGTTTACGCGCCACGCCGGTACGCATGGCGGCTTTGGCCACCGCCATCGGCACGGTAGAAATCAGGCGCGGATCAAACGGTGCCGGAATAATATATTCCGGTCCATAGGTCATTTTACGTCCGGCATAGACGGAGAGCACCTCTTCCGGCACTTCCTCGCGGGCCAGCATGGCGAGCGATTCCGCCGCAGCGATTTTCATTTCCTCGTTGATCTCCGAGGCATGGACATCCAGTGCCCCACGGAAAATGTAGGGGAAACCCATTACGTTATTGACCTGATTGGGATAATCGGAGCGCCCAGTGGCGATGATCGCATCGCTCCGCACTTCCAGCACTTCTTCCGGCGTGATTTCCGGATCCGGATTCGCCATGGCAAAAATAATCGGATTTTTGGCCATGCTGGCGACCAGCTCCTTCGTCACCGCGCCTTTTCCGGCGAGGCCGTAAAACACATCTGCGCCCTTCATGGCGTCGGCCAGCGTGCGGGCAGAGGTTTCCACCGCATGGACCTCCTTCCACTCATTCATGCTTTTGGTACGGCCTTTGTAAACCACCCCGTCGCGATCCACGAGCAGCGCATTTTCGTGCCTAACTCCCATACGCTTGGCCAGTTCAAGGCAGGAGATCCCCGCCGCACCGGCCCCCAGCACCACCAGCTTGATCTCCGAGAGCTTCCGGTTGGTGAGGTGACAGGCGTTAATCAACCCCGCCGCGGTGATGATCGCCGTGCCATGCTGGTCGTCATGGAACACGGGAATATCCATCAGCTCGCGGAGTTTTTTCTCAATCACGAAACATTCCGGCCCGGAAATATCCTCCAGATTAATCCCGCCCCAGCTCGGCCCCAGATAGCGCACGCAGTTGATGAAGGTTTCAGGGTCGGTGGCGTCTACCTCAATGTCGATCGCGTCAATCCCCGCGAACCGCTTGAACAGCACTGCCTTGCCTTCCATCACCGGCTTGGAAGCGAGTGCTCCCAGCTTGCCCAGTCCCAGCACCGCCGTGCCGTTGGTCACCACCGCCACCATGTTGCCCTTGGTGGTGTATTCATAGGCGGTATCGGGGTTTTTACTGATCTCCAAACACGGATACGCCACCCCCGGCGAATAGGCCAGCGATAGATCACGCTGCGTCATGAGGGGTTTGGTGGGAGTGATTTCAATTTTACCCGGTTTTCCGTCGCGGTGAAAGGCAAGGGCTTCTTCCACGGTCACGCGGCGCGGTGTTTTAGACATCGGGGGCTGGTTCCTTCTGTGCAAAAAGTGAACGATACCAAGGTTTGTAGTGGCGACAGCCTGCCAAGTCAAAGAAATCCGTTGCTGCACTGCGGTAGCAAACCAGTTATCAGCAGACGCATCTTTCAAAATGACAATAAATATGTTATGATTTAGGATATCTCTTTTGTGTGTAGGAGGAGTGATTGCATGGCATCTCATGATGAGAAGAAGGCAGTTTATATAGCGCAGACAATCCACTGGGGATCCCCCCCCCCAGTGAGGCTGACATTATCACTGCCACCCGTCAGGTTGTCAAAGACTCTGTATTACGTTTTGAGACTTTGGCCGCGCGCGAAGGCAATCGCACTGAGATATTCTTTTCCTTGAACCCCTCGCAGCTTATCCCTGTGGCCGAACTTGCAGCCGAAACTGCCCTGAATCAGGTTATGCAAACCGTCAGGGAGATAGAGCGGGATCGTGCTTCCCGATAACCCCAGTGGTACTCTGTCTTGACTCCCCGCCGCAAATCGCCGATGAGGTGCGCCCATGCACCTCTCTGCCTTTGACTTTACCCTCCCCGATGACCGGATTGCGCTGACCCCCGCGCATCCACGGGAATCCGCCCGGCTGCTGCATGTGCCCGCCAGTGGTTCCTTTGCCGATCACCGCGTGGGCGATCTCCCCTCGCTGCTGCGCGCCGGTGATGTGCTGGTGGTGAATAACACCAAGGTCATCCCCGCCCTGCTGATGGACACCCTCGCCGATACAGGTGGGAAAATCGAAATCCTCCTCCACCGCCAGCTCGCGGAACATCGCTGGCAGGTCTTCGCCAAACCGGGGAGGAAATTGCGCGTCGGCACCATCCTCACCTTCCCGGAAGGCGTGACAGCACAGGTGGAGGAAAAATGCGAGGGGGGGGAAATGGTTATCAGGATTCAGGGGTCAGGATACAGGATTCAGAATTCAGAAAGCCCCCTCCCTATCCCTCCCCCGCAAGCGGGAGAGGGAACCGGATGCAGCATCGCGCCTCACGATCCGCGTTACTTGAAGGGAGAGGCTTCTCCTCCGGTCCCCTCTCCCGCAAGGCGGGGGAGGGATAGGGAGGGGGTGCTTTACCCTTCAATTGAGCATGATGCTCCCTACCAGAAGGAGCATACTGAATCCCGAACCCCGAATCCTGAACCCTTCCTCCAGTGGCTTTCCCGCCACGGGCAGATGCCCCTGCCCCCTTATATCCGGAAGCAGCGGGCAGTGGACGATCAGGATGCCGATCACTACCAAACCGCCTATGCCAAGCATCCCGGTGCGGTGGCGGCTCCCACGGCGGGGCTGCATCTCACGCCTGCGCTACTGGAAACACTGAAAGTACGCGGCATCACGCTTGCGGAGGTGACCCTGCATGTGGGAGCAGGGACCTTCCAGCCTGTCAAAGTAGACAACATCACCGAGCACCAGATGCATGCCGAATGGGGAAGCCTCTCCCCTGAAACCGCCGCCCTGCTGCGCGAAACCAAAGCGGCAGGCAGGCGGATCGTGGCGGTGGGCACCACCAGCGCCCGCATTCTGGAAACCGCCGCCACCGATGGTGAAATCCGCCCCTTTGAGGGCGATACGCGCATTTTCATGACGCCCGGCTACCGGTTTCAGGCGGTGGACGCGCTGCTCACCAATTTCCACCTGCCACGCTCCACGCTGTTTATGCTGGTGGCCGCTTTTTCGGGATTGGAACGGATGCAGGCCGCCTACCAGCACGCAATCGCAAGCGGCTATCGTTTCTATTCCTATGGCGATGCCTGTCTGCTAGAAGGGAAAACCTAGTCTTCGTCTTTTTGGTAATACGTTACATCCTTCCATCACCCCCTCCCTATCCCTCCCCCGCCTTGCGGGAGAGGGGACCGGAGGGAAAGCCTCTCGTCCCAATAACGCTGATCGTGAGGCGCGATGTTGCATCCGGTCCCCTCTCCCGCAACGCGGGGGAGGGATAGGGAGGGGGTGATCTTCCTTGACTCCGTAGCCTGCATCCATAGTAAAGGTGAATGTGAAGTACGACACTCACCTCCCAAAGGACCTTTTTCCATGCGGCACTTCTGGCACGCGTTACGCCCTTTTCTGTTTCTGTTCATTGCGATAGAATCCCTGCTACGCCTGAGCCTGCTGGCACGCGGCCTGTGGGAAGTGGATATTGCCACTCCCGATATCCTCCAGATTTTGCTGCGCGGCCTGTGGCTGGACCTCGCCACCGCCGGATGGGCGCTGCTCCCCGTGGCTGTCGTAAAACTCATCGCCCCGGCCTCCTTCTGGGAACGGAACGCCGGACGCCTCACCGACCATCTGCTACGCCTGCTGTTTGTGGGGGTGCTGCTGTTTGACGCGGTGGCCGAGCATCTGTTCTGGAGCGAGTTCTCCACCCGTTTTAACTTCATTGCGGTAGATTATCTGGTTTACACGCAGGAGGTGATTGGCAACATTGTGGAATCCTATCCCGTCGGTTGGATGCTCGCCGCGATTGGCGCTGTTTCGGCAGGGATTCTATGGGGGCTACACCGCCGCCTGCCCCCCGTTTCCCCTGCCCCCTTCCGTGCCCGTCTGGCGGGTTTTGGTGCCTATTTGCTACTCTGCGGAGGGGTGTTTGCGCTCAGTAATGCCGAGCAGGCGCAATTCGGCCATAATGCCGAAGCCGAGGAGATCGCCGCCAACGGGATGTATAACCTCTTCCACGCGTTCTGGCATAATGAAATCAGCTACGAACGCTTCTACGCCAGAGGGGAGCCGCGCCGGGTCAGCGCCCATGCCCGCAAACTCCTCACCGAAGCAAACGAAACCATGGCACCAGACGGCAGAATACGCCTTGTCCAACCCGCCGAACCGGAACAACATCCCAACGTCATGCTGGTGGTGATGGAAAGCATGAGCGCTGAGTATATGGGCGTGTTCGGCAACACCCAAAAGCTCACCCCCAATCTCGACCGGCTGGCGCAGAACGGATTATCCTTCACCCAGACCTATGCTACCGGCACGCGTACCGTGCGCGGGCTGGAAGCCGTGACGCTCTCGCTTCCACCGACTCCCGGTCAATCCATTCTGCGCAGGCCGGGGAATGAAAATCTCTTTTCGCTGGGGTTTATCTTCAAAGACCGGGGATACCGCACCCAGTTCCTCTATGGCGGCTATGGCTATTTCGACAACATGAACAGCTTCTTCGCCGGGAACGGGTTTGACGTGATCGACCACACCCACTTTGCAAAAGACGAAATCCATTTCTCCAATGTCTGGGGGGTGGCAGACGAAGACCTCTTCGCCCATGCGATCCGCGAGGCCGATCGCTCCTTTGCCGCAGGCACTCCCTTCATGCAACTCATCATGACCACCTCCAACCACCGCCCCTACACCTTCCCGGAAGGGCGGATCGACCGGCCCTCCAAATCCGGCAGGCTGGGGGGAGTGCAATATGCCGATTACAGCATCGGCAAGCTGGTGGAATGGGCGGAAACCAAACCCTGGTTTAAGGATACCCTGTTCGTGTTCGTGGCGGATCACACCGCCGGTGCAGGTGGCAAAGCCGAGCTAGACCCGAAAAAATACCATATCCCCATGATTTTTTATGCACCGGGACGCATCGCCCCGCAGAAATTTGAGGCTATCGCCAGCCAGATCGACCTTGCACCCATTTTGCTGGGGCAGTTGCATTTTCACTACCGCACCAAATTCTATGGCGAAGACCTGATGCACGACATGGACGAAATCCCCCATGCCTTCATCAGCAATTACCAGAAGGTGGCACTGGTAAAAGAAGGCACCGTGACCGTCCTCTCGCCCAAACGGCAGATTGCCCAATATCACTGGCCGGAAGCACAACCTGAGCCACAACCGAAAACCGAACTGGTGAAGGATGCCGTGGCCTATTACCAATCCGCCTCCTGGTGGCGCGACACCTACAAACGCGAACCGACGGTGATTCAATGAAACGCCTCCTCCTCGCCTGCCGTTATTCTTGGGATGGCCTACGCGCCGCCTTCCGTGACGAAGCCGCCTTCCGGCAGGAGTTGGGGCTGGCGGTGGTGCTGTTTCCGCTCGCCTTGTATCTGTCGCGCACAGCGCTGGAATGCGTGGCACTGTGCGGATCGGTATTGCTGTTGCTGATCGTGGAGCTGGTCAACACGGCGGTAGAAGCTGCGGTGGATCGCGCCGGGCCGGAGCGTCACCCGGAATCCAAAAAAGCAAAAGATGTGGGCAGTGCGGCGGTGTTGCTGGCACTCCTGAACATGGCGATGGTATGGGGAGTGATTTTATTATGAGCACCCGTTTTACCATCACCGCGACGAAAGGTAACGCCCGCTGCGGCGAGCTGCACACCGCGCATGGGGTGATTGAAACCCCTGCCTTTATGCCGGTCGGCACTGCCGCCACGGTGAAGGGCCTCACCCCGGAACAGATCCGCGCCACGGGGGCCGATATCGTGCTCGCCAACACCTATCACCTGATGCTGCGTCCCGGTGCGGATCGGGTGGAGGCGCTCGGCGGGCTGCACCGCTTTATGGGCTGGGAACGGCCCATCCTCACCGATTCCGGCGGGTTTCAGGTGATGTCACTGGGAGCGCTATGCCGTTTGACGGAAGACGGCGCCACCTTCCAGTCGCATCTGGATGGTAGCAGCCACCTCCTCACCCCGGAGCGCGCCACACAGATTCAGCATCAACTGGACGCCACCATCACCATGGCGTTTGACGAATGCACCCCCTTCCCGGCGACGGAGGAGGTCGCGACTTCCTCCATGCGACGCTCCATGCGCTGGGCGGAGCGGAGCCGCGCCGCGTTTGTGGCTCGCACCGGCTATGGGCAATTCGGCATCGCGCAGGGCAGCATCTACCCGGAACTGCGGGAAGAATCGGTAAAAGCCCTTCTGCCGATGGGGTTTGAAGGCATGGCAATTGGCGGGCTGGCGGTCGGCGAAGGGCAGGAGCACATGTTCACCACGCTGGAGCAGACGGTGCCGCACATCCCCGCCACGCTTCCCCGCTATCTGATGGGTGTGGGTACGCCATCCGACATCCGTGGCGCGGTGGCCCGTGGGGTGGATATGTTCGATTGCGTGATCCCCACCCGCTCGGCCCGGTTTGGCCGCGCCTATGTGCGCGAGGGCACGCTGAACCTCCGTAACGCCCGGTTTGCAAGCGACCCGGAACCGCTGGACGCCGCCTGCCATTGCGCCTGCTGTCGCCAGTTCAGCCGTGCCTATCTGCATCACCTGCTGCGCTGTCAGGAGATACTCGGCTCGGTGCTGATGACCATCCACAACCTGCATTACTATCAGGATCTGATGCGCGAGATTCGGGCGGAGATTCGGGCATGATGCCCCTTCCCACCACCGCCATGGTGTTCGCCGCCGGGTATGGCACCCGGATGCGCGAGCATGCGCCCGACCTCCCCAAACCGCTGGTGAAGGTGGCAGGCAAAGCGCTGATCGACCATGTGCTGGACAGGCTCGTGGTGGCGGGCGTCACCCGCGCGGTGGTAAATCTCTCTTATAAGGGCGCGATAATCCGTTCGCATCTGGCGACACGCACCGATGTGACGTGTGTCTTTTCAGAAGAACCCGACCCGCCGCTGGAAACCGGCGGCGGGTTGCTGCACGCCCTACCGCTGTTGGGGGATGCGCCGGTGTTTGTGGTGAACAGCGATACGGTGTGGGAGGATACACCACCTGTACTCCCTCCCCTGCTTGCGGGGGAGGGTTGGGGAGGGGGTGATTCCGACCAGTCTACATCCTACCGATACCCCCCACCTTTGGAGGCAGTGCCTCCAACCCACCCGCAAGCAGGGGGAGGAACTTCAGCCCTCCACCGCCTTGCCGCCGCCTTCAGCCCGGAAACCACCGATGCGCTGCTCCTTCTCTGCCCCAAAGAGCGGGCGATCGGCTATGAAGGGGCAGGCGATTTTTTTCTGGAAGCAGACGGTCGGCTGCGGCATCGCGGCGACGCGGCAGAAGCCCCCTATGTATTCACGGGAATTCAGCTCCTCCACCCCGCCGCTGTGCAGCAGCACGCCACCGCTCTGAACTTAGGCGAACGCTTCTCCCTCTCGCGCCTCTACCGGGGAGCGGATAGCCCGCTGCACATCCGCGGCCTCATCCATGAAGGGCGCTGGTTCCATGTCGGTGACGGCAACGGCGTAGCGGAAACCGAACGGGCGATGCGATGCATCCCTGACTAAAGGGATTCAACCACCCCCATCATCGGGGCCAGCAGACTCGCATCTGGCACCTCACCTGCGTCGCAAGCCACACAGAGTGCCGGTTGAATCGGCATCCGCCCCAGCAGCGGCACCTGATACTGAGTGGCGAGTACCTCCCCTGCATTCCCGGCAAACACCGGAATACGCTGCCCGTCCTGTTGCAATCCACTCATGTTCTCGATTATACCCAAAACGGGAACGTTCAGTTTCTGGAAGGCGAGCAGGCATTTTTCGGCGTCGATCCCCGCCACCTTCTGCGGTGTGGTCACAATCACAACGCCATCCAACGGCACGCCCTGCGCGAGGGAAATGGTCACATCACCCGTGCCGGGCGGCATATCGACGAGCAGCGTATCCAGCTCCTCCCATTGGGTCATGCGCAGCATTTGTTTGAGCGCCTTCGTCACCATGGAGGCTCTCCAGATGACCGCCGTTCCCTCGCCACTGAGGAATCCCATCGACATCACCTGAACACCATGCGCGACATGGGGGATGAACTGCCCCTGCTCAATATTCGGCTCTCCCGTCACCCCCAGCATGCGCGGCATGGAAGGGCCGTAGATATCCGCATCCAGAATCCCCACCCGCTCGCCCCGTGCCTGCAACGCATAGGCCAGACACAGCGTCATGGTGGATTTCCCCACGCCCCCCTTCCCGGATGCCACGGCGATGATGCGCTTCACACCCGGAAGTGGGCGGGTGTCCCATTGGGCAGGCTGAGTGCTGGGTGTGGAGTGTGGAGTGTGGAGTGCTCTCTCTCCATCTCTACCACCATGCTCGTTTGCCATTGGAGAAGCTGAATCCTGAACCCTGAATCCTGAATCCTGCTCCGCTGTCAACCCCACCAGCACCTGCTTCACACCGGCAACGCTGCGGAGTGCTTCCTCGCACGCCTTGCGAGCGGTTTCATACTGAGTGGGTTGCGCGGTACCA
>JBIPLF010000025.1:0-30678 GCA_044368015.1 Rickettsiales bacterium
TCCTGTGCGGTGTCCGCTTTTGACGGGTAGCGCGCATAGAGTCCATCGGGCTGACGCGCTCCCAGACGTCCGTCCGGATCGCCCTGAAACATACGGATAATGCGCGTGTATTCCGCACGATCGGTAATGCGCGGTTCCAGCGGCAAATCTATTTCCTGTGCCGCCCGCTTTTCCATTGCCTGTGCCAGCAGAATCAGTTCAGGAAATTTACGGCTGATACCTTCCTTGTCCGAACGATTCAGATAGGAGAGTGCCTCATGATAGGTGTCGTAATCCTGCATATTACCCAAAGAAGCGCGTACGGCCTGAATATAGCGCGTGCAGCGTGCGGTTGTTTCAGGTGACTGGTCGCCGCTTGGGTAACGCGGAAACTCGCGCTGAAATTGACGGATGGTGCGCACATAATCGCCGGATGCCGAAAGCGCGTCGGTTTCGCTATCCATTACCGGAGGCGTGTAGGGACGATTCAGGCTGGTAGGCACATACCAGATGCCCTTTTCCTGAAGATCCGCTCGTTCCTTCTCAAAGAATTGTTCATAGGCTTTGATATCTTTCGGGGTATCAAATGCTTCTTTAGTGGCAAATCCGATCTGTTGCAAGTTGTGTAATTGCGATAATTTACCGGCCATCCGTTTGGGCTGGTCGTGAATCCATTCCCCTATTTTACGAGGAAAGTAGAGTGCAGTGCGGATACCGGGCAAGTCAGCCACATGGCCCAGTGTGCGCAGACTTGGCCCTAAGATGGGAATATCCAGAATTCGGTTGAAGGGGATCAAGGGATCCTTATCCACCCCGCGTTGTGGTACAAAAGTGGCCGGAAACCATCCCACGCTGAGCAAGGCTCCTGTAATGCCTTGAGGAATGTCGTATTGCATTTCCACTTTGGCTTTGCCTGTTTCATCCAGCTTAATGCGTCCGGCTGAATCTTTAACGTAACTGCGGTCTTTTTCGTTTAGAAAACCAGTGAAAGCATGAATGCCCGCTGCCCAGTTTGTGAGGGCCATTGCCTCACCGTAGTATTCATTTCGGAAGCTATTGAAGCTTTTCTCCGCAAAGCCTTTACTGTCCCCCGACTTAAACCCACCTGCTTTGTCGAGGTTCACATGCTCCGCAGAGCCATCGACAGAAAAATCTTTCGTTGCCTGATCCAGCAGTTTTTCGGTGTCGGCGGCCTGTTGCTTACCGGCGATCAAGAACAGACTCCCGGAGGCAAAGCTAAGCCCCATGGCAGTTTCACCGTATTTCCCACGCACAACACCGGATATCGAAGCCGTTGCATCCCCCGCAAGATAGAGCCATCCGGCATATTTCAGGATTTCTTTTTGTACGCCTTTCCAGGCACGGGTGATCGGGCCTTTCCCTTCGTAGGGATCTTTGGGTGGTCCTTGAACCGTTTGGGTGTCCTGAAGGCCTTTGAGGAGGGTTTTTTCGTTCTTGAATCCGCGCACCAGCAGTACGTCATGTTCTTTTCCCAGCATGACTTCGCTGTTGACCTGGTATCCCGCACGCTCATAGCCGTTCTGGATGCCCAGCATATCACTATAGCCACGGAACCCCTGAATGGTCAGAACGCCGTCTTCATGGCTGGCATTGTAGCCTGATTTTTCAATGTTTTTGGTGATTTTTTCTAGATCATCACCGGGTTTGAAACCGCTGATCTTGAGGAGTGGCACATCCGGATCGCGCACCACCATCGGAGAAGTGGTGACGCTGAGTTTGTCCTCCAGCGTTTCGGCAAGCGCCTTCAGGTCGGCGATGGTTTGCCCTTCGCCGGGATAGAGCGCAGCTACCCGCTCTCCTGAACGGGTGCGGGCCGTATCGATCCTACCTACTTTGCTACCGGAATCCCAGGTATAGATACCCATGGAGTCATGCCTCTCGTTAACGCTAGCCTATCTGCGCTTCGTGCGCGGGGGTTTCCACTTGTTTTAATGCATCTGCGGTTGTCGCCACCACGGCTTGCACGGTGGTTTTGGGTTTTTCTTGTTGGGCAGCGGTGTGTCGCAGATTGGTTTTGTCTTCAGTTTCCGGCTGTTCGATCTGAGCCATGGCCGGTTGCGGAGGGCAGGGCAGGGTTTTGCACAGCTTCTCCTCAAAACGGGAGAGTTTTCCCTCCACCTTGTCGCTTACCAACTCCGCCAGCTCATCCGAGGACAAGCCATAGGTGTGGGTGGAGCGCTGGGTATGCAGGAACTTCCCGGCATTGCGGATCGCGGCTTCTCGTGTTTCCGGGCTTTTATTTTTCGTTTCTTCACGGATGACACTCGCAATTTCCTCTGTTGTGTTTTTCCTTCTCCCCGCCTTCCTTGAGGAAGATATGCCCCACCAGAAAGGTGATGTAGCCACTCATCCGTTTGAAGGTAGAGTTCCGCTCTGTATGTGTATCCAGGCAATATTGCATGTTATACGCCTTCACCGCCATGTACTTATCGGCATCGGTGAGGGTGTAATCGCGGTCCTGCGTTTTCCGTTCGTAATCGGCGATCACTTCGCGGAAAAACTCTTTGCTCACGTCCTTGGGTTCCATCTTCGCGATGGCAGGCATCCGGTCGGTGGCAGCGCAGAGGGATTCCAGTGCTTCCTTGAGGGGGATCGTTTTCGTCTCGCCACTGGTCGAACGTAGGGTATAGGCGGCATCTAACGTGAAACTGCCTTCGGCAATTTTGCTGTCGATGCTATCCACGCCGCAGACGGTCGGTTTGCCCGCTGCATAGCTGTCGCGCTCGCGGCTGAGCTGGCCAATTACCTCACCGATTTCGCCCTTAAATCCTTTCAGTGGCCCGACCATCAGTGCTTCCGGCAGGCGGAAATTGCCGATCGCCAGCCCGTTCAGCTTAAAGTAATCCACAAAGCCGCCAATCACCTGGCCGATATTGTGGCTCATGAACAGCCAGCCGCCCAGACGCATGGGGTCGTCGCGGACAAAATCCACGGCTTTACGGGGAATATAGGTGAGCGCGCGCCCCACCGGATTCTCCAGCAGCATTTCAGCCGCACCCAATACCTGACCGATCACCGGCGTGTTGCGAGCATTATCATAGAGCTTCTGATAATCAACGATGGGGTGCGGGACACCCTTCGCAGGCACGGTGATGATGATGCCGGAGCCAGCCCCCACCGCCAGACCGGAATAGAGGTCCTGCGGGCGGTAGCGGTACCCCACCTGATAACCACGATTATCCAGACTCAACGGGTTTTGGGTAGTGCCATCGGCGTTGACCAGATGGGCACTCTTATCCAGTCCCTTGGTCACATCGGCCCGATTGCCGTCCAGCAAATACTGGTCTTGCAGCACCACGTTGCGCAGGCCATCTTTTTCCTGCAATGCCATCACCAGATTGTAGCGACCGGCGGCTGTACCCGGTGCAGCAAATACCGTGGCCAGCCCCATATGGATTTCCTGACCGGTGTTGGCGACCGCCATTTTAGCGGTTTCCGCCCACCGCCCCAGAGAGTTTCCTTCTTCGGGCAATAATTCACTGCGGGAGAAATCATATTCGCCTTCGCCGCCCACGCGGAAGGTGTTCTTGAACCGATCGACAATCGTGGAAACCAGCGGGGATTTCACCAGACTGGCAGCGAACATCACCATAGAGCCGCCAAAATATCCGGCGAATTCCCTGGAGTTTGGGTTTTCCCAGAATCCAATGTTTTTGCGTTTGGCTTCCTGTGCGGCGGCAAGTCCTACCATGGAATCACCAAACAGGTAGAAGGCCGACGCAATGGAACGAGCGTAGGTCTTAGCCACTTCCCATTGCTTCTGGATAGGCGACATACCGTAAAATTCATCCCGCCGCTCACCATGGGAGAGGCCAGATTTTTCCAGCGTATTGAACAGGGTTTCGCCCCCTTTTTCCACGCCGCGCACATGCAGGAAATAATGCTCGTGGCCGGGCGTGGGCCGGGATTCGATCTCAAACCCCTTGCTGGGGGAGAAGCCCTTACGTTCGGCCCAGCTCCAGAAACCCGGCACCTCCTGTTGTTTGAGTCCACCGATTTCCAGCGTATCGCCGTTCAGGCGTACCGACATCCCTTCGCGGATTTTATCATTTGCCAGTGCTTCCAGTTTTTGGAGTTCGCTGGCATTTCCCGTGATGCACAGTGTAAATTTAGACGGCTCCTGATAATGGCCAATGGCGGTTTTGTAGCCCGCCTGCTGTAAAATCGGTTGCGCCTTCGCCAGCGCGTCCTCACGGCCTTTGGCATCGACAGGCAGTACCAGCGCAGCCTCATCGCCACGCAGATGCACCTCCTGAATGGTGGATGTCCCTCCATTATGCCATGTGTAGATGCTCACGCGACCCCTCTTTGTCCATTAGATTCCTACTCCTTCAGGCTACCGAAACTCTGTTACCAATTTATGACGGATTTGCAGATTCATGGCGCTTTTTCCATCCAAAAGACAAGGGAATGCTTGCGATTGCAGCCTCATTCCGATACCAAAGCATAAACATGGAGGCTTGCGTGGAAAAACAAGAAATAGCTGCCAGACAGGAAGAGTTATGCCATGTAACGGGCATGGATTTTCGCTATATTGGCCACTATAGTTTTCAAAAAGGCTTTGCCCTCACCATCTATAGCCACTATCTGGCGCGGGAGTTGGTGGATTTACTGAATGCCCCGCTTTCCGATCATCTGCAATTCGCCTATATCTCGGAGCCGGAATATTACGGAAACCGTGAAGGCATTGCCTATACCATTCAACGCTGGAAAGTAGTGTTGCCCTATAGCACCGTGACGCCAGAATATATCGCGGCGCTTTCGGCTGATCGTTTCCTGCGCGATGAACTGGCGTTGTTTGTCAATTCGCTACAGGAACGCTATTACGATGTGATTACCTCCATCGCCAATGCCAATGCCTGCCAGCGTGCGTATGAAAGCGATGTGCAGTCACTCCGCAAGGAGCAGCTTAACGCCCATCAACTGGCAACAGAGCTTGTACGATAGCCACCTCATAAGTCATTAATATTATGTAGAAGTTTGGGAGCATCTATGCGGCGAGTCGTCGTCTCTGGCATGGTGGGGAACGCACTGGAATGGTATGATTTCGCGCTGTACGGCCATTTGGCGGTGCTGCTGAGCCAGCATTTTTTTCCTTCGGATAATCCCACCACCTCGCTGCTGGCTACTTACGGAACCTTCGCCGCTGGATTTTTAATTCGTCCGCTGGGCGCGGTGCTGTTTGGTTATCTGGGCGATACCTACGGCCGCAAACATTCACTCGCCATTTCCATCATGATGATGGCCATTCCCACTGCCTGCATCGGGTTGCTGCCTACCTATGCGCAGATTGGGATTTGGGCGCCGATTCTGCTGACCATCATCCGCCTGTTGCAGGGATTATCGCTGGGCGGAGAGTTCAGCGGGTCTATTACCTTTATCGTGGAGCATTCGAAGGATCACAAACGCGGGCTGGCGGGTTATGCCTCCTTCGCCAGTCTGGTGATTGGCATGTTGATGGGGTCACTCACCGCCACGCTGGTGGCTAAAGCGATGTCCCCCGCCGATTTTGAGAGTTGGGGGTGGCGGCTGCCTTTCCTGTTTGGGATTGTGATTGGGGTGGTGGGATTTTATATCCGTCACCATACGCATGAAAGCCCCAAATACACGGAGCACAAGGAAGCAGGCACCATTTCCAAAACACCGGTGCGAGAGGCCTTCCGCAAGCACCCCTGGGCGATGATGCAGGCGGTGGGGATTTACCTCACCGGCACCGTTTCCTTTTATACGCTGTTTGTGTTTATGCTGGGGTTCCTCACCAAAACGCTGCACCACCCCTATGAAGATGCGCTGCTGATTAACGTCATCACCTCGCTGGTGGTGCTGGCTTCGTCGTTTGTGTCGGCCTATCTGTCGGACACGGTGGGGCGGAAACGGATTCTGATCGCGGCTACCATTGGGTTTGTGGTGCTGTGTTATCCAATTTTCCTCGCCACCACCACGGGAGGCTTCTGGCAGGTGCTCGCCGCTCAAACCGTGTTTGCGATTCTGATGGGAACCTATTTTGCGCCGATCCCTGCCATTCTGGTGGAGTTATTCCCTACCAGCGTGCGCTATACGGGGATGGCGATTTCCTACAATCTGTCGGCGGCGCTGTTCGGTGGCACCTTGCCGATGCTCGCCACCTGGCTGATTGAACGCACCGGCAATCACATGGTGATCGCTTTTTATGTGATGATTGCAGCCACGCTTTCGCTCATCACGCTGCTGTTTTACCGGGATCGGTATCTGGAACCGCTGGATTAACTCCCCCCCGTGCCTGCGGTGTTGGCGACATGGAGCACGGCCGTTTCGCCGCTGCCATCCATACCGACATAGGTGGTATAGCCGTCGCGGTGGAACATGTGGCTGGCATCCACGACTTCCAACCCGGAGCCGGTATCAACCCCCACCGTGTTTGCCATGCTGGCGCGATCCACGAAGAGTTCGTGAACACCCACCTCATCCCCTGCCATGTTCACCACATCGGAGAGTTTGATGTTGCTGATATTGGCGTTATCCGCGAGGTAGATCTGCTCAATATCCATCACCTTGCCTGCGATATTCACCGCATTGAGGTCGAGCGTGCTACCATCCAGTACCAGCGTATCATGTCCCAGATCGCCGCTGATGGTGCTCACCGCCGCTATGTCGGATGCGTTGCTGTGGATGACGTCATTGCCCTCATCGCCGAAGATCGCATCGGCACCGCCGCCACCGCCCAATGTGTCGTTGCCTGCGCCACCTTCGATGGTTTGGGTGGTGTTATCCCCCAGCAGGAGGTCGTTGTGGGTGTATGCTGTTCCACCCAGTGATCCGCTTGCATTCAGGCTTTCGTATTTACCATCGCCCAGCATCACGTTTTTCCAGGTGAGGCTGGTGGGATCTACGCCGTTTAGTTGAACGATCTGGGTGCTGCTTACGCCGTCGTAAGACACGGAGAGCACGGCATTCCCGGAGCCGTCATTATCCAGAATCAGGCTATTCTCTGTTGTTAAGGCTTCAAAGCTCACATCAAATTCATCGCCGTGGAAGAGGGTGTGCAGGTCCAGCACGTCTTCGCTACCGAATTGATTGACCTGATCGCCGGGATTGAGTTCCGTGCTGTTTCCAATGATGATCGTATCCCGTTGCCCGTCATTGTAACCGGCATTGACGGTGTCTGCTCCGGCACCTCCCATCAATGTGTCGCTTTGGGATCCGCCCAGCATACTGTCATTGCCAGCGCCCCCCATAAGGATATTGCTGTATGTGCTGCGTCCAATAATCACGTCATTGAAGTTGGAGCCGATCACGCCTTCCATATCCAGTAATGTGTCGTAGTCGTTGGTGTTGCCGCTGACACTTGCATAGCCTTGCAATGCGCCATCCACAGAAGTAGTGGTGTTCATGTTCACGGTGACACTGCCCGATGTCAGGTATTCATAGGAGGCGATATCCGTTCCCGCTCCGCCGCGCAGCGTGTCGCTGCCATCTCCACCCTCCAGCGTGTCGTTGCCGGCACCGCCGTTCAGGCTGTCGTGACCGGCCATACCGGAGAGCTTGTTATGCCCTGCGTTGCCGATTAACGTATCATTGTAGGACGAGCCGCTCAGGTTTTCGATGCTGCTGAAGGTATCGCCGCTGCCTTCTCCCCCGCTTGCGCCTCCTGCGTCAAGGCTCGCATAGACGGCGGCAGAACTGCCCTGATAATCGGCGGTATCGGTGCCGTCTCCGCCATCCAGAGTATCTACTCCTGTCCCACCTCGGAGAGTGTCATTCCCCTCCTCGCCATACAGATGATCGGCGTAATTACCACCGACGAGCGAGTCATTACCTTCATATCCATGGGCGGTCAATGCGGTACCAACCGTTGCGGTGATGAGATTGTCCCCACCATTTCCGTTTGTACCTGTAAAGGAAGCATCCTGAAATCCGGCGATGGTATTAAAGGAGACAGAGTTAAGGTCAAGGTCTTGCCCGGAATCGTCAAAGGCCAACTGGTAATTGCGGTATCCTCCGCTTGTGGCAAAGAAGTTATTGAGTAGAATCGTGTGGGTTTCTCCATTTTCGATATAGGAGATTTCCAGATGATCCGTCCCGCCCGGTTGTGTGTATTGCAACTGCGTGGCGTCAAACCCCTCAAACGCGAGTGTGGTGGCGCCGGTCGCCACTGCCGGATCGAAGGTAAAGACCAGATGCCCGGTTTCGCGCCCAATCTGGATGATGTCATTGCCATCGCCGACGGTAACGGTGGCGCTGGTATTCGTCCCGTTGCGGATGAGGTAGCGCGCATCCAGCGCATCGTTTCCGGATCCCAGACTGATCGTATGGCCCGATGTGGAGGATACAATCTCGATTTTATCGTGTCCTTCGCCGCCTTCCATGGACACAACACCCAGAGCGTCTCCTTCCACATCATTGGCATAGAGGCGGTCGTCATCTGCGCCACCGCGTAGGGTGTGGTTGCCACCGCCTTCCACTTCCAGCACGTCATTTCCGGAGCCGCCTTCCAGCAGCATGTCGCCGCCGCTTTCGGTGAAGAGCTGATCCGCGCCGTCGCCGCCATAGAGTGAGTCGGAACCGCTGTCGGCGAACAGTAGGTCATCGTCCTCGTTCCCGCTGAGGAAGTCGTCACCGGTGTCACCGGACAAAATATCCCGACCAAAACCACCGGTTAACATATCATCGTCGGCACCCCCGGCGATGGTATCGCGATCATCCCCACCTACCAGAGAGTCTTCTCCGGCATCGCCTTTCAGGTAATCCTGTCCAATACCACCATCCAGTGTGTCGTTCCCGGCATTCCCGGTAAGGATGTCATTGCCGCTTGCCCCTTCCAGCAGATCGGCGTTGAGGCTTCCTGTGAGGGTATCTTTATGCGAGGATCCCGATATCTGTTCGATATTCAGCAGGGTGTCGCCCTGTGCATCCCCTCCCGAAACGACATTGGTGAGTAAGTTGATGTTCACAGCCGCGCTGCTGCCACCATAGCTTGCCTTATCAATCCCGCTGCCACCATCGATGCTATCGGCGCCTGCGCCACCGTCGAGTGTGTCGTCGTCTGTTCCACCGGCGATGGTATCTGCGCCTGCACTGGTGAAGATGTAGTCGTTACCTGCGCCACCATCAATGGCATTGGCACTACCGTTCCCACCCAGAGAGTCACTATAGGCAGAGCCAATGAGGTTTTCGATTCCGGAGAGTGTATCCCCCGTGGCATCGCCACCGCTGACACTGTTGTATTCGATAAACACTGCAACACCCGCGCCGCTATTTGCGTAGGTGGCGGTGTCGATTCCATCTCCGCCTACGAGGCTATCGCCACCTGTTCCGCCTTCCAGAAAATCATTACCCGCTCCGCCGGTGAGGGTATCGTTATCGGCCCCGCCATGGAGTGCGTCGTCACCATCATCACCTGCCAGATTGTCGGTGCCTGCGTCGCCGCTTAAGGTGTCGTTGTTGAGTCCACCGGAAAGGGAGTCATTTCCCGCTTCACCGAGCAGGATGTCGTTGCCTTCGTCGCCGGTGAGGGTGTCGTGATCATCTCCCCCCATGAGGGAGTCATTTTCGGTTCCTCCCAGAAGGGAATCGTTACCGATTCCGCCTACTAGTGTATCAGCTCCTGTGTTTCCGTAGAGTGTATCATTGCCTGCATCACCGGAAAGGCTGTCGTTTCCGTCGCCACCATAGAGGCTATCATTGTCATCGCCGCCAGACATGCTGTCGTTGCTTGCCTCACCGCTGAGGACGTCGATACCGGTCCCGCCGAGTAATGTATCTGCGCCGTCTCCACCGGAGATCATGTCGTCGCCTGCATCACCGGAAAGATGATCGTTATCCAATCCGCCATAGAGGTTGTCGTTGCCATCGCCACCGGTAATACTGTCATTGCCTGCATCACCTACCAACGAATCAATCCCTAAGCCGCCAATCAATGTGTCGATGCCATCGCCACCATAAAGGCTATCGTTTCCATCTTCGCCCAGTAGGCTATCATTGCCGATGCCACCAATGAGCGAGTCGTTGTCTATGCCACCGTAGAGGCTATCATTGCCATCGCCACCGAGGAGGCTATCGTTTCCGGCATTGCCGACCAGACGATCCATTCCAGCACCGCCATCGATGGCATTAGCAACGGCGTCGCCGGTGAGGGTGTCGTTAAAGGCCGATCCAATGAGGTTTTCGATATTGGTCAGGACATCGCCCGTGGCGTCTCCGCCATTCGCGCTTGCCCCCAGAGTGACATCCACACCGGCTGTGTTGAACTGGTAGGTCGCGACGTCGATACCGTCACCGCCATCCATGGTATCGGCGCCAAGCCAGCCTTTGAGGCTATCATTGCCAGCGCCGCCCAGTAGCGAGTCATTGCCTTCGCCGCCAGAAAGCAAATCATGGCCATCTTCGCCCATCAGGGTGTCGTTTCCGGCATCTCCCATTAACTGATCGTTGCCTGCACCGGCTTTGATCATATCGCTGCCACCGGCTCCACTGATGGTATCGTTTGTCACCAGCAATCCGTTGGTTGAACTCCCTTCAATACTATCTGCGTTTGCAGTGCCGGTGACCAGATAGGCCCCATTCTGCAATGTGTAGGCTACCGAAGGCGGAGGAGGTGTGGTGTTGCCGCCGGTTGTTCCTCCTGTCGTCGTGTCATTATTAACGGGAGGTACAGGATTAACCGGAGGTACAGGTGGAAGGGGAGGGGGCAATGTGCCCGTTCCGTCCGTTCCACCGCCGACGGTATCCCCGTTCACAGGGGGCAATGGGTTGGTGGGAGGCGGAGGAGTGATCGGCGCCGTGCCAACGGGGGGAGTCGCACCGGGAGGCGGCGGGGGTGGCGGCAATTGTGCTGCAATCTCCGCTGCACGACGCGAGGCATCGGCTGCGGCATCAAAATTCGGTGGGGGAGGCGGTGGAGGGGGAAGAATCCCGCCGCCATTGCCCAGCAGATTATTCTGGCCAACACCACCGAACAGCGTGCCCGGTTGTCCGGCGGCGTTACCGGGAAGCAATCCACCTCCCGCATTCAGACCGCCAAGCGCCAACCCGGTACTGCCGGGGGCACCAATGCCTCCCAGCATTCCGGGATTGCCAGCCGGTGCCGCGCCGCCATTGCCGGGAGCACCAAAAGCCTGAGAGCCATTTTGCGCGGCGGGTGCAAATCCGGTATTCACCGGGGGAGCGCCAAAGGTGGGGGCAACCTGCTTGATCCCCATGGTGGTTTGTTGGGTGGCCGAGGCTTGTTGGAAGGCTTGCGACGCCGATGGCCCGAAGGTTTGAGCCGCCCGTGGTGCAAAATCGGCAACCGGTGGTGGTGGCGGAGGCGGCGGCGCGGCATTTTGCGCGCCGGACTCTCCCCCCGCATTGGGGGCGCCGGGCGCACCTGTTGCGGCGGGGCCTGTCGCTTTACCGTCAAAGGCGGCTTCTCCGGCGGCGGCTTGTGCCTGTGTTTCGGTGCCTTGCGGGCCTTGCGCGTTCTGTGTGGCGGCGTCCCCTGTTGGTTTTTCGCCGATCGGGCCTTCGCCTGCGGGACCACTCGGTTGCTCGCCTGCTGCGGTGTCTCCTTTGGCGGCGTCGCCTTCCGGTTTGTTTTCACCATCGGCGGATGCCTTTTCGCCGTCAGCAGCCTGGGCGTCGCCTTCCGGATTGCCTTCGGATTTCGCGTCACCTTCTGACTTCTCGCCTTCCCCTTTGGCTTCGCCTTCTCCCTCTTTGGCATCCCCTTCAGATGTGGCATCGCCTTCTGTTTTTTCACCATCTCCTTCGGCTTTGGCCTCACCTTCCTTGGCCTCGCCCTCTTTGTTCTCTTCTTCGGATTTAGCATCGCCTTCTTTGGCGGCTTCTTCCTTGGCTTTCTCGCCTTCAAATTCGGCTTTGCGATCCTCATATTTCCCGTCGGAGGAGAATTCCATCACGGTGCCAAATTGCTTGTTGAGCTGCTCTGGCGCCACATAGGTTGGGGCGGCGGGCGCTTGCTTGATGGATTCCAGCCCCACCATCATGTTCGGTTGGTCGATACGCTGCACCCCGGCATCGGTGATAATATCAATGGTTCCGGTGGTGCCGTCGGCGTTTGGCTCCAGAAAGAACTGATTAGGCTGGCCTTCACCCGCCACATCGCCGCCGCCGGTGGTGCCGCGAATCCCGATGGTTGCGACGGGGGTTTTCACCACCATGTCGCCGGGATTGTTGGCGGCGATCTCACCGCTGACGAATTTAAACATCCCCTTGACGACGCTGACGGAGGATTCCCCTTCGCCGGTTTCGGCATCATACACCATTTTATCCAGCGTCATGCGGGCGTCTTCGCCGAGCGTGAACACGGAATCATCCTTGAAGGTAATCCCAACCATCCCGGCTTTTTTGGTGGCGATGACGTCGTCCTGATAGACCGGATCGCCCTGTTTAAGGGTTTCCGTGGTGCCATTGGCATGTTTAACGGTGACCGTTCCCTGAACGCGCTCCACCGAACCGATCGGGGTAGGGGAGCTGGTAGGGCCAGCATATTGCGCCGGGGCAATGGAACCGGCGAGTTTGCTCACCGTATCGCCTGCCAGACGCTTTCCGTGCTCGCTGAGCAGCGCGGGAATGGTGTCATGCATGAAGTAATTGACCACCAGCGTTTCAGAGAAGGGGGAGTCTTGAATAACGAGATCCACGCCATCGCGCACAAAATCGGCGCTCAGTAGCGCTTCACCGATGGGGATGTTCAGTTCCTTACCATCGGCCACATAGCTGGCATCCACCACTCGTGAACTGGTGATGGGGGGGGAAAATCCGCCTAGATCCGAGGTAATGCCTGAGGTGTGCGGGGCACGAAACTCATCGCTTTTCATCGGGAAACTCCTGCTATGGTGGTTGACCGCGTGTGTTGTCTGCCGTAACCTCTGGCAAAATTCGCATTCCTTAGTGTAGGGGCTGCGACTTAAAAACAGGTTAACGTTTGGTATCCATGATGCGCGAAAGCACGGCTCTTCTGGTTCTGGGGATGCATCGCAGCGGCACGTCCGCGTTTACCGGAACGTTGCGTCATTTGGGGGTGAGTCTGGGGAATAACCTGCTGGCCCCCAACTTCGCAAACCCTTCTGGTTTCTGGGAAAATGCCGGTATCAGCTACCTTCAGGAACGATTGATGCAGCATCTGGGGGGGCGTTGGGATTATACCGGCTACTACCCTGAACATTGGTGGCAGCAGGAGGGGGCGGCCCCGTTCATTGCCGAGTTAAAAGAAGTGCTGGAGCGGGAGTTCGCTACCTCGCCGCTTTGGGCGGTCAAAGACCCTCGCACCTGCCGCTTGATGCCGCTATGGCACCATCTGTTACCGCAATATAGTCAGCGGCAAGCTTATATTCTGGTGTTTCGCCATCCTTTTGCGGTGGCGGATTCGCTGGCGCGGCGCGATGGGTTGAGCTGGGAGCAATCCCTCCAGATGTGGCTTCAGCATGTGCTGGAATCGGAAGTGCTCACGCGGGGGCAGAACCGGGTATTTGTGGATTGCGCAGACCTCTTCACCGACTGGAAATCGCTCATGACGCGGGTGGCAGGGGCACTTGCCATCGAATGGCCGCAGGATATGGACATCGCGGAACAGGACATCACCCCCTTCCTGCAAGCCGATAAGCTCGCGGTGGTGGAGGAATGCCCACTGGGTAAGCATCTTCTGGCCGATTGGGCGGTGCGGGTCTATGCGCAGTTGCAGCGCTGGAGTGCTGGGAAGGGTGCCAACACCACGATTCTCGACCAGATTCACGAGGCGCTTAAGAAAGACATCAAGGCCCCCACCCATGCTCACCTTCATGATAGCCTGAGCAAGGCACTCAACCGGGCCGAGCAGGGCGATGCGCTGATCATGGAGCTGCGCGAGCAATTGCAGGATATGCGGAAAGCCTATAGCGAATTAGAGTCATCGCATCAGGCGCAGGACGCCGAATTCACCAAGTTGCAGCAATCCTTTCAGGAGATGGAAGCTACCGCCAGCGACTATGCCGAGATGATAGCGATATTGGATACCGAAAAAACCCGTCTGGCGCGGGAGGAAGAGCGTCTGCGGGCCGAGTTGCAGGAAATCCATCAATCCCGTGTGTGGCGGATGACCGCCTCGCTGCGAGGAGAGAAGAAGGCGTAGTTAACGCATTTCCGCAATCTGTGCTCGCACCTGATCCGGCGCGGTGCCGCCAAAGCTCACGCGGCTGGCCACGGAATGTTCGGGGGAGAGTACCTCAAAAATCCCCTTCGTGATACGCGGTTCTATCGCCTGCATTTCGGCCAGCGACAGCGCTTCCAGCGTGCAACCGCGTTCTTCCGCCAGCCGGACGATATTGCCGGTGACATGATGCGCCTCGCGGAAGGGGAGATTCAGATTCCGCACCAGCCAGTCGGCAAGGTCGGTGGCGGTGGGGAAGCCCTGCTCCAGCCGCTCGCGCATGGCGTCTGCGTTGACTTCCAGCGCTTCGATCATCCCCGTCATGGCGCGCACCGAAAGGCTGTAATCATCGGTGGCGCGGAACACGGGGGCTTTATCCTCCTGCATGTCTTTGGAATAGGTGAGGGGGAGGCCCTTCATCACCGTTAGCAGGGCAACCAGCGATCCCACCACGCTGCCGGATTTGGCGCGCACCAGCTCGGCGGCGTCCGGGTTGCGTTTCTGCGGCATGATGGAGCTGCCGGTGGTGTAGCGTTCCGGTAGGCGCACAAAGCGAAAGGGGGCGCTCGTCCACAGCACCAATTCCTCCGCTAGGCGCGACAGGTGCACCGACCCGATGCTGAGTGCGGAAAGAAATTCCAGTGCGAAATCGCGGGCGGAAACGGCGTCCATGCTGTTGCGCATCGGGTGGGTGAAGCCCAGCGCGTGGGCCGTCTGGTGGCGGTCGATAGGGAAGGCGGTTCCGGCAAGGGCGGCGGCCCCCAGCGGGCATTCGTTGAGACGGGCGCGGCAATCATGGAGGCGCCCCCGGTCGCGGGTGAGCATCTCCACATACGCCATCAGATGGTGGCCGAAGGTCACCGGCTGCGCGGTTTGCAGATGCGTGAAGCCCGGCATCAGCGTGGCGGTGTGGGTTTCGGCCTGTTGCAGCAGCGCCGTTTGCAGGGCCGAAAGCTCACCATCCAGCCGGTCGATGGCGTCCCGTACCCACAGACGGAAATCAGTCGCCACCTGATCGTTGCGCGAGCGGGCGGTGTGGAGCCTCCCCGCCACGGGGCCGATCAGTTCCTTCAACCGCGACTCCACATGCATGTGGATGTCTTCCAGCGCGGGGGTGAAGGTGAATGCGCCGCGTTCGATTTCCTCGCGGATGGTGGTGAGTCCCTGCACCATCGCCTCTGCGTCCGTTTGGCTGATGATGCCGGTGCTGGCGAGCATCTGCGCATGGGCGATGGAACCGGCAATGTCCTGCGCGTAGATGCGTTTATCGACGTCGATGGAAGCATTGATCGCCTGCATGATATCCGCCTGCGCCTCGCGGTAATGCCCGCCCCACAGCGGATTAGCGGTGCTTGCGCTGTCGCCCGGTTTTGGTGTATGGTGCGGCATATGATGCGAATCCTCTCCCTCTGCCTGCTTGCGGCTATGCTGCTGCTTCTCCCACAAAAGTCGATGGCCGACAAGCCTATCCTGTTGCAGGACCTCGTGGTCACCGGGCCGGATGGCAGTACGCAAAAGCTCTCGCAGTTTGTGGGCAAGCCGGTGATTCTGCATTTCTGGGCAACCTGGTGTGCGCCCTGCGTGCCTGAAATCCGGGAGATTTCCGCTGTGGCGACCGAGTATCAGGGGCGGATCACCTTCGTCACCATCTCCAAGGATACCGATAACGACGTGGCGACGGCGACCGAGCAGGTGGGGCGGTTCATCCGCCGCGCCCATTTGGGGAATCTGCCGGTGTATTTTGATCCGGAGGATATATTGCTAGATCTATTCGATGTGCCCGGACTCCCCAGCACCTATATCTTTGATAAAAAAGGCAATCTGGTGGGCCGTAACCCCGGCGTGGTAGACTGGAAAAAGGACAGCACGATTCAGACGTTGGAATCGTTGTTGTAGGGGGGCTATTCGCTAAGGCCGACAAGTTTCTTCTGTGCAGCGGTGATTAGATCATCATGCTCAGCAGCGAATGCCGCTACGGCTGTGGCACTGTCAAAACTTTGTTGAGCAAAGCGGATGGCACGTTCTTGAGACTCTTCGGTTCTTGGGATAATGGCAAGTAGTTGGTCAAGGTTTGCCTTTTCTACTCCATGAGTGGCAATCTTGCTTACCGCATCAGTATACACAAAGCCTTCCGCAGTATTCGGACCCTTTTTGGTAAGCTGTTGGGCAAGCGCTCTGGCCTTGTCTCGAATACTCATATACACCTCATTTAAGTAAAGTATTTAATTAAAGGCTACCCCCCCTGTGACAAATTCATGACAAACGGATGAAGGTTATGTTATGCCTTTTTCCATGACCAGCGGCGTTGAGATCATCACCCACACCGTAGCCACCTTGCCAGACCGTCCCGGCGTGTACCGGATGTTGGATGTGAAGGGCGTGGTGCTCTATGTCGGCAAGGCGCGGAATCTAAAAAAACGGGTGTTCAACTATACCCAGCCGCAGCGGCAATCGGTACGCATCCAGCGAGTGATTGAACGCACCGCTGCGATGGAAATTGTGGAAACCCGCACCGAGGCCGAGGCCCTGCTGCTGGAAGCGAATATCATCAAGCGGTTGAAGCCGATTTATAACGTTCAGCTGCGCGACGATAAAACCTATCCGTCTATTCTCATTACCCGCGATCATCCGTTTCCGCGCATCACCAAGCATCGCGGGGCGCAGGCGGTGAAGGGGGAATATTTTGGTCCTTTCGCCTCAGCCAGCATGGTGAATGATACGATTGCGATCCTCCAGCGGGCGTTTTTGCTGCGGCCGTGCAATGATCGGTTTTTTGCGAACCGCACGCGGGCCTGTCTGGAGTATCAGATCAAGCGCTGCGCCGGACCGTGCGTGGGGCATATCAACGCGGCCGATTATGCGCTGCTGGTGGATCAGGCTTGTCGGTTTTTGCGGGGCAAATCCCAGCAGGTGCAGCAACAACTGGCACAGGAGATGGACGCGGCGAGCGTCGCCATGGATTACGAACGCGCCGCGCAGTTGCGGGACCGCATCCGGGCGCTGACCTCCCTGCAAAATCAGCAGCAATTGCAGGTGGAGGGGCTGGAAGATGCCGATTTATGGGGCATTGCCCGGCTGGCAGGGCAGGTGTGTTTGCAGGTGTTTTTCTTCCGTGGGGGGCAGAATTACGGCAATCGCGTGTTGTTTCTCGCCGTCGATGCCGAGATGGCGGAAGGCGAGGTGCTGAGCAACGCGATCGCCCAGTTTTACCAGCGGGTTCCGGCTCCTTCCGCGCTGTTTGTGAGTCTGGAACCGGACGAGCGTGAATGGCTGGAGGACGCCCTCTCCACGCAGGAAGGGCGGCGCGTGACGGTGCAATCGCCGCAGCGGGGAGCCAAGCATCAGGCGCTTCAGCAGGTGATCCACAATGCCCGCGAGGCCCTGCAACGCAAAGCGGCGGAAGAACAAGCCGTGCAGGAAAATCTGAAGGCGTTGCAGGTGTTTTGTGCCTTGCCGGAACTTCCCACGCGCATTGAGGTCTATGATAACAGCCACATGATGGGCGCGCAGGCGGTGGGGGCGATGATTGTTGCCGGGCCGGAGGGTTTTGCGAAAAAAGCCTATCGCACCTTTACCATCCGCGAAACGCCGGGCGATGATTACGGAATGATGCGCGAGGTGATGCGTCGGCGGCTGGCGCATCTGGCGGTTTCTGATGCCACGGCGGAGGGGCTTTCCACCCGGCCCAATCTGCTCATCATGGATGGCGGGGCAGGGCAGCTTTCCGCCGTGCAGTCGGTCTGTGATGAACTGGGGATCCATATCCCGCTGCTGGCGGTCGCCAAGGGCGTGGATCGCAACGCCGGGCGCGAGCAGTTATTCCGCCCCGGTCAGGAGCCGGTGCGCCTGCCAGAGCATGACGGGTTGCTGCATTATATCCAGCGATTGCGGGACGAAGCGCACCGGTTTGCGATCCGCGCCCATCGCGGGAAGCGCACCAAGGAACTGACGGGATCGGTGCTGGACGGCATTCCGGGGGTGGGAGCCACCCGCAAACGTCAATTGTTGCAGCATTTCGGCTCGCCGCGTGAGATTGCAAACGCCACCGTGGAGGCCTTAATGCAAGTTTCGGGAATCAGTCAGAGTCTGGCGGAGACCATCAAAGCGACCCTGCGCGGATAGGACCCGAAAAATCAGATGCAGAAACCAATGGAATAGGATAGTCGGAACCCGATTGGAGAGAACGTCTCCTTATTATTGTAATTAGCGTTAGGGATTTACGATGGTAACGGATCAAACCCCCATTCTGGTTATCGGTGGGGCCGGGTATATCGGCTCGCATATGGTGCTGATGCTGCGGGCCGCAGGCTATCCGGTGGTGGTGCTGGATAATCTCTCCTCTGGCCATGCCGAGGCGGTGCAGGATGCCGAGCTGGTGGTGGGGGATATTGGCGATGCCGCGCTACTGGACAGGCTGTTTGCCCAGCATCGCTTTGGCTGCGTGATGCATTTTGCTTCTTCCATTCAGGTGGGAGAGTCGGTGCGCGATCCCGGAAAATATTACGATAACAACGTGGCGCGCACGGTGACGCTGCTGAACGCCATGGTGCGGCACAAGGTACAGCCGTTTATTTTCTCTTCCACGGCGGCGGTGTTTGGCAATCCGGATTACACGCCGATTAACGAGACGCATCCCACGCGGCCGATCAATCCTTACGGGTCCACCAAACATATGGTGGAACAAATGCTCGCCGATTACGCGAATGCGCATGGGTTTGTGTATGGTTGCCTGCGGTATTTCAATGCCTGCGGAGCTGACCCGGAAGGCAGGGTAGGGGAGTGTCACGAACCGGAAACGCATCTGATTCCGCTGGCATTGCAGGCGATCTCCGGTAAACGCCCGGCACTTTCGGTGTTTGGGGAGGATTATCCCACGCCGGACGGCACCTGCATCCGCGATTACATCCACATTGTGGATCTCTGCGATGCCCATATGAAGCTGATGCATTACCTGCAACAGGGCGGAACGGAACGCTGTTTTAATCTGGGAACCGGGCAGGGGTTCAGCGTGCGCGAGGTGCTGCTGGCGGCGGAAAAAGCCACCGGAAAACCGGTGCCTCATCAGGTGGTGGGGCGGCGCGAGGGCGATCCGGCGATTCTCATCGCCGATGGCTCTAAAGCACGAGCATTGCTTGGCTGGTCGCCGCGTTATTCCGATCTCGATACCATCCTACGCCATGCCTGGGCGTGGGAGAATCAACACGCGCATGGATAAAGCGGCACTCCGGAAGGCGTTGCTCGCCCGGCGCATGGCGGTGCCAGCGGAGGAGGCGAGGGAGGCGGCTGAGCGTCTTGCTGGCAACTGGCAACTGATAACTGACAACTCCGTCATTGCCGGATACATGCCCATGCGTGGAGAGCTTTCTCCTCTGCCGCTGCTGGCCCGGTTGCGTGCAGAGGGGGCTACGACCCTGCTTCCCTGCGTAGTAGCACCTGAATCTCCGCTGGTGTTTCGTCGCTGGGAGGAGGGGGATTCCCTCATTTCCGGTGCGTATGGCGTGCAGGAGCTACCTCCTACTTCCGCGCAAATACGCCCATCTGTAGTGCTGGTACCGTTGCTGGGGTTCGATCAGCAGGGCAATCGTTTGGGTTATGGGGGAGGCTATTACGATCGAACCCTTGCAGAGTTGCGTGCGGCAGGAAATGTACAAGCCATTGGCATTGCCTATGATTCTCAGGAATGTGCGAGCATTCCGCACGCCCCTCATGATGCGCGTTTAGACTTCATCGCCACACCCTCTACAATTCATACCGTTCTTTAGCTTCCGTTAAGCCTGTAGCGGTACGCTTATCAAAATAATATGCATAGAATGACATACCCGTCAAAAAAACGTCATTCACGGGGTATATACTCAGAATCATCCTTATAGAGGAGGATAGCATGTCGGGTGGACGATTACAGGCAGATCCGCTCTTTCAGGGGTTGACGCGTCCTGCCATGTTGCTGGGGGTGAGTTACACCTTCATGGTAGTCAATTTTATGGTCATCATGGTGGTGTTCCTAAACACGAAAAACCCTGCGATGATTTTTATGGCCCTCCCCGTGCATGGGGTTGGGTATCTGATTTGTATGCGGGAACCACGCGCCATTGAGTTGTTACTGGTTAAAACAGCCCGTACCTTACGGTGCAGGAACAAGCTGTTTCACGATTTCACCAACTCTTACGATAGTTTTTAGGGCGTTATGCTAGAACACATACAGCTTGCCCGTCGTCAAACCTCCATTCACTCTTCCGTTGCGCGGGAGATCTCTGCTGCCGAATTCATTCCCTACTATTGCCATTGGGATAAAGAAACGCTCGTCACCAAGAAAAAAGAATTCGTTCAGGTTATCAAGGTGGCAGGTTTTTCATTCGAGACGGCGGATGATGAAGACGTGGACATGAAGAAGGCCGTCCGCAATACGCTGCTCAAAAGCATGGGGTCTGGTAATTATTCGCTATGGTTTCACATTGTACGTCGTCGGCAGGGTGGGTACCCTGAGGGTACGATGCCGACGGGCTTCGCGCAGGAGGTCAATGATCGCTGGCGGGAGAAGCACACGAATAAAGTCTCGTTTATCAATGATCTCTATATCAGTATTGTGCGCCGTGACGACACCAAAGGGGCTGCAAAAATTGAGCATTTCTTTCGGGGTATGGCAGAGAAAGCCGATACGGCTACCCGCGAAATGATGCTCAAAGAAGCGCATAAGGATCTGCGCGAAGTGACCTACCGGGTGATGGCAACCCTCAAGGATTACAGCCCGCGTCTGCTGACTATTGTCGAGACGGAGAATGGCAATTTCTCCGAGCCGCTGGAATTTCTGGGGCGATTGGTAAATGGTGGTTTTACCCAGCCCATGCAGGCTCCTACGGGTGATGTTTCACATACCTTACCCACGCATCGCCTGTATTTTGGTCGGAGAGCCATTGAAATTCGTGGAGCGCATCAGACACGCTTCGCCAGCATCGTAAGTATCAAGGAATATGCGGCGGCGACGGCAGCGGGGATGATCGATTCCTTTTTACAGCTACCGTTTGAATTCATTGTCAGCCAGTCCTTTGCGTACATCAACCGCCAGACGGCAATTGAAAAGATGCAAATTCAGCAGCGGCGCATGATGAATGCCGAGGATGCCGCTGTGTCGCAAGTGGCGGAGATCAGCAACGCGCTGGATATGGCGATGAGCGGCCATGTGGCCTTCGGCGAGCATCATTTTACCGTCATGCCGTTTGCTGACAACATAAAGGCTCTGGAAGAATACACCTCCATGGTTGTTGCGGAACTGGTGAATATCGGCGTGAACGCTGTGCGCGAGCAGATGATTCTGGAAGCCTGCTATTGGGCACAATTACCTGCCAACCACGATTATGTGGCGCGTAAGGCGGTTATCAATACGATGAATCTTTCGGCGTTTTCATCGCTGCATAATTATCCGGTGGGGAACTATAAAGGCAACCATTGGGGAAATGCGGTGACGGTGCTCGATACCAGTTCCGGTACGCCCTATTACTTCAATTTTCACAGCCGTGATGTGGGGCATACCACTATCATTGGGCCTACCGGGGGCGGTAAAACGGTGTTGATGAACTTTCTCTGTGCGCAGGCGCAGAAGTTCAAATGCCGCATGTTCGCCTTTGATAAGGACCACGGGGCCGAGATTTACATCCGCGCCATGCGAGGCCATTACACGGATATTCAGCCGGGTATCAAATGCCATTTTAACCCGCTTAAATTGCCAGATACGAGCGAAAACCGAGCATTCCTGATGGACTGGTTTCGCGCCATGCTGACCATCAATGATGAACCCTTCACCCACGAAGATATGGCCATGGTGATGGAGGCGATCAGCGGTAATTACAAATTGGCTCCTAAAGATCGGATTCTGCGTAACGTAGCACCGTTCTTTGGGATTGAAGGTCCGGGAAAGGCGGCGAGCCGTCTTAAAATGTGGCACGGCTCCGGCCAGTATGCCGGGTTGTTTGATAATGATGAGGACAAGCTGGATTTCAGCCTTTCTCCCATTTATGGGTTTGAGATGGGTGAAGTGCTGGCTGACCGAATCAGTCTGGGGCCGGTGTTGTTGTATCTCTTCCATCGCATCCATTTGTCGTTGGATGGCACGCCAACCATGATCGTACTCGACGAAGCCTGGGCGCTGATCGATAATCCTATTTTTGCGCCGCGTATTAAGGACTGGCTGAAGACCATGCGGAAGCTCAACGCCATGGTGGTGTTTGCTACCCAAAGCGTAGAAGATGCTACTAAAAGTAACATCAGCGACACGCTGGTTCAGCAAACCGCCACGCAGATCTTCCTGCCAAACCTGAAGGCGACGGACGATTATCGTAAGGCCTTCATGCTCAGCGAGCGTGAGTTTAACCTCCTGAAAACCACCGATCCGGGATCGCGTTTCTTTCTGCTCAAACAAAGCAATGACGTGGTGATTGCCCGGATCGACCTCAGTGGCATGGAGGATATCGTCCATGTGCTTTCGGGGCGTGCTGAAACGGTTGAGATCTTGCATGAAATTCTGGGTACATTGGGTGAGGATCCGGACGTTTGGTTGCCGGTTTTCTTAAAACGAGTGAAGGCGTTAGAAGATGCCAAACATGCGTAATGCATTGCGAAGCCTGTGCATCACCCTGATAGGGGCGGTGTGCTGTGCTTCGCCTGCATGGGCGCAACAGGTGTGCGATGCTACCGCAACGTTAGAAGTTGGCAGGATCACGGAAACGGTAGTGAGTTGCGTAGATCTTGGTGTCAACGCGACGGTGCATGCGATGATTACCGCGGTTTATACAGAGTTGCGGGCCGTAATTTATGGGATGGTAATACTATCCATCGCCATTTTTGGACTCAAAGTGGCATTGGGGATGATCCGCTCCCCGCTTCCTGAATTTTCCATGCAATGCATTAAAGTTGCTGCAGTTGTTTATTATAGCCAGAATATTGCGCCATTTTACGATGCGGCCGTTGAAGTCTCCAAAGAACTGATGGAGTGGGCAAGCCGTGCGCTTATTCAGGGGGGAGTGGTGGAATGCCACGCTCCTCTGCTGCCTGATTATGCAGTTTGGGCCAATATGGATTGCCTGTTGATGGGGATGTTCGGGTTTGGCCTGTCAGGGACTATTCTTACCAGTCTGGTCGGGTTTATTGTTTCCAATTTTTTCAGTGGGTGGCTGGGTACCTATGTGACCTTTGCCGGCGTGTTGTTCCTGCTGACACTGGTTTTTGCCGTCTTTCGCGCTGTTTATACGTTTGTCGTCGCCATTGTGGCAATTGCCTTCCTGTTTGCATTGGCACCTTTGGTGATTCCCTGCATTTTATTTCAATTTACTGCTGGGTATTTCAATACCTGGTTGCAGAGTATCATGACCTATATCCTGCAACCCATGATTCTGGTGGCACTGCTGACCTTCATGACGATTGTGTATAGTTTTGCCATCTATCAGGGGCCGAATTCCGTGGTGGCGATGGTGCTTGGACATCCGGTCAGTGGTCCAACCCAATTCGCCGCTGATTTTATGGCGTTAGCCGAAACCGGCGCCATGGGACAAACACGGGTAACGGTTGGTGCGCAGGCGCGAGAGGAAAGCATCGCGATAACGGGAGAGGCCCCCCCGGGACGGGAGAATATCAATGAGGCGTTGTTCATAGATAGCAAACTTCCCAATGCAGTGGGAGCTTGTGTTGGCAAAGATGGGGCCGATCTGAGGGATGTTACCCATTGCCTCTCCAACACCGTGTTCTCTACCGTCATCATCGACCCAACCAAGCTGGGGAAAGCAAGCCAGGTTGCCATGTGGAATCTGGCAGGGCGCATGCTCATGGGGCAGGTCACGATGGTTGAAATTATTCAATCCTTCGTGATGGCGCTGATTGTGGGCCTGATGATGATGACGATGATTGAGATGGCTCCTAAGATATCCCAATATCTGACGGGTGTAACCATGATGAATATTCTGAATGACTTGCGCCCCCCCTTCTACGAGCGTGTATTCGGTGGCAGAGATTATGCCGGAGCCATCAATAGCGTGCGTTCAGACCTGCTGCAAACGGTACCGCTTGGCCCAATTGGAGCTGCCAGCAAAGCAGAACGAGACCGCTTCAATGCATCCCTTTCCAATATTCCCATGAGCCTTGGTTATGGATTCTTTGATCGAAATACGGTGAGTGGGTTTGATCGGGTGCGTCAGGCCCGTGCGGCTGAGGCACAGGCAAAAGCGCAGGCACGCGGAATGAAGGCAGAATAGATGAGCAAACACCGTTCCCCCTTCTGGAAAATACTGCTGTTGATGGGGATGCTCCTTGCCGCACCTGATGCACGAGCCGCCATGCTTTGCGACTTTACAACCGGCGGAGTAACCGGTCCCATTGTTCAGTGTTTGCGTGTCGCTCTGGTGGGAGTAGATGGCACAGGAGGGGTGGTTAAACAACTCCACACCGCCATTTACAATGAAGTAAAAGATATTGTTTCTGGTTTGATTGTGCTGGCGATTGCCATTTTTGGGTTAAAACTCGCCTTACGATTGGTAAAGGATGTTCGTGCCGAAACCAGTATGTTTGTCATTCAGGTGGCCGCTGTATGGTACTTTAGCGAGCATCTGGTGGACTGGTTCCCGGATATTATGCTGGCGTTGGAGGACCTGCTACGAATTGTGACGTCATCGCTGCTCGACGTGAGCAGTCCAACCCTTACCTGTGAACTTGCTACATCGGCCGCGAACACTCACATGCAGATGTGGAATCGCGTGGATTGTATGATGGGCGTTATTTTTGGGTTTGGAGCCAGTACCGGGCTGATATCCGGACTGGTGGCCATTATTATTGCCGGTGCAACCAGCGACCCTACCATCGGATGGGCTATTTTTTCGGGCGGTCTTGGTGTGATGCTGACATTAATGCTCTCTGTCTGCCGTGCTGTCTACATGTATATCTGTTGCTATATCGCACTGATTTTTCTGGTTGCGATCTCGCCGCTGGTGATCCCTCTGATTCTCTTCAAGCCGACCAAACAATATTTCAATCAGTGGCGCTTCCATGCGATTGGATTTGCCTTGCAACCCGTGATTATTTTTGGGTTTCTGGCTTTTATGATCATGGTTTTTAACAATGCAGTGCTGTTTGGCAATCATTCACTGGCACAGGTGCTTTTTGGAGAACCGGTAAAAAGTTATACGGAAATGGGAGAGCGCATGGAGCGCTTTAACATCGCAAATATCCAAGACTGCGAAAATCGGATGGCCGCCACCATGAACATACCCGATACCGCACAGGAGATGGCTGGCTCTACTCTGGAATTTCAGCCCAATGATCCCACACGCGGCATGGCGATTGTGGATGAGTTTCTGCGTGGGTTGGATCCTGCATTAACAGAGGGAAAAAATCTGAGTGTGGTGGGAGCCTTTCTGGAGCCCATCAAAGGGTTTATGTCCTATGGCATCAAGCTTCCCTGTCTGGATTATGTAAAAGGGCCACAGATATTCTATGCCTTCTTCGCGATTTCGATTGTGGGGTATTTGCTCTACGCTCTCCTGCAATATGTGCCGATTATGACCGCTGAAGTGCTGGCGATGGGAAGCAACCTGTCGAGCATCTCCATGCCGCTTGAGACTCAATTGCGCGGCGCGGTGAATACGGTGGGTAGTGGTAATTTCAGCACACAGAACCTTTGGAACAATGTGTTTCCCCGAAGGTAACAGAGCCGCAATGTTTAAGGAATATGATATGGCGATGACTCACCTTAAGCCTATAGGCCAACTCAACATAACCCGTTTGCGGGGAGTGGCGCTCGTCTGCGGTTTGTTTCTGCTGTTATATGCAGGGATGTGCGCGCCTGCCCATGCCGAAATTACCACCACCAAAGACCTTCCCGCGTTTCAGTTTTCAGCGGGAGGCATTCTGACCCCCGTGGTAGATCACATTAAAGAGGTCGTAAAAGACGCCTGGCAAGCGCTGTATATGGGAATTGTGAGTAGTGCGAACTACCTGAATGCTGTTAGCGCGGCGATTGTACTCTATATTGCTATTTACGGAGTGATGTTCACGCTGGGGCTGGTGCAGGCCAGTACGGGCGATGTTTTTATGCGTGTGATCAAACTGGCGGTGGTGGCAACCTTTGTCAGCGGCACCAGCCTAACCTTCTATACCCATTATGTATATGGATTATTCCGGGAGGGGACGGATGACCTGATCAACGTCATGACAGGCATTACGGCCAGTGTGGTGGGCGGAGAATTTCAGGTTGATACGGTCAAACCCAATGGCGCCAGACCTTCTCCATTCGATTTTATCGATGCCCTTATTGTGCAGATCTATAACTGGAAAACCTTTCCGGTGATGAATGCCGCCGTTGAAACCCCACCTTACGGGCCGATTTTCCCACTGCTGTTCTTTGCAGGAAGCTTTTTCATGCTGGGAGGGGTGGCGCGGGCCTTGTGGGTGTATCTTGTTTCGATTCTGGCGACCTCGCTTTTATTGGGGCTGGGGCCGATTTTTATTCCCTGCATATTGTTTCAACGCACGTCGCATCTGTTTCAGGGCTGGATCAACGCTTTGGTTAACTTCTCTCTGCAACCGATTCTTTTGTTTACGTTTTTAGGATTTTTTATTACGCTTATCGACATTGCCGCGAGGGATATGTTGGGAGTGGACGTGTGTTACGATGCCTCGCGGAGTGTGCTGGGGACGTCGATCCAGCTTAATTCCTGGCAATTTATGTGTAATGGCGTGTGTTTAAGCGTGCGTGTGGGGGTGGAAGGCTTCATGTGCGGGGACGTTCCCTGCCAATGCGCCGAGTGGGGAGGGGGGACCTATCCACTGCGCATTACCTCCATGCTGGCGTTTGCGTTGCTTGGTTATGTCACCTGGAGCTTCTACGATTTTGTGATCAACATTGCCAATGCCTTCTCAGGAGCATTTATCTCCCTTGAGACGGCCAGCAGTCCGGCGAAAGTACTCTCCGATGAGATTGGGGCGGGTATTAATCGTGGCGTCGGTGCCGCTGCCGCAGGCGGAAACTGGAATCAGGTGAGTAACGCAATATTTGATCGGAAAGCCATCGCCGATAGTGTGGCGTCCAGAGGCAGTGGACACTCCGCAGGGAGCAGTGTCCATGATGACGTGATTGCCTCACAGGAAGCATCTGCCGCCGGAATAGGACATAGAGGCCCACAACTACCACAACAAGAAACACAATAACGGTTATAGATAGGAATTTGCTTGCGTCTCATGAGTGAATTCCTATCCTGTATTGGCAATATATGGAGGTATCTATCATGAAGACGCTCTTTTCCCTTGTGCTTGGCGTGCTGGTGCTTTCCGGTTGTGCCAGTGAAATTAAAGACCTGAAAAGCCCCTGCGTGGGTGCGGAAGGCAGCCCCTGTGAGCGTCGTCCGGTGAATCAGGGCCTGTCCTGACATCTCGTGAGCCGTAAGGGGAGTGTCCCGTGCCATCTTCCCCTCTGTTTGCGGATGCGCGCTACCCTCAGCTTATCGTGCTGGGCGGTTTGCTGTGCTACGGTCTGACCTTCCTCCAGTTTGATGTGCCTTGGTGGCATCCGCCGGTGGTGCTCGGCGGTTCGCTCCTGACGCAATACATCGGATGTCGCGTGGTGGGTTCGCCGTTTGACTGGCGCAGTCCGCTCATTACCGGCTTGTCGCTTTCGCTGTTGCTGCGTACCCAGGCGCCGTGGCTCTCTTTGTTAGCCGCCGTGGTGGCGATTGGCTCCAAATTCGTGATTCGCGTGCGGGGGAAACATGTGTTCAACCCCGCGAATATCGGCATTGTCACGTTGTTGCTCTTTGGCGGGGCATGGCTTTCGCCCGGTCAGTGGGGGAGCGTCACCTGGTTTGCGTTGCTCATGGTCTCGCTGGGGGGGATGGTGGTGACGCGTGCGTCCCGCTGGGATGTATCGCTGGCGTTTCTGGGGAGCTACGCCGCCATTCTCATTGGCCGCGCCCTGTGGCTAGGCGATCCGCTGGCGATTCCACTGCACCAGTTGCAGAGTGGGGCGGTGCTGCTGTTTGCCTTTTTTATGATTTCCGACCCGCGCACCACTCCCGATCACCCATGGGGCCGCATGCTGTTCGCGGTGGCGGTGGCGATGATCGGGGCCAGCATTCAGTTTGGCCTATACAAGCCGCGTGGGATTTTTTATGCTCTGGCGGTGGTGAGCATGGCGGTGCCCTTGCTGGACCTGCTCTTTAGAAAGGAACGTTACCAATGGCGATCGCCCGTTTGCTCCTCGGTTTAAGCCTGTTGCTTCCCTTTACGGCGGAGGCATTTTGCGGGTTTTACGTCTCTAAGGCCGATACCAAGCTCTACAACCACGCCTCCAAAGTGGTGCTGGTGCGCGAGGATGGCAAAACCGTCCTGACCATGGTCAATGATTACGAGGGCGACCCCAAGGAATTCGCGATGGTGATTCCGGTGCCGACCTTTTTGGAAAAAGACCAGATTCACGTCACGGAAAACAAAATCGTTGAGCATTTGGATGCCTATTCTGCTCCCCGTCTGGTGGAGTATTTCGACGATGATCCCTGTAATCGCGTCTATCTGCAACGTGCACCGATGATGGAGATGGCCGATATGGCCGGTGGCGCGCCGGAAGCCAAAGCCCGTACCAAATCCCTGGGGGTTACGGTTGAAGCCAGCTATACCGTTGGCGAATATGATATTCTAATTCTCTCCGCCAAGGAGAGCGATGGACTGGCCACCTGGCTCAAGGAAAATGGTTACAAAACCCCAGATGGGGCAGAACGCGTGCTCGAAAGCTATATCAAGCAGGGAACGCGCTTTTTTGTCGCCAAGGTGAATCTGGAGGAGCAGGCCAAGCAGGGCGGCACCTATCTGCGTCCGCTGCAAATTGCGTTTGAATCGCCGAAATTCATGTTGCCGATTCGCCTCGGCACCGTGAATGCCAAGGGATCCCAGGAATTGTTCATTTTTACTCTTACCCGCAAGGGTAGGGTGGAGGCCACCAATTACCGCACGGTGAAAATCCCCTCCGACATGACCATTCCGCTGTTCGTGAAGGATAAGTTTGGTCAGTTTTATACTGATATGTTCAATCAGGCTGTACAGCGTGAGGGGATGAAAACCCTCTTTCTGGAATATGCCTGGGACATGAATTGGTGCGACCCCTGTGCGGCCGATCCTCTCTCCAATGACGAGTTGCGCGAGCTGGGAGCCTTCTGGATTCAGCCGCCTGCTGACCCCGCCATCAATCAACCCTTCACCGGCTCAGGGCAGGAGGTGTTTCTCACCCGCTTGCATGTGCGCTATGACGCTGCCCATTTTCCGGAAGATCTGATGTTCCAGATCACCGAAAACACCGAGAATTTTCAGGGGCGTTATGTAATGCAGCACCCCTGGACAGGTGATTCCCAATGCGCAGAAGCCACGCAGTATCGTGCATCGCTACCGGGGCGCTTTGAAGCGGAAGCACAAATGCTCAGCCGTATCACCGGTTGGGAGATTGGCAACATCCGCGAACAGATGCAGCAAACAGGGCAGAGTTTTAAGCCGGCAAACAGCGACGCACCACCCCCCGGCGGCAAAGAGCGCTGGTATCATAAGTTGTGGAAGGAGAAAGAGTAGGTGGGCCGGTTTTTCCTACGCTTCGCTTCTGACCCAGTACTATCTTGTCGCGTTTCAATAATCGCAATCAATCAGTGGGTTGTTTCCCTCACCACCCAATGACTATAAATCATATAATATATATTATGGAAAATCTTTAACGGGAGAAGTAGGGAGAAGGCAATGGTTCCTTGCCTTTTGACGATATGTTTGTCCCACTTTGTGATGGTGTATAATACCCTGCAAAGCAGCATTCTCGGCCTCTCACGCTCAAGCCTGCATCGTTGCTTCCAGCGTTATGACATCAGCCGGTTGCCGGAAGTACCTGCAAAACAGAAGTTCGCGAAATACCCTATCGGCTACTTCCACATCGACATCGCCGAAGTGCGAACCGAGGAAGGAAAGCTCTATCTGTTCGTGGGAATCGACCGCACGTCCAAGTTCGCTTACGTTGAGCTGCTGGAGAAATACGGCAAGATGGAAGCCGCGCAGTTCCTGCGCAACCTCATTGCTGCCGTGCCTTACCGCCTTTATACCGTGCTCACCGACAACGGAATCCCATTTACCAACCGCAAAACAGATCAGTGGGCGTTTGCCCGCATCTTCGACCGTGTCTGCCATGAAAATCAAATCGAACACAGGCTCACCAAGGTCAACCATCCCTGGACAAACGGCCAGGTCGAACGCATGAACCGGACCCTGAAAGAGGCCACGGTCAAGCGTTACCACTACGAAAACCACACGCAGCTAAAGGAGCATCTCTACAACTTCGTGAATGCCTATAGTGTTTTCGCTTTATTTTTGCACGAGGAGTGCGAGGTGAAGCAAATTCCAGCGTAGGCTTTCTACGTGAATTTGATGAATCCGATGCAGGACGAAGTGCGAGAATAAAGCGAAAATACGATACAATTTCGCCAAACGCCTAAAAACCCTGCAAGGACTCACACCTTATGAATACATCATCAAATGCGGGCAAAAAGAGCCAGATTCTAACGCACAGAATCGCCCAG